>CADBGD010000007.1 GCA_902794115.1 Oscillospiraceae bacterium
ATTTATACAAGAGATTTATTTGAAAATGAATAATTGAGGAAGAAGATAAGATGGAAGAGATTCTGATTTCAAGTGCCATCGATCGGGTGCTTTCCAGGAATGGATTCCGAAGTAATCTTATCGGAACGCAGCTGATCCATTTCTGCCTTATGTGCCTCTATCGGGATCCGGAGCTGATCAAGAGCGTTTCGAAACGACTTTATCCCATGATTGAGACTCCCTATAAGATGTCTTCTCAGCAGATCGAGCGGAATATCCGCTATAGCATTGCCAAATCGGATTTCAATCTGGGCGGGATCCTAGTGATGCTGCGCGTTCTCCGGGATGAGGTAGTGGATGAAGTGATGCGAAGCTACGGACGGGGAGAATAAAGAGTAAGTCCTTCTACATTCCGTCAAAACAATTATCGCGATGTGAAAATGGTCCATTATGATTATTGTACTGGTCATTTTGTTGTTCTTGATAATACGTATAATACGTGTTAAAGTAATAGGTGAAAAAAGATGAAAGTGTCAGAACTGAAAAAGTACCTGAAGATTCACGGATGCCGGATGATGCGGCAGGGGAGTAATCATGAGATCTGGCGGATCTGTAGAAGGAGAAGAGAAATGGGAAGAGGAAGTTTCTATACTTATCCGGCTGTCTTTACCAAAGAGAAAGATGGGATGTATTCTGTCCGTTTTCCGGATGTGGCTGGCTGTGTTACCTGTGGGAACAGCATAACTGATGCGATACTCATGGCGAGCGACGTACTGGCTCTCATGATCTATACAAACTATGAAGAGAAGGATATAGACGCCCCCTCCGATACTCCACTGGAAAAAATACCGGTTCGGAAAAATGAGTTTGTTTCCTACGTTGTCTGTGATACTAAGACATACCGTCGGAGATTTGGAAAAAAAGCCGTCAAAAAAACGCTGACGATACCTGAATGGCTCAATGAAGCGGCAACAGAGAAGAACATCAATTTTTCAAAGGTGCTGCAGGATGCGCTACAGAAGCAGATTGCGGAATAAATACCAGAAGAGATAAAGGCATAAAAAAGGGTTGTCTCACATTCGTGAAACAACCCTCATTTGTTTTCGATTTACAAAAATTACTTCTTGTTAACCTTATCCTTCAGACCCTTACCAGCCTTGAAAACCGGAGCCTTAGAAGCCGGGATATCGATAACTTCCTTTGTGCTCGGGTTACGACCCTTACGAGCTGCACGCTTCTTTGTCTCAAATGTACCGAAACCAACGAGAACAACCTTCTCCGGCTTCTTAGCAGCGAGAGCATCGCCGATAGCATCGAGTGTAGCATTGATAGCTGCCTCGGACTGCTTCTTGGTCAGGTTAGTTGCCTTTGCAACTGCATCAATAAGTTCTGATTTATTCATAATTCACTGCCTCCTTCAGGGCTTTATTTCAAGGGTTATTATGAACGTCAAATCGCCTATTGTCAAGGGTTTTTTCGTTTTTTTCGCCGAAAACGCACGAAAGCATATTATTTAATTTTGTCAAGATGCTTTTGCATTTTGGATCATACTTCCATGTCGGTAAAGGCATCCAGTCCGGTGGGGGCAGAAGCCCGGTTATCACCATGCATAACAAAAAGCATGGTGGTAAAACTTAGGAAAGCAAATATCGCGGCGTAAGGGAAAAGCACCTTGTAGCTTATGTGTTTGAGAAGTGTACCGGCAAGGACCGGAGTGACGACCTGCGCACTCATGGAGGCGGTGTAGTAATATCCGGTAAAACGGCCGGTATCGGCACCGCTGCACATCTCCACCACCATCGGCAGGGAATTGACGTTGATCAGGGCCCAGGATGCGCCGATGATGAAGAAGTTGGCATACATGGTGGAAAAGAGTGCGCTGCTGCCGGCCGTCGTAATGAAGAAGGCGGCGATAAAGCATGCACCGAAGCAGAAGACACCGATCAGGATCGTCTTTTTCCGGCCGATCTTCGAAGCAATGATGCCGGCGGGAATAAAGAAGATGATGGCGCCGATATTCGTGACCAGAAAACAGGTGGAGGCAAAGCCCAGTTGTTTGTCCATGACGGTGGAAACGTAGGACGTAAACCAGGTGGTCAGGGCATTATAGGCAAAGTACCATAATGCCACAGAAGAAAGAAGGAAGATCATGGAGCGAAGGACGGGCTTCGGGAGTTTAGAAGTATGGTCTTTTCCTTCCACTGTCAAATTCCATTCCGGGTGCTTCTTTTCCAGATCCTCATTTTCTTTGGCCCACTGCGGCTCTTTGACGGTCAGGAGCATCAGACCGATGGAGACGAAGATCAGGGCGGAGATAAAGAGAAAAAGAGGCTGGTAGTTTACATGGGAGGCCGTGCTTGTCTTGGATTCCGGATACATGACGGCAGAGAAGATCAGGAATAAGATCCCGCCCAATGCACCCATCAGGTTGATGATGGCATTTCCCCGGGAACGTAAAGGCTTGGGTGTAACGTCCGGCATCAGCGCCACAGACGGAGAGCGGAATACGGACATGGCAATGAGAAGAAGTCCCAGGGTAATGATAAAAGACACCATTTTGATCCGGGACGGAGAATCGGCATAGCCGTTATCCAGAATCGGGAGAATATTGGTCAGAATGATAGCCAGGCCGGAACCGAACAGAATATAGGGCATTCTTTTTCCGATCCGAGTACGGGTGCGGTCCGACCTCTTTCCGAAGAAAGGCAGAAGAAACAGGGCCAGAATATTGTCCGCGGCCATAATGATGCCGGTGATCGTCTCGTTCATCTCAAAGGTCTCGCCAAGGATGAGCGGCATGATGTTATCGTACATTTGCCAGAAGGCGGTAATGGCCAGAAAAGCAAGTCCTGTAAGAAACGTCCGTTTGTAGTTCAGTTTCATAATTTTGCACCCATAGAAGATCCGATGGACCTGTCACTTTATGTTTTACTACTTATTTAACTATACCATGACCCAAACATCAAAAAAAGAAAATTGCATTCTTTCTCAACAAATGGTAATGTACATATGGATTAAGAAGCAACATGATAATTTATGGAGGAATACATCTATGGCTATCACAAAAGATATGATCATTGCTGACGTTTTGAACAAGCATCAGGATACAGTACCGATTTTCATGAACAGCGGCCTGCACTGCCTCGGCTGCGCAATGGCTCACGGCGAGACCATCGAAGAGGCTTGCGCTGTACATGGTCTGGATTGCGATGCTCTGGTTACCGCGCTGAACGATTACCTGACAGCAAACGGCTGACCGGCATTATACTTGTTTAAAATAAAGGACGGGCTTTCGGGCTCGTCCTTTTTTATTTTCTTCGGGAAACGCACTGTCTGAAAAAGCAGCTTCAGGAAATGAATTTCCGTTTATTCTTCGTCTTCCGGCTCTTCATCGAAAGAGAAGGAGGAGGCTTTAAAGACGATATGGAATTCCGAGCCTTTTCCTTCTTCGCTTTCTGCCCAGATCTTGCCGCCATGCTTATCCATGACGCTCTTTACGATGGAAAGGCCTAAGCCGGAACCGGTCTTATTGATGCCGGAATTCTCGGCACGGTAGAAACGGTCGAAAACATAAGGCACTTCATTTGCGGGGATGCCGACACCATTATCCTTGACAAGAACTTCCACGGCATTTCCTCCAAGCATGGCCGGATCATCGTAACGGTGGCAGGTGATGTCGATCCGTCCGTCATCTTTAGTATACTTCATGGCATTGACGATGATGTTCTCGAAAACGCGCAGAAGCTTTTTCGGATCTCCGTCAATGATCAGATCATCGTCTTCCGGAGCGGTGAAAGTAATGACTTTATCCGTTCCTTCGCACTCTGCATGGTAAAGCTGGAACAGATCTCCCACCATTTCTTTGACGCTGATCGGCATCAGTTCAATAGTATCGTTTTCTGACTCCATACGGGTCAGCTGCACCAAGTCGGAAATGAGCTGTTCCATCTGGACACTTCTTGTATGCATGTTGGACAGATACTGGACTTCCTGCTCCCGGGAAAGGGGCTCTTTGGCATTCAGCATCAGCTCGATATAGCCGCGGATCGCCGTGATCGGTGTGCGCAGGTCATGGGAGACATTGGACATGACTTTCTTTCGGGCTTCTTCGTTTTCCAGAAGTTTCTCGTGGTTTTTGAGAAGATCCTGATTCACGCGGGTGATGTACTTGGTCTTTTCTTCCACGGCATCTGCCAGACTCTTGTTGTTGGCGGCGAGTTTGTCGTAGGTGCGCACATAGTCGACCACGAAATAGATGGTGTAGCCCACGGCCAGAAACAGTGTCAGCCAGGCGTGGAAGGAGATGTAAAGGTAATACTGCTGGCGGACAAAGGTGGCAAGATGCATCAGAAGCACCAGCGGTGCGGAAAGCATGTAAAGCGGGCGGCCATGTTCGAAGTCCCGGGCCATGTAGAAGACTCGGAAAATGTTGAATGCACCGGTGACTAATAAAAGGACCAGATTTACTGCCACAGAAGAGGACAGATAAAGAAGGTTCGGGAAACACCAGTAGGTAAGCAGATAGAAAGCAGTCAGCATGGAAAACAGACTGAGCTCGATATACCGGATGGTGTCAAAGAATTTGCTCGTGCGTCTCGGATAAAGGGAATAGTAGAACAGATAAGAGAAATAATTGGCCAGAATGATCAGAGTGGTCTGGATCAGCATGTTCCAGTCTCCGCTTAAAAGTGACAGCGTTGGCGCAAAGATGTCATAGAGGATCTCCGCCAAAAACATCAGAAGGAAGAAGTAGAGCTTGGAACGGCTGGCAAAGGTACGGGAAATGTAGTATCCGCCAAAGAGGAAGAATACCCAGAATGCGCAAAGTACCGTAAGGAACATTCTTCCGGAGTACTCGATCACACCGATGGCGGTGGAGGAGGCGGCACAGGGGCTGCAGAGGATACCTCCGTAGGGTGAAGAAAAATTGGCACAGAGAATGACGATCTCGATGCGGCCGTCTTCTGTCGGTTCCACCTGAAGATTGGTACTTACCTGCGTGGACTGGTAGATCCCTTTGTTATCGGAAACGACACCGTAGTGACGGGCGGCTTTGCCGTTGATCCAGATGGTGGCAGCCTGACCGATGGAAGGAAAGTTCAGGTTCATATAATCGATATCCGGGTCCAAAAGAAGTTCGATCCGGTATGTGCCGACACCGTAGCTTCCCATTTCTTGAGTTGGCTTTCCGAAAGAATAGAGCTCGGCATTATTTCCAAGATCTTTCCATCCGTCTGTGCTGATACGTACATTTTTATAATATGGATATTTTTCCCGGGCATCTTCCTGACGGCTCTGATGGATCATGTCCGGAGTCAGAAGAAGGTGAGGGTAGAATTCCCAGCCGTCTTCCAGTATGATCGGACGGCCGTCGGCCCACTCGGTCAGATTGACCGAACCGGAAAGGGTATATGAAAAGTCGCTGCCCCGTCTGCGGTTGATCGTTAAGAACAACACAGACAGGACAACGACTAAAATAATCAGTACGATGACAGTGAATCCGGTAGAAAAGCGCTTCTTATCTGTATCCTGTAAATGAGATGCCATGAAGACCCACTTCTTTCCGGTACGTCAGAAATTACTCCGCACGCATAGTATTGCGGATCGGCGGATAGCTGAAGGAGTAACCGCTGCCCCATTCAGTCTTAACGAACTGAACAGAAGGATCGGCTTTTTCCATTTTCTTTCTCAGATAGCTGATGTTAACCATGACCAGATGGTTATCGCACAGACCGTCGTCACCCCATACATGAGAGTAGATGCGGGCGAAAGGAACGATCACGTTCGGAGTCTCGGCCAGAAGACGGAGAATATCGAACTCACGGTTGGTCAGGTGAACCGGAACATCGTTGAGGGTAACCTCACGTGTCTTTACATTCATAGTCAGCGGCGGGAATTCCATAAGGAAGCCGTCACGGGTCATATTACGGCGAATGTGTGCAGAGATACGTGCGGAAAGCTCCGGAAGATTATACGGCTTCGTCATATAGTCGTCGCCACCGGCTTTAAATCCTGTGATCTTATCTTCCAGCTGGTCCTTTGCCGACAGGAAAATGATCGGTGCATTGGAATACACGTGGATCTTGGCCGGCAGATCATATGCGGTTCCGTCAGGAAGCATGATGTCCAGAACGATACAGTCATAAGAGTTTGTCTCAACCTTCTGAAGTGTCGAGGCGATACTTGTTGCGACACTGACGTCATATCCTTCATTCGTCAGGAAAGAACGGTTGATCTCGAGAATATCGGTATCGTCGTCAACCAGTAAAATGCGATGCTTTGCCATACATTCACCATCCTTTAATTTGTTTGCCGATGACTCCCCGGCAAACCCCCAAAATTTACAACAACAAAAAAACTTGTCTTCCTAGCTATTATACAATTCTCAAAGAAAAAAAGAAAGCAGGAAATTTGACATTTATATACGGAATTACGAAACTCTCCGAAACAAGCGGCAGGACAGGGGAAAGGGGGATAGAAGGGAGAAAGGGGGAAAGGTGGATTTTCCGAAGTATCTGTGGTAGGATAAAAACAAACATACGTTTGAAAGGAGAGGCGAAATTGGCACACCGGGATATTCTGCATGTGGACCAGAATTGTTTCTTTGCATCTGTAGAGATGCGAAGCCATCCGGAATGGCGCAATGTGCCCATGGCCGTGGGTGGCGACAGTAAGCTTCGGCACGGAATCATTCTGGCGAAGAATCCTCTGGCACAGGCCAAGGGCGTGAAGACCGCAGAAGCGATCTGGCAGGCCAAGGAAAAATGTCCCGATCTTCTGGTGGTGCCGGCGCATTTCGAGCAGTATGTGTATTATTCGGAGCGGATCCGGGAATTATTTCTGCAGTATACGGATAAGGTGGAGCCCTTTGGGCTGGATGAATGCTGGCTGGACGTGACCGGGTGCATTTCCTGCACGCCGCATGAGCTGGCGGACGAGATCCGTACAAGGGTCAGGGAGGAACTGGGTCTGACCTGTTCGGTGGGCGTGAGCTTTAATAAGACTTTTGCCAAACTGGGGTCGGACTATAAAAAGCCGGATGCCACGACCGAGATCACGGAAGAGAATTTCAAGGAGATCGTGTGGCCGCTTCCGGTCAGCGACCTTCTGTTTGTGGGAAAGTCGACGACGGCGGCGTTTCATAAGATGAACGTGAAGACCATAGGAGACCTGGCGGCGCTGGATGCGGATTTTGTCCTATCCTCGATGGGAAAGAACGGCTTTGCTTTGTGGCAGAGTGCCAACGGTCTGGAAAATGCCGAGGTGCATGATTCCACTTATAACCGGCCGCTGAAGTCTATCGGGAACAGCACGACGACACCTCGGGATATGACTTGCCGGCAGGATGTGTGGAAGGTCATCAGTACACTTTCTTCCCAGGTGGCCGGAAGGCTGAGAAAGCATCACTTCCGGGCCGGGACGGTGACGATATGGGTGCGGGATACGGATCTCCATTCCTATGAGAAGCAGCGGGCGCTGCCTTCGGAGACCAACGATGAAAAGGCGATCGCCCAGCTGGCGATGGAGCTTTTTGACGAGAGTTATGACTGGCATGCTCCGCTTCGGAGCTTTGGTGTGCGTACCACGCATCTGGTGGATGAGAATGACTATCAGCAGATGACGATATTCGAAAATTATGAGAAGATACAAAGAGATGACAGGATCAATGCGACTCTGGATGTGCTGCGTTCCCGCTTCGGAAGCGATATCGTGATGCGCGGGACGCAGATGGAGGGAAAAGACGATCTGGTGGATCCCGACCGGGAAGACCATCCCCACGGTGGATTTTTGGAGGACCTGTGAACTATAGAAGTGCCAATTCCTACTATAGAGAAGTGTTCGGAGACAAAGTCTACCGGATCGCGCTGGATGCGGGATGCACCTGCCCGAACCGGGACGGGACAAAGGGCACAAGAGGGTGCATTTTCTGCAGCGGTCTGGGTTCAGGTGAATTTGCCGCAGACCGGAACCTGAGCATATCGGAGCAGCTTTCCCAGGCAAAAGAAAAAGTCAGGAAAAAGACGGATTCACACTTATACATTGCCTATTTCCAGAACTTTTCCAATACTTACGGAGATGAGGACGTGCTTTCGAAAAAGTACGAAGAAGCCCTTTCAGATCCGGAGGTGGTGGGTCTTGCGATCGCGACCCGTCCGGATGTGATCTCGGAAAAGATGTACAAGATCCTTTCAGATCTTTCGGAAAAGACACATGTGTGGATCGAACTGGGTCTTCAGACGATCCATGAAGATACGGCGAAATGGATGAGAAGGGGATATGCTCTTTCGGTTTTCGAGGAGACGATCCGAAGATTAAAGATGATCCCGAAACTTCAGGTGATCGTCCATGTGATCATGGACTTTCCCTGCGAGACGAAAAAACAGATGCTGGAGACGATCGATTACTGTGCCCGTCTTCCTATCCACGGAATCAAGATCGCAAACTTAAATATCCTTCGTGGTACAGACCTGGGAACAGCATACGAGAAAGAGCCTTTTCCTCTTATGGAAAGGGATGAATATATTGCCTTTATCGGAGAGATACTGCCACGCCTTTCTCCAGAAATGGTAGTGTACAGATTGACCGGGGACGGGGCAAAGAGAGATCTTCTGGCTCCTTTATGGGTTTCTGACAAACGTCGGACAAGAAATGAGCTCGAAGGATATCTTCGAGCTCATCAGATCCGACAGGGGAGTGCTTTTTCCGGAGAAAACTCTTACTGAATATCTTTTCGGACGAATCCGTCATACGCGATGAAAAGAAGTACAAAACTGAAGATCGCAAGATAGGTGACCGAGAATGACAGGGGAATGGAGTGCGGCATCTGGAAAGAGATGGTACCGCCTACGTCGCTGTTGAAACCGTTGAAACGCAGATAAGGGAAGATCTTATCTGTCAGGTACATGTTCGCCATAGGAAGAAAATCGATCCACCGTGAAGAGGAGAAGGCTTCAATGATCACCTGGGTGACGGTATTGCTCAATACAAGACCGGTGGATATGCCGACTGCGACACCGGTATTTTTCGTGTTGCAGGAAATGGCATAGGCGACCAGCACATATACCAGAAGGGGAATGTTGCTTGCCAGGAAAAGAAGAAGGGCAAACAGCACATACGGAATCGTGCGGACCTGACCGCCGGAAACAAAATAGTAGGGGGCCAGTGTGGAAAAACCGGATTTCAGCCCCATGCTGAGTGACGCACCCAAAGTGATCACGAGACTTCCGGAGAATATCCAGGTGATGATCGCAAGAAGTTTGGCAAGAAAGATCTTCCATCTTTTTACCGGCGCGATGATCAGGGATTTAATGGAGCCGGTGGCCATTTCAGATGAAATACTGCTTCCGGCCAGAATGATGACCAGTAAAACAAGGAAGAATTGCGCTGTATTCATACCGAAAGAGATCGCAGATGCGCTGATCGTTGTTGCACGTGAGGGATAGGTATGATCTGCGAATTGTTTTTCCAGGATCTTCACCGAGTTTTCCAGCTGTGCGCGACGTGCGGCGGTGAGAGGAATGTAGGAATCGGCACTGTCTCCCAGATCCACATTCATAGACAGCAACTGTTTATACCGGAGATAATCTGAGATCAGTTCCAGGAGATTACTCGATTCACTGCTGTCAAATGTACCTTGCGGATCGATTTCGGACAATATCCGGACGGCTTCTGTTTCAGTGAAACGTCCGTTGGCGATTCCGTCCATCTCGAGATATTTGATGAAACTTTCGTAATCATGAGAGAAAAGAGCAGTACGTACATAATCCAGACGGTCACATTCTCTCGAATAATTCTGAAACCAGACGTTATCCCGCTGGTCGAAGGGGACTGAATTCAGATAGCACACATCGCGGAAAGTAATGATATATCCGATATAGGCAGAAGTAGAGAGAAAAGTGGACTCGATCGGATAGGCATCGAAATTATAGTTGATCAGGATCGAGTTGGCACAGGAGATCGTGCTGTATTTCGAAAGATCAGACTCATCGATGTTCAGATATGTGGCAAACAACTCAAATACTTCGTTTTGAATGGTAAAACGGATCGTAGAGTGATCAACATATTGATTGGGGTCGCCAAGTTCCTCTCTGGCCGAATCCCGCATCTTGGTGATATCCGGTTTGGTTACGGCAGAAATGGCCGTTTCTTCGTAAAAGCGTTCGATATCCGCTACCCGGAGGAAAAAACGGGGACCAAGAAATGTTGTCAGGGCCATGCACAGCAAAAGGATCCAGACGGATATTCTTCTGGAGACTTTCGTCATTTCATTGATATAGAGTGCCAGTATTTTATTCAATGTCGATCCCTCCTCCGGTTATCTCCAGGAATGCCTCTTCCAGAGAAGATTCGATTTTCTGAACACCTAGAATATCCGAGCCTTTCTCAACCAGAAGACGGACACAGGCATTGATTTCGGACTCGTCGACTTCCACGTCCAATGTGTCGGAAGAAAGATTGCTGACGGGGTATTTGCTGTTTTCGGAAAGGATATCCTGCGCTCTTTTCGGATCGGATGTCTTGATCCGGTAGGAGTTGGATTTCTTTGCCTGCTTCATCAGTTCTTCGGTCGTGCAGATCTGAAGTAGCTTTCCGTGATTGATGATGCCGATCCGGTCGCACATCAGCTGCATTTCTCCGAGAAGGTGGGAGCTGACCATGACAGCTACACCGTCTTCATGGGCGCACCGCTTCAGGATGTCGCGAAGAAGATGAATGCCTGCCGGGTCAAGACCGTTGGTAGGCTCGTCCAGGATCAGGACTTTCGGGCGGTGGAGAAGGGCCTGGGCCAGGCCGATACGCTGCTTCATGCCAAGCGAATATTTTTTCACGGCTTCGTCTGCGCGCTCGGTCAATCCGACCAGTTCCAGCACTTCGTCGATCCGTTCTTTGGTCACGCCATCATGAAGACGGGCATACATCTTCAGATTCAGTCTGGCAGACAGATTATTGTACATTTCCGGATTCTCCACGATTCCGCCTATAGAGGCCATTGCCTTCTCGTAGTCGGTATGACGGTTATATCCGTTAATAATGATCGTGCCCTCATCCGGACGGACAAAGCCCATGATCATCTTAATGATCGTGGTCTTGCCGGCGCCGTTCGGACCTAAAAATCCGAATACTTCTCCCGGATAAAGATCAAAGGAAACGTGATCCACGGCTACTTTTGAACCGAAGGTTTTTGTCGTACCGGTGATAGATAAAGCCGGTTCGGATTTCGAATCTGACATACCACGATCTCCTTTCTTACACAAATTCATTGAGACTTGAATTGACATTTACGATCTTCCAGCTTCCGTCGATGTAAAGGAGCTGGATAATATCCTGCGTAGGATAATCCTCAGCGGAAATAGTATTGTCTTTGTCTCTGAATTCGAATGTGGTCATGGAATACACTCTTACCGTGGCCGTATCCATATAGCACTCTTCGATCTGTATTTCTTCGACAGTACGTGTGCAGGTGATCGGACAGTGTTCATCATTCAGTGCATTTTCGTAAAAAGTGAGATTCTTTCTCACCAGCTCTTTACGGATCGCTTCATTATTTTCAATATACTGGAAGACCGGGCTGGCGCTTTCGTAAAGGACATTCATTATTTCATCGCTATTCCCGTTCATGATCGAAATGAACTCGTCGGGCTTGGGGAAAACATACATGGCAGAGGATTGGTTTATATAATTTGACGCCAGATCATGCAGGGAGGCTTTTTTCTTAGACTGCTCAGAAGAATAGATGGCAAGATATATTGCGACGGCAATTACCAGAATACCCAGTAAAACAATGCCGCGATTGACATTGCGCAACCATTTTTTCATGCCTACTACCCCAATTCTTCGAATGTTAAATCTATTTTAGCAGAACACGGGAACACATAGGGTGACAATCTTGTAACAGTTACATATTACAGATTTGTAAACATTTTTTGCCCAGGATTTGACTTGGAGAGAAGAATGCGGGAAAAAGTGGGAAGGGGAAAGAAAAACTGAAATGTCAGAAAATGCCCGAATTTCAGCGTCTTGAAACTTCTTCGAAAAGAACGTGTAACATAAGCGTAACGTTTTGTGTAATATGCACAAAGGTGTGTTCGTGTTCGCGAATTTCGTTTGTAAAAATGTTGACAAACTTCTTGACCGTGCTATACTGAAACTAGCTCCAGGGAATGCGGGTTCACACCAAGTCCTACACGGAGAGCCGCCACAAGTGGAAACACGAGGCGAGGCTGAAAAAAACAGAAAGACCAGAAAGTGGTCCGGAAACGAAAATGGAAAGCGCCGGAGATCCGATCCCGTGAGGTTGGATAGAGCGAAGGAAGTTGGAGCCGTCAGAGCCATAGTTGAAGCAAGTGGAGAGCGGACAGCGATTGACGGTACGCGATGGCGGACACAAATCGCAGGTCAGGTTTAAGACCTTGATCCACATACATCCGGACAGGCTGATAATCGCGGTCGGATGGGGATCACGAGAAATGACAGGAGACGGGCTGGAACTGAGTAGGTTTCATAAACTGATCCAGATAAGGAGTTCGGGCATAGGGCCGGGACCGGAGACATCGGATCAGAAAGGTTACGGAAAAGACGCCTCGGAGACGACATCATTTCGGGAACGGGCTGGTTGGAAAGGCAGACTGCTACGTCAGGTGCTGAGTAATTCCACGGTGAGGGTCGATGGACAGGATTGGAGAAGGTCCGTAGATAATAAAGGGCGACCGGGGAATTGGATGGAAAGTTGGTTCGCTGGAGCTATTATTTGTCCTCATACATTTATAAAAACGGAGACCTATGACACCTCGGGTCTCCTTTTTTTGTGCGAAAACAATCCGGTCAGTGATGTTCGATCTCGGCAATAAAGGGGAGGTTCCGTCCGATTTCGCCATTATCCATGCCGTAGCCGATCAGCCAGCTCCGGTCCACCTCAAAGCCGTAATACTTTACCGGAAGATCGATCAGTTGCCGGTCCGGATTATAAAGAAGCGTGCACACTTCTAATGACGCCGGTTTTCTCGTTTCCAAAGTCTGGAGAAGATAAGCGGTCGTAAGACCTGTGCGGATGATGTCTTCGACAACGATCACGTGCTTTCCTGTGATGTCGATATCCACGTCTTTGGTAATCCGCACGATCCCGGTGGCACGGGTGGTGTCCGGGATGCTGCTGATGCCGATCATGTCTACCATTACGGGCATTTTTGTGGCACGGGCAAGATCGGTCAGAAAGAAAAGAGAACCTTTCAGTACACCCAGAAGGAGAAGATCCTGTCCCTCGTAATCATGTGCGAGGGTCTCGCCCAGTTCTTTTACACGGTTCTGCAGCTGCTCCTCGGTGAAAAGTATCTTTTTGTAGGATATCTCTTTCATCTATGACCTCCGTCATTTATCCGCATTTTCCTCGTCGGCGGGAAATGCACTGCCGCGGAGCCGTTCGGCCAGCTCGAGGAAATCTTTCTTATACACGATCTTAATGTGAATGCCCGGATACAGCTCACGGACTTTCTTTAGTTTCCGGTTCTTTTTGTTGACGTACTTCTGGTTCATAGTCGTCAGTTCAAGATAGGTATCAAAGCGGGTCAGATAGAAATCCGGACTGAAGGCCAGCGTAACATTTCCTTCGCTGTCCCATTCCACCGGGAAAGTCTTCGGCTCATACCGCCACTCGATCTGGTACATATCCAGGATCCGGGCGAATTCCGCTTCCGAAGGATTTTTGAAAACCGGAAGGGATTTCTGATGGTCCCGGGAGCCTTCCTTTTTCGTTTCGGAGGTGATCCGGGAACGAAGAGAATGCTCTTTTACGGTGGAAAGGATCGCAGCGACACATTCGTCCACAGAGAGAAGTCCGGTATTCAGAACCAGGTGATAAAGTTCCTCGCTTGAAGAATCTGCGCCGAAAACATGGGACACGAAACGCTTGTGTTTGCGGTCACGGGAAGCTAAAAGCTCTCTGGCTGCTTCTTCGGCCAGGTGGAACTGTTTGCAGATCCTATTAAGACGCAGTGCATCCGGGGCAATGATCCGGACATGAATGGCATTGCTGTTATCGGAAAGAAGGATCTGAGATCCAAATCCCAGTAAAATGGCCGAGTCTTTTTCTGCCAGCTGAAGAAGAGAGTCAGAAAGAACGTCCTTAAAACTCTTTCCATCCTTATATTCCGAAAGATAGAACTTGGCGCTTTCGGCCAGATGGGAACGCTGCTCGGCACTGATCTCGGGGAAGAAACGGTCCATCAGCAGATCACGCGTCAGAAGCTCCCAGCCCAGTTTACTGCTTAGGGCGGAGGCGACTTCTTCTCCGAGACTTCCCATCTGTCGGGAGATCGTAATGATCGGCATGATCGGTTTCCCCCTTTCAGTTCTTCTTTCTCTGCGTCAGTTTTCCGAACTGATTGACCTCATACTTGGCGGCGAAGGCCGGGTTGATCGCGGCAATTTCCTGATACGTGGCTTTGCCGTCGTTGACGTAGTTATAGGCAACGATCGGGTCGGTATGGATCTTTTTCTGAAAGTCTTTCTGGGCGATCTTGGCCCCGATCTTACTTCCCACGAAGAAATAAAGGAAGATGGCCAGGGCAAAAAGACCCAGACCCAAAAGAACGAAGAGGGGACCAAATTTCAATGCCAGAAGAAGAACGACGATGCCGCCCAGTCCGCAACCGTAGGCCAGAAGATCCATCAGGATCGCAAAAAGAGTGGCCTTGTTGGAGTACCGAAAAGAAGTGAAGATAAAGAACATGTTTCATACCTCCGGCGGCATATTTACTATATTTTACCATAGTGGCGTGCTTGTGCGAAAAAGACATTGAATTATATTTCTTTCTGTGCGAAAATCAAAATGTGTTTTTGTGCGTATATAAAGAAGGATAAAGGAGATATAGTATGGGTACTTTTTATTATGGTGTGGAATCTTTCAAGAAAGTGTACGGTCCGAAAGGAGAACCGAAGGAGTGCCCTTTCTGCCACAAGGTATATCAGGAAACGTATGTAAAGTTTAATAAGTGGGGCCATCTCGATTTTATTCCGCTGATCCCGCTCGGATCGGATCTTTACCACTTCTGTCCGGTGTGCTTTACCGGTGATAAACTGGTCAAGGGCGAAAAGAAAGCGGCGAAGAAACTGGTAAAAGATAAGACTGCTCCGACCACCAATCTGGTGCCGAGAGGAGTTCATCACAAGGCGGAAAAGACATGGGATCTGTTCCTGGATGATAAGAATTCCGGCGAGACATTTACGATCCAGTCTGCCATGAAGAAGAGCGACTATAAGAAACTGAAGAAAGACCGTTTTTACAAGAAGATTCAGGAAGTAGAACAGTAATGAAAGAGAATAGAGTTGAGCAAATACATCGACTCCTGGCAGGGCTGCTGGCATGTTCAGTAGCCTTTGCTTGCGCTTGCGGCAAGAGCGAGGAGACCGAGAAGAGTAAAAAGGACAGAGAAGAGACGCAGACAGAAACGACGGAGACAACGGCACAGCCGACTTCGACTCCGACACCGACGCCGACTCCCACCCCTTCCCCGAGTCCTACGCCCACGCCGACTCCCACACCGGAGCCCGGAAGTTTTGATGCGGCTTCGGCCCAAAGCTATATGGACGGCATCTCTTTTGATGGTGTCGTACTGGTGGCGGAAAACGATCAGATCAGCTGGACCTATGAAGGTGGCCTGGCAGATCGTGAGAATAACATTTCCAACACGATGGATACGGTGTTTGAATTCGGTTCGATCACCAAGCAGTTCACGGCGGTATGCGTGATGCAGCTGGTGGAACAGGGTAAGCTCTCCGTGGACGATACGCTGGATAAGTATATTCCGGACTATCCCTATGCGGATAAGATCACGATCCACCAGCTTCTGAACATGACATCCGGTGTGCCGGACTATCTGTACTGCGGTGTCCTCGGATTCTCCTGGAGTGATTTTGAAGATCTGGATTTTGCCACGATCATGAATCTGGAATCCCTCCTTGGTGAAGTGGCGACCACACCTTTGAAAAAAGAAGAACTGGTCGAAAAGATCTCGAAGTATCCTCTGAATTTTGAGCCCGGAACGCAGTATGAGTATTCCAATACAAACTACTATTTCCTGGGTATCATCATCGAGCAGCTCAGCGGTATGCCCTACGATGAATATGTACGTAAAAACATCCTGGAGCCGTTAAATCTGACAGAGCTTTTCCCGGATAACGATCATCTGACATCCAACGGACGCACGGATCTGAAACTGGTCCATTTCGATTTCCCGCATCAGGATGTGACATTAAGTTATTCCGTGGGAGTGATGACCGGTACCGCAGAAGGTCTTCTGGAATGGGAAAAATGCGTCCTGGACAGAAAGCTTCTTTCTGAAGAAAGCTGGGAGAAGATCTTTGACGGCGGACAGTTCGGTTACGGTTACGGCTGGACCATCGTCGGAGACGGTGTGATCGAACATTCCGGTATGACACTTGGTTATAACACGAATGTCCGCATTAATCTGAAGGACAGAAAAGTGATCATCGTGCTTTCCAATATCCAGCCGTTAAGCGGCAGTAATACCCGCCCGCTGTCCTCTGAGATCGGAGATACGCTCTGGGGCATGTTTTAATTCATCGGAAATCGAGGAAAGATACGTGAAGAAAGATACGAAAACCAATGCCATGCGCATTCTGGATAAAGAGAAGATCTCCTACACTCCGTTTTATTACGAGTGCGATGAATTTGTGGATGGTGTGCACATTGCCGATATGCTGGGTCAGCCCTATGAAAGTTCTTTTAAGACGCTGGTCATGCAGGGCAAATCGAAGAACTACTTCGTGTTCGTCCTACCTATTGCGGAAGAAGTGGATATGAAAAAAGCGGCGCGGACTGTCGGAGAGAAATCTCTGGAGATGGTGCACGTAAAGGATATCCAGCAGGTCACCGGATATATCCGTGGCGGCGTCACTTCCATCGGCATGAAGAAAAAGTATCCTACCGTGATCGATGAAAGTGCGACTCTTTTTGACACGATCATTGTCAGCGGAGGCATGCTGGGGACGCAGATCCACCTGGCTCCGGAGGATCTCCGGAAAGCCGTAGATGGTGAATTTGCGGATATCACTCTCACTCACGCGGAGTAAATTTAGAGAAAACACATCAGGCTTCGGCCGTGTGATAGAGGCGGGCATAAGTCCCGCCTTTTTTCAGCAGTTCTTCATGCGTGCCTTCTTCCTCGATGCCTTTTTCCGACATGACCAGAATGCGTCTGGCGTTCTGCACGGTGGAAAGACGATGGGCAATGACCAGTGTGGTCCGGTCTTTTGCCAGAGACTCCAATGCTTCCTGGATTACTCTTTCACTCTCGTTATCCAAAGCAGAAGTGGCTTCGTCAAAGATCAGGATCGGGGGATTTTTTAAGAAGACACGGGCAATGGAAAGCCGCTGCTTCTGTCCGCCGGAAAGCTTGACACCGCGCTGTCCGATGTCGGTGTCATATCCGTCGGGAAGTTCCATAATGAATTCGTGGGCGTTGGCTTTTTTGGCCGCGGCAACAACTTCTTCTAAAGATGCATCCGGCCGGCCGTAACGGATGTTTTCCAGAACGGTTCCGGAGAAGAGATAGACATCCTGCTGTACGATTCCGATCTGCCGGCGAAGTGAACGCTGGGTGACGCTTCGGATATCCTGCCCGTCGATCTTGATCGAACCTTCGGACGGTTCATAAAAGCGGGGGATCAGGCTGCAGATCGTGGTCTTTCCTACGCCGGAATGACCGACCAGCGCTACATATTCGCCTGCATCGATATGCAGATTCAGATGGGAAAGCACATTGGCTTCCTTGGTCGGATTTTCGCCATAGGAAAACGTGACATCGGAAAAATCAATGTCGCCACGGACATTTTCCATAGTACCGGCATCCGGTGCATCCTCGATGTCCGGCTCGATGCAGATCATCTCATAAAAGCGCTCGAAACCGGACATACCGTTCTGGAACTGTTCGGTGAAGTTTACGAGTTTTCTGATCGGCTCGGTGAAGTTATTAATGTAAAGAAGAAAGGCGATCAGGTCCTGAAGAGTCAGCTGGTCCTGTCCGATCATGTGGGCGCCGACTGCCACCACGCAGACAGTGATCAGTCCGGTAATGCACCAAAGGACGGCATGGTAGATCGCCATATAGCGGTAGTTGTCCCTTTTACTTTGAAGGAACAGATCATTTCCTTCGGAAAACTTGTGGATCTCCATATCTTCACCGGTAAAGGACTTGACGACCCGGATGCCGGAAAGACTGTCCTCCATCCGGGTGTTGATCTCGGCAATGCGCTCCCGGTTCTTTTTGAAAGTGCGGCGCATTTTCCGGTTGAGTATGGATGCAAAAACGATCATGAAGGGGACGGGGATCACGGCTACCAGAGCGAGCTTCACATTGATCACACACAAGATCACCAGAGAGCCCACAAGCTTGATCGCCGAGATCATCAGGTCTTCCGGACCATGGTGATAAAGTTCGGTGATCTCGAAAAGATCATTGGTCACGCGGGACATGAGTGAGCCGACTTTCTGGTTGTCATAAAAGCGGAAAGAAAGCTTCTGGTAATGGGTGAAAAGTTCATTTCGAAGATCCCGTTCCATACGTGCGCCGACCATGTGTCCCACATATGCGATAAAGTAGTTACAGCAGAATTCTACGGCCAGAAGTCCCAGCATCAGGAGAAACAGGAGAAATATCGTTTTCTCGGCTCCGGTAAATCCACTGGCGAGAACCGTTCCGGTGATATAGCGGATGATCAGGGGGATGGCAAGAGAAGTGGAAGCACCCAGAAGCGCCAGCGCCATATCCGCCAGAAATCCTTTCATGTAAGGTCGGTAATAAGAGAGAAACTTACGCCATTTTGCACTCATGATGATGATCCTTTCCCCAAGAAAAAAGGCTTTCCCGATGTCGTTCTTCTGCAAATGATATGAGGTATTCTAGCAGATTTGAGATTGACTTTCTATACGCTCTGACGCAATAATATTAGCAGTATAAATCTGATGTTTGGAAGGTGAAGTGTATGGCATCGCAGATAAAGACGTTTGATACAACCAAAGACGGAAAAAACGTAGAAGAATTCGTGATCACAAGACCCAATGGAGAGAACTTTTCGATCCTGACCTACGGAGCACTGATCCATACGCTGAACGTTTTCGATAAAGACGGAAACCTAGGTGATGTTATGCTCGGTTTTGACACCATCGAGGCATACATGGCATCCGGATCCGGTCACGGCTCTGTTATCGGCCGTACCGCAAACCGTATCAAGGACGGTGCATTTACCATCGATGGAGTAGATTACCAGATGCCGAAGAATGAAGGAGAAAATAATCTCCACGGCGGTCCCGGCAACTTCCAGAACAGCTTCTGGACCGGAAAGATCATCTCCAAAGAGGAAGCGTCGGATTTTATCGGTGATCTGAAGATCAAGAATAACTGGACTGTGGAAACAGAAGGTGTGCTTCTTTCGTTCATTCTGGCCGACGGCGTATGCGGTGTTCCCGGAAATATGCAGATGCAGACTCTTTATACCTGGGCAACAGATGGAACCTTGATCATCTGCTACCGGGCGGTATCGGACAAGAAGACCATCTTTGCGCCGACTAACCATTCCTATTTTAATATTGACGGCCAGGCAGCGGGACGCATCGGAAAGCAGCTTCTGTGGATCGATGCAGAGAAGGTCACCGAAAAGGATATGGCGAATGTGCCGAACGGAAAATATATTGATGTAGAGGGTACGGAATTTGATTTCCGCACACCTTGCGCGACGGAAAAAGTACTGGTCAAGACATCGGAGAATCCGCAGCTGAACTGCAGCAAGGGCGCCGATTCCAACTACGTGCTGAAGACTTCCCAGGATGCGGTTTCTCTGGTAGCTTCCGTGGAATCTCTTGAATCCGGAAGAAAAATGGAAGTGCTGACCAACTTCCCGGGCATGCAGCTCTACTGTGCCTGCAATCTTGACGAAGACGGCAAGGGCGGCGTGCATTATTCTCCGTACGAAGCTATCTGCCTGGAGACACAGATGTTCCCGGATGCGATCCATCACCCGGAATTTGCCTCGGCGGTGATCGATAAGGGTGAAGTCAAGGGATTTTTGACCGGATACCGTTTTTCGGTAAAGTGAGGCACGAGACTCTGTGACATCTAGAAAACTGTTTATTCGGGGATTCCTGGACGGAATCCCTATCTGCCTGGGATACCTTTCGGTATCCTTTGCATTTGGTATTTTTGCTGTCGGATCCGGACTTTCCATCTGGCAGTCGATCCTGGTTTCTGTGGCAAATGTTACGTCAGCCGGTCAGTTGGCGGGAGTTCCGATCATGGTCGGAAGACTGCCGCTGATCGAAATGGTGCTGACGCAGTTTGTCATTAATCTCCGGTATTCCCTAATGTCGGTGTCTCTTTCCCAGAAACTGAGTCCGCGGGTTAAGATCCTTCAGCGTATGGTGGTGGCCTTTGGCGTGACCGATGAGATCTTTGCACTGGCCATTAGCCAGAAAGAAGAGCTGGAAACGCCCTATCTCGTGGGCCTTATTACATCGCCGTTCTGGGGATGGACGATTGGAACCGCGCTTGGCGCTTTGGCCGGTGACATCCTTCCGTCATTGATCGTATCGGCATTGGGACTGGCGCTTTATGCCATGTTTGTGGCCATAATTATTCCTCCGGCAAAGAAGAACCGGGCGGTGGCATTTTGCTGCCTTCTGGCCATGGCTTTATCTGCGGCATTCCGTTATGTTCCGGTCATGAATAAAGTCTCTTCCGGTATGGCGATCATCATCTGCGCCGTGGCATCCGGACTTCTGTTTGCGGCAGTTGCGCCGATCCCGGAGGAAGAAGAGAAGAAAGATACTTCCATGGATAAGGCGGTGAAGACCTGATGCAGACGGATGTGTTTTTTCTTTACCTTCTCGTCATGGCCGGAGTGACATATCTGATCCGTATGCTTCCGCTTGTTTTGTGCCGGGAGAAGATCCAGAGCCGCTTCCTGAGATCTTTTTTATATTATGTTCCTTATGCGGTTCTTTCCGCCATGACCATTCCGGCTATCTTTTATTCCACCGGATATCTTGTCTCGGCAATTGCCGGACTTGCTGTTGCCGTAGCGCTTTCCTTGTGGGAAAAGAAACTTCTGACGGTGGCCTGCGGGGCATGTGCGACCGTTCTTATTGTGGAATCGATAATCAAGTTTATATAATTGCGAGGTGTCTTTTATGAGTGAAGTAAGAGATCTGGAATGGGCCAGAAAAACATTTGCCAATGACCGTTTTGCCACTGAGGCGGCCGGGGTAGTGATCGAAGAGGCAGGAGATAAAGTCTGCCGATGCTCTATGAAAATCACTCCGGTGCATTTAAATGCAGCCGGCGGGGTAATGGGCGGCGCGATCTTTACGCTGGCTGACCTGACTTTTGCTGTTGCGGCAAACTTCGGCGGACGTATGACCGTTTCTATCTCAAGTAACATTTCCTTTATTGGTGTTTGCAAAGGAAAAGAACTGAGAAGTGAGGCCAGATGCATTAAGAGCGGAAGAAGCACAAGCTTTTATGAGATCCTTATTTGCGACGATCTGGGCAACCAGGTGGCGGTCGTGACGATCACCGGATTTGTGAAGGATCAGAGCTTCTGAAAAAAATTTCATGTTTTTTCAGAATTGTTGTTGACAACGATAGAATGTTTTGTGTATACTTCTTCTTGCGCTTCGAGAGAAGCACTGGCAAACGATAGATGGAAGATTAGCTCAGCTGGGAGAGCATCTGCCTTACAAGCAGAGGGTCACAGGTTCGAGCCCTGTATCTTCCACCATCATGGCGCAGTAGTTCAGTTGGTTAGAATGCCAGCCTGTCACGCTGGAGGTCGAGGGTTCGAGCCCCTTCTGCGTCGCCAGGATAATCGGTCCGGAAGGACCGATTATCATTTGCCCAGATAGCTCAGTCGGTAGAGCAGGGGACTGAAAATCCCCGTGTCGTTGGTTCGATTCCGACTCTGGGCACCATACAGGGACTGTTTCATTCGAGACAGTCCCTGTTTGTTTTTGAGCAAAAGTGAGATAGAAGATGTATTTTGCGATATTTGACGGAATATCTCATCTCTCTTTTCTATTTCTTTCTTTCATGTATTATGAAACTATGATATATTTTGTAGACGTGACGACCTTTTATTATAGAGAGGAAGGGATTATATAATGAATCATCCATTTGCGATGAAGACAGAAAGTGTTATTGATGCACTAAGTACGGACGTAAAAGCGGGTCTGACCAAGGCCGAAGCGGATAAGCGTCTTGCACAGTATGGACCCAACTCATTGGGTGAAGAGAAGAAGGTTCCGCTTTGGAAGCGTTTCCTTGGGCAGTTTGCGGATGCTATGGTACTGATCCTGATCGGTGCGGCTGTTCTTTCCGCAGTTATGGCCATTAAAGAGGGCGGTTTCAGCGGATGGATCGATGTCATTGTAATCCTTGCCATCGTTATCATTAACGCGGTCCTGGGCGTGTATCAGGAAGGTAAAGCGGATGAGGCAATTGCCGCTTTAAAGAAAATGAGTTCCCCGCAGGCGAAAGTCGTGCGTGACAATATCCAGCAGATGGTCGATTCCGATAAGCTTGTTCCGGGTGATGTCGTTGTACTGGATGCCGGTGACCTGGTTGCCGCAGATATCAGACTTACCGAGGCCAGCTCCATGAAGGTGGAAGAAGCGTCCCTTACCGGCGAATCGGTTCCAGTAGATAAAGATGCAACTGTTGAGCTGGATGAGGACTGCGGTATCGGTGACCGTAAAAATATGCTTTACATGGGTACGGCAGTTACTTACGGACGTGGCCGTGGTGTGGTTGTGGAAACCGGTGCCAACACCGAGCTTGGTAAAATCGCCAGCCGTCTTTCTTCCATTGATGATGAAGAGACTCCTCTCCAGAAGAACCTGACAAAACTTGGTAAGATCCTGGGTATCGTCTGCATCGTTATCTGCCTGATCGTATTTGTGGTAGATGTGTTTGTACAGAAAGAGCCTTGGGATGAAGCTCTGATGACTGCGGTCAGCCTGGCTGTAGCGGCGATTCCTGAGGGCCTTGCGGCTGTTGTAACGATCGTTCTGGCTCTGGGTATGACCAAGATGGCCGGAAAGCATGCGATCGTACGCCGCCTTCTGGCTGTAGAAACACTGGGTTGTGTAGACGTTATCTGTACTGATAAGACCGGTACCCTGACCCAGAATGAAATGACCGTCAGAAAGGTGTTTGACGGCCGCGAGTCTTACGATGTTACCGGTATCGGTTATGCACCGGAAGGTCAGATCCAGACTGCCGACGGAACGAAGGTGGAGCCGGATGCCCGTATTACGAGACTCCTTCAGTCCTGCGTACTTTGTAGTGATGCTGTTACTCCGAAGGGTGAGGATGGAAGATATTCCTGCATCGGTGACCCGACAGAAGCTGCCCTGATCGCACTGGGCGCCAAGTCCGGACTTCCGAAGGATGAGACGAATAAGTCTTTCCCGCGTATTGCCGAGCTTCCTTTTGACTCGGACCGTAAGATGATGACTACTTACCACCCGAACATTGTGGAAGGCTCCATTGTTTCTTTCACAAAGGGTGCGCCGGACATCGTTCTGAGCCGCTGTATCGAGTATTTCGACGGCGAGAAGAATGTGCCGATGACAGAAGAACTGCAAAATAAGATCGCGGAAGTGAACCACGGCTACGCAACACAGGCGATCCGTGTGCTGGCTTTTGCTTACAGGATCCATGAAGGCAAGACCGAGATCGAAGCTGATTTTGAGCATGAAAAGGATCTTTGCTTCCTGGGCCTGATCGGTATGATCGACCCGGCAAGACCGGAAGTGCGTGATGCCATGGCACTGTGCCGTGAGGCCGGTATCCGTGCCGTTATGATCACCGGTGACTATAAGGATACTGCTGTGGCCATTGCCAATGACCTCGGCATGATGGGTGAAGGCATCGGAAGTCTCTCCGGTGCGGAACTGGATAAGGTTTCCGACAAGGAATTCGAGACTGTCTGCGAGACCACAAATGTCTATGCCCGTGTATCTCCGGACCATAAGGTACGTATTGTAAATGCACTTCGTAAGAATGACCATATCGCATCCATGACCGGTGACGGTGTAAACGACGCGATGGCTCTGAAATCTGCAGATATCGGTGTGGCAATGGGTATTACCGGTACTGATGTTGCCAAGAACTCTTCCGACATGATCCTGACAGATGATAACTTTGCGACGATCGTTTCAGCAGTCGAAGAAGGACGTATCATTTACAGCAATATCCGTAAGTTCGTCGGCTTCCTGCTTTCCTGTAATGTAGGTGAGATCCTGGTTATCTTCCTGATCTCTTTGATCCCGGCTTCCCTGATCACCGGAATCGGAACTCCCCTTACCGCGATCCAGCTTCTGTGGCTGAACCTGGTAACGGACAGCTTCCCGGCTCTGGCTCTTGGTAGAGAAAAGGGTGAACCGGACATCATGAAGCAGCCGCCGAGAAAGAAGTCGGAATCCATTATCAACGGCTCCATGAAGGTCAATATCCTGGTACAGAGCCTGGCGATCTTTGTGGCTGTCTTTACTTCTTTCGTACTGGGCCTGACCGTATTCTTCAAGGATGCCGAGGTGCCGATCGAGGGTGCACGTACCATGGCTTTTGCCACATTGATCCTGGCCGAGCTTTTCCGTGCATATGGCGCCCGTTCCGAACGTACCAGCGTATTTAAGCTGGGATTGTTCACCAATAAGTTCATGAACATTTCGGTTGCCGGCTCCATCGGACTTCTTCTGGCAGTTATCTACATTCCGGGTGTAAACGGTATCTTCGATAACATTGCTCTCGGATTCCTGCCGTGGATCCCGATCCTGCTTCTGGCCCTGATCCCGTTCGTGGCTAGTGAAGTACATAAGCTTGTAAAGAATAAAAAATAATAGTTGCCTAAGAAAATATCTTGTGTTAATATTTAACGGTTACTAGAATTGAGAACAGTCTCGGAGGCTGATATAATGAACACATTGGCAGTTGTACTTACATGTATTGATATCGTCGTCTGCATCGTGATGATCATTCTGGTTATGTCCCAGGAGGGTAATGACCAGGGTATGGGTGTTGTTGGCGGAAGCGGAAATAGCAACAACTTCTACGAGAAGTCGAAGGGCAGAACGATGGATGAGAAGCTCAAGAAGATCACGCTGTTTACAGCAGTCCTCTTTGCGGTCCTGACCGTGACATTGTTCCTGGTGCTGGCCAGAGGCTTCTGATCTGAAGACGAAACAAACAAGAGAAAACTGCCGACCGGAAAATCCGGACGGCAGTTTTTTTATTGAGAGACAGATCTCTCGGAAAGTGAGACAGTATGGGCAGACGTATAAAACGACACATCAAGATCCGTCCTTCCAGCAGAAAAGAAGTAGTAAAGGCGATGCTTCCTAAGGAGCGGGAAATGACGGTGGCCGATCTTGCGCCCCGCGGGCCGCTTGCACTGGAAAACCAGTGTGTAGGTATACTTCGGGAAACACAGGAGGGAGGAGTGGTGATCCCGGATCCTGGATATCCTTTTCCTTTCGGACAGATTGTGATCGCCAAAAACCAGTTAAATGGCGCCCCGTTTGGCATGAAGGTGGTTTGTGAGATCAAGAATCCTTCTGCCAGCCGTGCCCGTTACGAGGGCCGGATCATCGAAGTGCTGGGCGATCCCGGAAATAACGATGTGGAAATGCTTTCGATCCTGCGTCAGTTCGGGCTGAGTCCTGTATTCCCTGCGGCCGTTGACGAAGAAGTTTCCGGACTTCCTCTGTCTCCGACCGAAGAACAGATCGAGGAGTGCCTCCTTCACGGAAGAAAAGATCTTCGGTCCCTTCAGACGGTCACCATCGACGGAGAAGAGGCAAAGGATCTGGATGATGCCATTTCCATACAGAAACTCGACAAAGGCGGCTACCGTCTCTGGGTACATATCGCGGATGTTTCGGAATATGTGAAAGAAGGTACGGCTCTGGACCGGGAAGCGTATTCCCGGGGCACTTCGGTATATCTGGTGGACCGGGTCATTCCTATGCTGCCACCGAAGCTTTCCAATGGCCTTTGCAGCTTAAATCCCCATGTGCCGCGTCTGACTATGACCTGTGAGATGAAGATCGACGGCGCAGGTGAGATCGTGGATAGCGAGATCTATGAGAGCATTATTGAAAGCGATGCCCGTACTTCCTATAACGAGATCAACGGGATCCTTTTCGAAGAAAAAGATATCGAAGATTACCGCTCCTTATATCCTATGTTCCGCCTGATGCTGGAATTAAAGCGGGTACTGAAAACGAAGAGAAAGAACCGGGGAACCATCGACTTTGTTTTCCCGGAGACGCATGTGGATCTGGATGATGAGGGAAAGCCGGTTTCGGTCCATGCCTATCCGATCAACGAGATCCACGGGGTGATCGAAGAGTTCATGATCGCGGCTAACGAAGCGGTGGCAGAGCGTTTCGCGAAGATGGAATATCCCTTCGTGTACCGTGTCCATGAAGAGCCGGATGAACTGAAGATCGGGGAGTTCCTCCATGTGGCCCGGCTTTTTGGTGAGAATAGGCGCCTTCAGGGAAAGGCGACTCCGAAGTTCTTAAGTGATCTTCTGGATGACATTGAAGGAAAAGAATATGCGCCGGCGCTGAACCAGCTGCTTCTTCGAAGCATGGCGAAGGCGAAGTATTCGGAAAAAGAACTGGGCCATTTCGGCTTGGCTTCCACGTACTACTGCCATTTCACATCGCCGATCCGCCGCTATCCGGACCTGTATATTCACCGCATCATCAAGAGCTATCTGCATCAGCAGCACAAGCGGGAGCATTTCAAGGGGCTCGTCAGTGATGTGGCCTACCATAGTTCCGAGATGGAGAAGAACAGCGTCGATGCGGAACGGGCATCTGTGGACCTGAAATGCGCTGAATACATGCAGTCTCATGTGGGTGAGCATTTCCCCGGCGTGGTTTCCGGTGCCTGCCCGGCAGGAATCTTCGTGAAACTGGAAAACACGATCGAAGGAATGGTGCCTTTTTCGTCTCTGGATGAGTACTTCGAGTACGATGACCGGATGCTTCGGGCGAAGGGATCCAGGGGGACGGTATATTCGATCGGACAGAAAGTGCAGGTCATGGTCTCGGCCGTAGATCCGCTGGTGCATCACATTGACTTCACCATTGTCAAAGACGGGGAGGAAAGCTCTTCCGGACGAAAGAAGTAAG
The DNA here is from genome assembly GCA_902794115.1 of Oscillospiraceae bacterium. Classification (GTDB taxonomy): domain Bacteria; phylum Bacillota; class Clostridia; order Saccharofermentanales; family Saccharofermentanaceae; genus Scatonaster. The sequence continues at coordinate 27,194 of CADBGD010000007.1, forward strand.
GTTGGAAATCAGAAAAATAAGGGGTGCTTCCTTAGTAATGGAAGCACCCCTTTTAGGTTACATCATTTACTTGCTTTACTCTTCCACACGGAAAGGAGTGAGGGCATCGACCAGATCGTCGCAGGTATTGCTGTGGATCTCCAGGTTGATCGCGCTCTGCAGTTCGAGACTGAAGATACCCATGATGGACTTGGCATCCACCACATAGCGTCCGGAGGAAAGGTCTACGTCGTAAGGAAAGGAATTGACGATCTGAACAAATTCCTTGACATCGGAAATAGATTGGAATCGAATCGGAAAACGGACCATACGGTATCCTCCTGCACCTGTTTCTAACATTTATGAAAATAGTTTATCACAGGTACAAACGATGTCAACGTGAAAATCATTGAAAGAATACGGGGAATGGGTATAATAAGTTCATCAATTTGACGAAAGGATACCTATGGCTTACCAAGTTTTTTTTCATACTCTCGGATGCAAGGTCAATGCCTATGAGACCGCGGCGATCAGTAAACTCCTTGCCGAAGAAGGCTTTACGGAGACGAAAGATCCGAAGGAAGCGGATGTGTATGTGATCAATACCTGCGCGGTCACGGCGGAAGCGGACAGAAAGTCCCGCCAGATGATCCACCGTGCGCGGAGAACGGCACCGAAAGCAGTTGTTGTAGCCATGGGCTGTCATACGGAAATGAACCGGGATGAGGAGGGCGCCGATATTCTGGTGGGCACCGAGGACCGTCCGAAACTGGTGCCGCTTCTTCTGGAAAAACTCAAGCTTCGTGAAAAAACGGAGGAGACGGAGGACCTGGATGCCGGGACCCGTTTTTTCGAGTACGGCAGTGTTCTTCTTTCTGAAAATACCCGTGCTGTTGTAAAGATCGAAGACGGGTGCAACAATTTCTGCACCTACTGTATCATTCCGTATTCCAGAGGAAGAGTGAGAAGCAGAAGCCGGGAAGCGATCCTTCAGGAGATCTCGGATCTTACTAAAAAGGGCTATTCGGAATTTGTGATCACGGGTATCCATCTCTGCTCGTATGAAAAGGAACAGGGGGCAGATGAGACGGCGCTGGGACATCTTCTTTCGGCGATTTCCGGGATCGGCGGAGTCAAGCGGATCCGGCTGGGGTCTTTGGAGCCGTCCTGCATGACGCCTGAACTGATCACGATTCTCAAAGAGAATAAAAAGCTGTGTCCTCATTTTCATCTGTCGCTTCAGAGCGGATCGGATACGGTCCTGAAAAGAATGAACCGGAAGTACGATACGGCCTTGTTCCGGAAAGTGGTGGCGGATCTTCGGGAAGCTTTCCCCAATGCCAGCATGACGACGGACATGATCTGTGGTTTTCCGGGAGAGACGGAAGAAGAGCATAAGGAATCCTGTGCTTTTGCCGAAGAAATCGGATTTACCCATATCCATGTTTTTCCTTTCTCGCCGAGAGAAGGTACGAAAGCCTACAGTATGCAAGGACAGGTGGACGGCGGTACGAAGAGCCGAAGAACAGCGCAGCTGCGTGAGATCTCGGACCGGATGGAAGAAGGCAGAACAAAGGATTTCCTGGGAAAGAACGTGGAAGTGCTGGTGGAAGAAACCGGAGATGACGGATCTTTCGAAGGGTATTGCCGGGAATATGTAAGAGTCCGGGGAAAAAGAGAGGGGACCGCATCCGGCCAGATCCTTTTGGGAACGGTTACAGGAAGCGACGGTTTCGTGCTTTTAGGTGAGAATTTTCATTCCGAATCTTAGAAAAAACTGATAATATTTACAAATATGTCAATTTTCTTATGAAATGTTGATTTTTTATGTGCTACAATAGTCACATGATACGCATGATCGAAGGAGGTATGTCGAATATGCAGGATTCAGGAACAGCCCGTTTCTCGTTTAATACGGAGCGGTCCGAAGATGCAAAGGTATTGATGATGCAGGTTCTGGACGCTTTGCAGGAGAAGGGCTATAACCCGATCAACCAGCTGGTTGGATACTTTATGTCCGGTGATCCGACTTACATCACAAACTATAAGGGAGCCAGAGGTATCATCCGCCGTATGGAGAGAGATGAGCTTCTTGAGGTGATCGTCAGAGATTACTGTGAGCGTCTGGCTGATGAGTAAAGAAATGGAGAATGGCCGCTTATGAGTCGTGTAATGGCCATTGATTTCGGCATGCGCCGCATAGGCGTGGCTTTGTCGGATCCGCTTCGTATGGTGGCTTCCGGTTATGAGACTGTAAACTGGAACGGCGTCGATCATGAATATGCGCTGGAGCGGATTTCCCAGATCGTAAAAGAAAAAGAAGTTACGGAGATCGTTATGGGCAAGCCCAGCCGTACGGACGGGACCCAGAGTGAGACAGAAGAAAAAGCGATTCGTTTTTCTTCCATGATCGAGGAGAAGACAGGGATCAAGCCTGTTTTCCGGGATGAAAGATTTACTACTGTCATTGCTTCCCAGTTTTTGAGACAGACCGGCGTTTCCGGAAAGAATAAGAAGAAAGTCGTGGACCAGGTAGCGGCGGAAATCATTTTACAGGAATACCTGGACATGCATCGCACATAAGTGCCTTTCATGATATAATAAATCAACACATTGAAAACAGAAGATGGTAAGCCGTTTGGAGGAGAATACTATGTTAATGGAAGATTGCGGTCGCGAATGCGAGAATAAAGATTGCGAAAACTGTGAGTTTGAAGCAGAAGGCTTCAGCGATGAAGAGACCATCATCACCATGGTGGATGCAGAGAGCGGAGAAGAATATCAGTTTGCACTGGTAGATGATTTCGAATATAAAGATCAGTCCTACTGCGTACTGGTAACCACAGATGAGGAAGAGCCGGAGATGGTGATCACCAAGGTGGTCAAGACCGATGACGGTGAAGAAGGGCTGATGAGTCTGGATGAAGCAGAGGCAGACGAGGTATATGCCGAGTACGACCGCCTTTGCGAGGAGGCAGAGCTCGACGATGAAGAAGACTTCTCAGACGAAGAAGAATAAGTCGAAATCCATAGGCAATTCGCTGTTTACGCATCATTCTCCGAAGGAGGGTGATGCGCTTGCTGTTATACGCGATGCTTCTAACGGAAAAGAATACTATCTTTCCATGATCGATTCTTTCATGATCGAGAAGATCGAGTATGTGGTGATGTATAACTATGAACCGGACGACGGCAATCATGCCGATCCGGAACTGGTCATCATGCGTACGGAATACGCCAGAAACGGTGACCAGTATTTCTATTCCATCAAGGATGAGAGTGAACTGGAGGCTGCATTTACCGTATTTATGCGGCGGTATGCGGCGAATGTAAAAGAGAGACGGCAGAAAATGCGTCCCGGATATCGTGCGCCGAATCCGAACGAGGGTAAGGTATGAGTTACCGTAGTAAATGGCTGTACTTTTTTCTGGTGGGACCGATCCTTTTCATGATCCTGTATTCAGTGATCATCTCTATTGCGGTCGCGGCCGGATACAGTTTGTACGCGGATAACTACAATTCCCATATGGGAGTGGTGACCATGATCGAAGGTGCCGTCGGCATCGGTGTCATGACGGTGGTGCTCCTGATCAAGCGGTACATGATCTGGCCCCGTCCGAGATGGGCTGTGGGAAAGCCGTATGACTGGGCATTTGCCCTGCTTGGCAGCATGGCCATGCTGGGTGTTTCCATTGCATATATGAATCTGGTAGATATGATCAAGCTGGATGCCGTTCAAAAGGCACTGGAGCAGTACACCGAGATGATCGAAGTTGCTTCGGTTTCAAAAACGGATCTGTATCTGCAGTTCTTTGCGCTGGTGATCCTGATCCCGATCCTGGAAGAGATGATCTTCCGTGGCGTGATACTGGCCGGCATGATGGAGCTTAACCGTCCTTATCTTGCTGTTTTCGGAAGCGCCGTCTTCTTTGGCGCGATGCATGTTCAGCCGATCCAGGTCGGATATGCGATATTAAGCGGCGTAATACTGGGTCTGATCTACTACTACACGCAGAACCTTTGTATGACGATCCTTTCCCATATGGTCTTTAATTTCTTTGGAAACGGCATGTTCCTGATCTTCGACATTCCGGATCGGGTTGGCACTACGCTTTCCTGGGTGCAGATGGGTCTGATCCCCTGCTTTTTCGTAGCGGCTTACTTTATGGCGAAGAAACGGAGAGAGCGTTTTCCGGGCAAGGAGGCAGAAACCGGAGATTTCAATAAAGATCTTCCCGGGAGACATACATGATTTCTTGGCTTCGCAGAATTTTTAAAAGAGAAAGGCGTGTGCATAAAAGACCGATGGTGACGGCCATTACGGTCTTTGTTGTATTTCTTATCGCCGCCTCGGTCCTTTTTTTGAATCTTGGACTTTTGCGCATGTCCTCGGAATATCCTCAGGTGGCGGTGCAGATGACAGAAACCGGCATGGTCTCATCAGGACTGGGTGTCAATCTTTCCTATGTGCCGTCTACGAATCTGGTGTGGGATCCGTCCTTTGAAAACCAGTATCGGGAAGAAGTGTTCAGTGTGGCAGAAGCGAGCGGAAATGCCGTCTATCTTCACGGCGCCACAGCCGATTCTTTCGGCGGGAACGAGAAAGCTTACCGTGGTGCCAAGCTGCAGGTCATGTCCTTTGACGCGGATGGATTAATGCGGCAGGTCGTTGATGCCCGGATCGTTGAATTCCAGACACGGCAAATGGGCATCTGGAAAAATGTGGATAATGATCTGGGTTTTGATTCGAACAGCGGTATTCTCCGTTCGGACGGAAATCAGGCACTGATGATCATGGACAGTGGAGAGATCCTTACAGATGTGACCTCTTCCGGCTCGGAACGGCTGGCTCCGCCGGAGGGAAGCCGCTTTTCTGACGCGGTGATCGGATCTTCCTGCTCGTATGCGGTAACAGAAGACGGAATCTTCTTTTTCTCTCCAAACGGGAAATCCTGGAATGCGGTTGAGGCTCCTAAACTTGAGGAAGCCTCTATTGAAGCTGTGACGGTAATCGGCAAGAACGCTATCGCCTGCGGAAGTAATTCTACGATCCGCGTATGCGATATGAACAGGGTCATGATCCCCTCGGTCCTTCCGGATTGTGATTTCCATACCGCCGTATCGGACGGGCGACATGCTTTGCTCGCCGGTACTTCGGGAATGGTGTACTATACTTCGAACGGAACTTTTTTCCGGGCTCTGGACAAATCGGAACTGCCTTATGAGACTTCAGACGAGTGGATCCTGTCCTTTTATCAGGATGGCAGATTTGTTCTGGTCGGAAATATGGGTCAGGTTGCCATCGGTACCTTTGACGAAGAAACGGACCGTTTTTCTTTTTCGCGTTACCTGACTTCGATCCCGGATCTGAGAACACCCAAGCAGCTGACCGTATCTGTGGATGGAGATATCTGGATCCTTACGGATAACGGATTTGTATATGCTTTTTCAGAAGCAGAAAATAAGTGGAAACAGGTTTTTACTGATCGGGATAACCAGATCGAATCTATGGCGCTGGCCACCTCGGAAGGTGTCCTGATCCTCCGTAATGGAAGATTGTATACGACTTCCATGTATACTAAAGTGACTTTGGATCAGGATATCGGAGAGGTGGAGATCCAGAACGGAGATATGTGTCTTCTCAGTGTTCCGGTTCCCTCTGTCTCCAATCAGGAGGAGGGGATCTGGGAAGTATTCGGAGAGAATACCTCTGTACAGATCGTGTCCGATGCGCCGAAGAGTGCCGGTGAAAAATCACTTGAACTGATCTCGGCGGATGCGGATCCGGAGCATGCGCACTTTGTGTCTCAGCTCATTTCCCGTGACAATATCCAGCCGATGCAGGAAAAAGTGTTCTATCATGTGCGGTTGTGGCTGAAGCAGAGCCATATGGAAAAAGGGCAGGTCCTGGTATGGCTGACAGGTCTTTCCGATCCTATCGGAACCACATTTACCGGGGTCAACGGAAACTGGAAAGAATACAGTTTTACGTTTGCCTGGCCGGCACATAAAAACGAGGAAGAACCGATCCGGCTGAATATCGGTTTTTACGGCAAGGGTGAAGTGTTTGCAGATTCGGTAGTGCTGGAAAGAGAAGCCTATTCCGATCCGACTGTGGAGCCGAAACTTGTGAAAATGCTGGAAGATACATCTGCGGAGTTCCTGCGGCTGGAAAATCTGGGCATGGGCAGACTGGGATATGAGATCTCCTCTTCCTTTCCTATGATCGGAAATGAAATGGTGTGCCTGAATGAGGACGGGAAGAAAGTCAGTACCGGTGTCGTCTCTCTGGAATCGACACTTCAGCTTGTGAAAAAGTGCAGCGCCAAACCCTGGTTTGTGATCGATTCCGCATTTAGTGTAGAGGAATTGAATGCCTTCCTGGGATATATCGGTGGCGGTATTACGGATGAATACGGTAAGATCCGTGTGGATAACGGAACTGCAGTACCGTGGGGAAAACAGTTTGAACGCGTGATCTTTGAAATTACGGATGAAAACGGGCTTTTCGAGACCGATATGCAGAGACGGGCTTATGTGGATTACATGATCCAGCTCATTCAGAATTCCAAGTATTATTCGGATCTGAAGGATAAGGTGTTCTTTGTGGATGGCATGCCGTACGAAGGCGGTACGATCACCTCGGCAGCGGACTGCCATTCGTCCTCGATCACGATCAGTAATTCCGGTTCCGAGAATATGGAGATTCCGGGAAGAGCGGAGATCCGCGATCTGATTGAAGCGGCATACCGGGATTATGGAGATGCGGCGCCGAGAAATCCTTCTTATACACAGGAGAATAACGGCGAATGGATCAATGATCTCTCCTTGGAGGTCGTCCGCCATCGTGTATCGGAAAATGAGATCGTGGAAGATACCCAGTCTCTTTCTGCCGCTGAAATGATCGACTTTATCTTATGGGATCTGGGAGGACAGACCTGCTTTGTCACTGTGGATATTCCGGTGAACCGTCTGGATGGCGACGCGGATGACGAAGTGTTTTTCTCCGGGGATGATCAGAATCTGGCAAACAGGAAGATCCGTTCGAAGAATAACGAGACACTTCTTAGACTGATCGGCGTGCTTTCTTCGGTTTCCAGAGGAGACCGTATTGAAACGAGCTGGGTCAAGCCTTTATCGAAAACGAATGATAAGGATTATACGATCGATCTTTGCTCCTATGCGTATTACCG
>CADBGD010000008.1 GCA_902794115.1 Oscillospiraceae bacterium
GGAAAATGACTCCGCCAAAACCGTTCCCGAGAACAACCGGCATTTTTCCGGAAGGACAGGGTTTCGCATCGATCATCGTTGCCGCGATCCGGGCCGCTTCCCTGGCGGAAGCATCCAGATCATATCTTTCAAAGAACTCATAGCCTTCGCCGGAACCGGGGCCGAAATACCCGTATTCCTTGTTATTTCCGGAACTGGCGATCGCCTGGATCATCAGACGGGTACGGCAGCGCGTATCCTGAACATACAGTCCGTCGGAATTGGCGATCCACACATCTTTTTCCACATCCGCAGTACTGGCGGATGTCTGGGTGATCAGAGATGAATAATTAGACGCTGTCTCTGCCGCTTTTCTTAATTTCAGGATCTTCTCGGCCTTGGATACCGATGTCGGATGGATCTCACACTTCTGTGATGTGTAGTTGATCACCGGTTTCAGGTAGATCGTGCGTCCACCCGGTACTTCAGCAAGAGAAGCGGATGCTTCTTTAGCCATCCGGATCAGCTTCTCCTCATTCTGAAGATCATTGGAATATACATAGACACACTTGTCCCCTTCCAGGATCCGGATACCGATACCGGATATAAGATTGGAGGAAGTTCCTTCTACCACACCGTTTAAAAGCGAAATGGAAGAGGATTTACTCCGCTCAATATACACCTCGGAAAAGTCACCGCCGTGACTTAGCGCAGCGGTGAGGATCCTGCTTATGCTTACATCTGATAGCATGAAAACTGCCCCCTGATCTAATCTGATTCTCTTTTATCCGTCTTAGGACTTATACTTTCTGCGGATCTTCTTACTGGTGGTCTTATCAAATTCGGTGTCTCTAAGAACGACACGCTTGATATGCTTATAGTTCACCAGATTTTTGTTGACCTTCGCCACTTCATCTTCGATGAGTTTCTGAACCGCATCGTCATCCGGATTATTGCCCAGGACCTTTTTCACTTCTTCCATGTTCGGGAAGACAGTACAGGTCAGGATGATATCATCATTTTCTTCTTCGCCGGAAACCAGACATTCTTCCACCAGATCCGACATGCAAAGCTGGGTCTCGATCTCTTCCGGGAATACGTTCTTACCGTTCTTTGCGATAATCACGTTCTTCTTTCTGCCGGTAATGATACAGAATCCGTCTTTATCGATATAACCCAGGTCACCGGTGTGGTAATAACCCTTTTCATCCAGTGCTTCCTTGGTCGCGGCTTCATTCTTATAGTAACCCATCATGACGTTATCGCCCTTGGCAATAAACTCACCAATGCCGTTTTCATCTTTATCAATGACCTGCACATCCACATCCGGAAGCGGAAGACCGGCAGCCCGGTTATTGAAGTCACAGTCACGGTTCAAAGCCAGGATCGGCGCACATTCAGTCAGACCATATCCCTGAACGCAGCCGAAACCCATATCCTGCATATCCTGCATGATCTGCGGATCGATCGGCGCACCGCCGGAAATGATCATACGGAGGTTGCCGCCAAAGGTCTCATGGACCTGCTTAAAGATCTTTCTTCTCTTATCGATACCGAAGAACAGAAGGAAACGGCAGAGTTTTCTACCGAATTCGAATTTTCTGGCCATCTTCTTCGTAGCCTTTGCCTTAGCCATAATGCTCTTATGGAATTTTTCCAGCATCAGCGGCACGACCAGAATAATGGATACGTGGGACTCCTGCATATTCGGAACGATATAACGAAGTCCTTCACAAATGGCGATATGTGAACCACGATAAACCTGGCAGAGGAATCCGCAGGTACACTCGTAGGTGTGATGCAAAGGAAGGACAGAAAGGAACATATCATTCTGATCGATATACAGCATGGAGCACATGCCTTCCAGGTTCTTGCAGACGTTTTTCTGGCAAAGCATAACCGCCTTACTCTGATCTGTGGTACCACTGGTAAAAAGAAGGATCGTCATGGCTTCTCTATCGATCGGCGCATCCAGGAAAAGGCGGTCTCCCTCATCCAGTTTCTTCTGACCGTCATTAAGTACGTCGTAGAAATAGTGTGTATTCTCTTTCTCCGTCTTATCCATGCAGATAAAGGTCTTTACGGTCGGGATCTGATCCCGGATCTCATCGACGACCTTCTGTTTGGAAGACGAATAGATCAGGCAGGTAACCTCGGCACGGTTCAGGCAGCTGGCCACTTCTTCCGGAGGAAGCTCCTTATCCAGAGGCACTACGATTCCGGTTCCATTCGTGGTGGCCAGATAGGAGACATACCACTCATATCTGGTCTCCGCCAGGATCGCAATACGGGAACCCAGTCCGCAAAGATGGGAAAGGCCTGTTCCCATGGCCTGGACAGCTTTGTTATACTCGTTGAACGTGTAATACTCGTATTGTCCACCCTTGACTTTCTTATAGTAAAAAAGAGGAAGATCTCCGTACAGCTCAACACTCTGCTTGAGCATGTCACGAAGATCTTCGATATGCCGTACTTCATATAAGGGAATGTTCTTCATAGTTAGCGATCCTCGATTTCAGAATTACCGTCAAATCTATTGAAATTCAACTATTTCAGTATATCGAATTGTGCTTTTTTATTCAACCGCCTGAAAAAGGATTCACTTATAAAGGAAAATAATCGTCCGGCCCCTGTTTGATGTGCTTATCCGTTCTTATGAAGATTCTTGCCGGTGCCGTCACAGGCTTCACAAACAAGTGTTCCATGACATCCCTGGCACTCTTCTTTTCCGCTTCCCTTACATTCATCACAGGGAATAATTCCGGAACCGCTGCAGAAGTTACATGTCCTTCTGCCTACGCCGCCGCACTCTTTACATTTCCCGTTTCCGTCACAGACATCACAGGTCTTATCTTCAAATGTACCTGTACCCGAACAACGGTAACATAATCCATCTCCGCCGCAGGGACAAGGATTCGGATCATATCCGTCATTACAGTTATGACAGTCGACTTCTCCGGACCCATGACAGCGTCCGCATTCCGTGTATCCGGTACGATTACATCTGACACATACACCACTGCCCTGACATACCGGACAGCCTTCCTCTTTTCCGCCGCCACCGTTTCCGCCATGATCATCATGATCATCCTTTTCCGGAGGCGGATTCGGATCATTTTGTCCCGGCTGATCCGGGTTGGCATTCGGATCCGGCGGATTCGGGTCGCCCGGCTGGTTGGGATCACCCGGCTGATTCGGGTCACCCGGCTGGTTCGGATCCGGTGGATTGGGATCTCCCGGCTGGTTTGGATCACCCGGCTCGCCCGGACCGGGCTGATCCTGGGCATACTGGACATCATCGGCGATTTTTGTCGCAGGGGTAATTTCGATATTCCGTTCCTGACCGACAGCGACCACGACACTTTCCAGATTCTTCATCTGCTCACCGGCATCCGACTCACTTCTGAAACTCTCCATCATGGTGATATTTACGGTACCGCCGTCTTTCAGGAAGCCGTCATTTACACTGGCGTTGACGATATCCGTCAGTGCATCATTCACATTTCTTCCGTCCAGCGCAACCTGTGGCATCAGGCTCTTCGCGTCTTCGTTCAACGCTTCCCCTTTGATCACTTCGCCGAATTCATTTACATACAGTAAAAACGAAGGATTGATCTGAATCAGGATCGCATCCAGATAGGCTTCCGGAGCCTGTTTCAGCACTTCTTCCTTCTCAGGAAGCGGCGGCGCTGTCGTTGGCAGGACAGTCATTTCCGAACTTTCGGTTACTGAAGAAGCCAAAGTTTCAGATGTCTCTGACTTTGAATTGTTTCCACATGCACATAGACTCAAAGCCATAACGATGGATATACATACTGCAAATATACGTTTGGGAAAATAACGATCCATAAATCCGCCTCCCTTCCATGCACGAAAAAAGATTGATATTCTGTTTTCATTCTAGCATTGAGAATTCAGGGAAGAATTCAATGGATGATGAGACTTCTGTTAAAAAAGTATAAACTTTCCTGAAGTTTATTTCTTCGGGATCTGATAGATCCGCAATTTCTTTCTGCACTCCTTGTAATCGGGACAGTACTTCGAGACCTGCGCCCAGAACGCGGCGGAATGATTCATGTGATACAAATGGGATAATTCATGGATCAGAACATAATCAAAAAGTTCCGGCTCCACATCCAGAAGATAGACACTTAAAGAGATATTCCCGTTACTGGAGCAAGAACCCCATCGGGAGGTCATATTCCGCACGAAGATCCTTGACGGCTTTTTTCCGTCGTATACGGCTAGAAATGCACTGGCGCGGGCTTTTATGATCCTTGCCTTCCGTTTCTGCTCCAGGGGATCGATCGGAGTAAGCGGGATCTTTTCCGACAGCTTTTGCCGGTGCTTTTCGATCCACTCCGTGTTTCCTTCCACAAAGCGCTCAATATCACGAAGAGACAGGGAAAGCGGCGCATAGGCCAGCACCTTCCCTGTCTCGTCTAATGTGATCTTCAGGCGTCTTCGTTTTCCGTAGGTAATGGTTACCGGAATACGGAGATTCGATGTGATATATTCACGGACACGTGCTTTTTGCATAGATGAATATGCTCAGTTTCTTCCCGGTACATAACCGCGGGAGATCGCCATTTCCGCACGCTGCTTCGGCTTTCCGCCAAGAGCGATCTGGGAATCGATAAAGTCCGGATGGGCTTCCAGGAAAGCCTTCATATAGCCGATGGGGCTTTCCATGAAATGTGCCACCATATCTCTCTGTGCAGATGTGAGAATACCCTTCTCTACCGCTTCATCAAAGAGAGGCAGTTCGATCTTGGCGAAGGTGTACATATTAACGCCTTCCTTGGCAAGGTTCTCACGTCCACCCTGCAGACGGTCGATAACCGCAATCGTATCGTTGATGGCCGCACCTACGCCGCGGATCGACGGGATCCATGCGTTGGTATAGCTGGATGCTTCAGTGATCAGGTCCGCAATGTGCAGCGATGTCTTACCGGAGAGAACGTCTCCTTCGACCTTGACTGCTTTTCCGGAAACTTCTTCCGAGAACCAGGTCTCACCATCTTTGAAAATGCTCAAATGCGGCTTTCCAAGGAGATATGCCGGCATCAGGGAGAAGAAAAAGTCACGGCGCTCACCACCGGAGATGAAGTCAAAGGACAGTTCCTTGGCTTTTTCCACGATCAGGTCAATGACCATCTTATACGACTCGGAAGTCTCATACTGTGTCTTCACAAAATCCAGGATCGACTGAAGGAACAGTTCACGGTTACCGGCAGCCGCCTTTTCGATCTTTTCAAGAAGCTCATTGGCTTTCTCTTCAGACTCGATCAGAAAATGGGTATTAACATAGAAAGGGCCGAGAGTACCGGAAGCGTACCAGAACGGCTTCTCCGGATCACTGACACGAAGTGCATGGGTGGCAAATAAATAATCCGCAATGGTTTTCATATAGACAATTACCTCCAAAGTTCTAATGTTCCGGTCAAAGAGGACAGCTCTTCGATACCGTTATCCTGACAATATTTTTCCAGATCTTCAACGATCTCCACAGGTCTTGTCGGGTGGACCAGTGAGATCGTGCCAAGCTCGACAGCAGAAGCGCCGGCGATCATAAACTCCAGAACATCTTCATACGTACTTGCCCCGCCGCATCCTACAACCGGGATCTTTACGGCAGAATAGATATCATGAACCATACGAAGCGCAACCGGCTTTACGCAGGGACCGGACAATCCGCCGGTATTATTATGCAAAAGCGGTCTTCTTGTACGGATATCAATGGCCATACCGAGCATGGTGTTGATCGCGACGACAGCGTCCGCACCGCCGGCTTCGGCACCCTTTGCCGTCTCCGCAATGGAAGTGACATTCGGGGTAAGCTTGATCCAAAGCGGAAGTGTGGTTCTCTTTCGAAGGTCACTGACGAGAGCCTCGATCGCCTTCGGAGAAGAACCGATGACCATGCAGCCTTCTTTTACGTTCGGGCAGGAAAAATTCAGTTCCAGTGCATCGATCTTTTCTTTATACGGATCGAGTTTTTCCACCATGGCAATGTAGTCTTCGTTCGAATGGCCGGCCACATTGACCACTACTCCGGCACCGGAATCTACCATATAATCCAGTTCCGTCTCTAAAAACGCATCCACGCCGGGATTTTGAAGTCCGACGCAGTTGAGCATACCGGAGGGCGTCTCGGCCACACGCACACCCTGATTTCCGTCACGGGGAAGAAGTGTTAAGCCTTTTGAAGACAGTGCGCCCAACTTGGAAAGATCCATATATTCAGCAAGTTCTCTTCCGAAGCCGCATGTGCCGGAAGCCAGAATGACCGGGTTTTTCAAGGCAACCTCGCCTACTTTTACAGAAATACTCACCAGATCACCTCCTCGGCTTTAAATACCGGACCGTCTTTGCAGCAGCGCTTATGGACGAACTCTTTGCCCTCCTGCTCCGCCTTGATCTTACAGACGCAGACCAGACAGGCGCCGATTCCGCAGGCCATTCTCTGTTCCAGCGAAACATAGCAGGAAAGTCCTTTTGCCTGCGCCCACTCAGATACTTTGCGCATCATAATGCCGGGGCCGACGACCATGACTGTGGTATCTGAAAGGGCAGATTCATCCATAGTCTCCAGATACGCCATAACATTTCCCTTGGTTCCTAAGTCTCCGGCATCCGTGGTGCATTGAAAATCACTGCAGGTGCAGGAGAACCGGTCATAGAGGAAGGCATCACTTTTACTTCTGTAGCCGTTTACGACTTTACAGGGAATGCCCTGATCTTTCGCATATTGTGCGGCAAAGAAGATCGGAAAAATACCGGTTCCGCCGCCGATCAGAAGCAGGTTCTTCACGTCAGAAAAATCGAAACCGTTTCCCAGGGGACCTAAGACTGTAAACGTATCCCCTTCCTCTGCTTTCAGGATCATGTCTGTGCCCTTACCGACCTTTCGTACGCCGATCGAAAAGGTTCCCTTTTCTTGATCTGTGCACATGATGCCGAAAGGACGCTTCAGGAAATGATCACAGGACAGATTGATGAACTGTCCGGGCCGGCCGGTACCGGCGATTTCCGGGCAGGAAAAGGTCAGGACCGCGCAAGCGGGACCCAACACCTCTTTATTCACTAATGTAATGGAATACTCGTTTTTCATGTTCCGGAATCCTTTTCTCAAACAGATGCCAGTGCAGCGTTCAGATCATCGCGCATGCGCATCGCTTCCTCACGGGTGGCTTTCTGGAAGCCGAGAAGCTTTTCACCGGAAGGACCGACCATATCCGTCACTTCCATCGGAGCGATATCTTCTCTCTTCTTCCAGGCACACATCAGGGAGCGGGATGCATTTACGATACCGCCCTTTCCATTGACAAAGGAAGCAACCGCATCTTTACCGGAACCGCCCTGTGCACCATAGCCCGGCACCAGGATCAAAGCATGAGGCATGATGCTTCTGGCTTTTACTGCCTGCTCCGGCCATGTCGCGCCAACTACGGCACCAACCGAACTGAATCCGGATTCACCGATGAGGTCCTTACCCCAGTTCTCAACATGCTCGGCCATCGCCTCAAATACCAGGCGTCCGTCTTCCAGCTTCAGATCCTGAAGATCTCCGGCGGAAGGGTTGGATGTGCGGACCAGAATAAACAGTCCCTTGCCTTTTTCTTTTGCCACATCCAGGAAAGGCTTGATGCCGTCGATTCCCAGGTATCCGTTGACGGTTACGCAATCGCAATCAAACATGGCGGCAGAGCTTTCGTCGATCACCTTGGTTTCACCGATGATCGCATTGGCATACGCAGTTGCGGTGGTGCCGATATCATTTCTCTTGGCATCCGCGATGATCAGCATACCCTTTTCTTTGGCGTAGGAAATGGTCTTACGGAGCGCGGAAAGACCGCAAAGACCGTACATCTCATAGTAAGCGAACTGCGGCTTGATGGCCGGGATCAGATCGTATACGGCATCGATCAGGAGCCGGTTATATTCAAATATCGCCTCGGCGGTATCCTCTTTCGGATCTCCGCTCTTTCCCTTAAACTGAGAAAGCATTTCTTCCGGAAGATAATCCAGTTTCGGATCCAGACCCATTACGGTCGGGTTCTGGCACGCACTGATCCGGTCAAGAAGTCTGTCAGCAAAGTTCATCATAAGTGATTTTTCCTCCTGTAATCGTAAGCTTGACCCGTCCGTCCAGTGTATTTCCGATATAAGGCGAGTTCGTAGCTTTACTTAAGATCTCTTCCTTTGTGTAGACGAAGGAAGCACCAAGATCTGCCAGCATCAGATCTGCCGGCATGCCGGTATCCAGAGTGCCTCTTCCGAGCTTTAAGATCTTAGACGGATTTACCGTCATCTTTTCCGTAAGTTCAGCAAGAGTCAGATAGCCGGGCTTCACCAGATAAGTATATCCGACTGCAAAGGCAGTTTCAAATCCGATGATACCATTATTGGCCAGGGAGAATTCGATATCCTTTTCATCGATGTGATGCGGTGCGTGATCGGTCACGATGCAGTCGATCGTACCGTCTTTCAGGCCTTCGATAACAGCCAGCCGGTCTTTTTCTGTACGAAGCGGCGGATTCATCTTAAAGTTCGTATCGTAGTTGATGCAGGCTTCTTCTGTCAGGGAGAAGTAATGCGGGCAGGTCTCACAGGTGACTTTCACGCCACGCTTTTTCGCCTGACGGATGATGTCGATTCCTTTTGCCGTACTGACATGGCAGATATGGATCGGCATATCCAGATACTCTGCTGTCTGGATATCTCTTGAGATCATGATTTCCTCGGCAATAGCCGGGATTCCGCGAAGACCCAGAGAGGTGGAGATGGCGCCTTCGTTCATAGCGCCTTCCGAGATCGACATTTCCTCACAGTGATTTAATACCGGGATGTCAAAGTCAGAAGCATACTCCAGGACCTTTTTCAGAAGATTGGCAGTGGCGATCGGCTTTCCGTCATCGGATACCGCAACGATTCCGGCTTCCTTCATCAATCCCATTTCGGAGATCTCTTTTCCGGCCAGGCCTTTACTTGCTGCACCAATGGGGAATACATTACAGGAACCGACCAGTTCCGCCTTTCTCAAAATGCCTTCCACAACCGCTGCGTTATCGCATACCGGATTGGTGTTCGGCATGCAGCACACACTGGAAAATCCGCCTTTGGCGGCACTTGCGGTACCGGTCTTGATGTCTTCTCTGTATTCAAAGCCCGGTTCACGAAGATGACAGTGCATATCCACAAGTCCCGGAAATACGGTCAGTCCTTCTCCATCGATCACTTTCTCGGCCTCAGAAGACAAGCTGTCCACAAAGACTCCGTTTTCGATATAGATCGATACCTTTTCATCGGTATCAAACTTCTTTACATTCTTAATCTCAATTCTGTTCATTCTGGTTTCTCCTTGCCATCAGTAAGTATAAAACTGCCATTCGAACTGCGACACCATTCGTAACCTGTTCATTGATCACAGACTGGTCACAGTCATATACACATGTCGGAAGTTCTACACCGTGATTACACGGACCCGGATGAAGCAGATACGCACCCGGCTTTGCGAGCTTCAGAACATCCTCGGAGATAGAATAGAATCTGGAATATTCCGCAACCGAAGGGAACAGAGACTTCTGCTGGCGCTCCAGCTGTACGCGGAGGCCCATAACCGCATCGGCATCTTTCACGGCTTCTGAAACAGACCGGCAGACGGTACAACCCATCTGATCAAGTCCGACAGGAACCATTGTCCTCGGTCCTGCAACACTCACCGTTGCACCGAGTTTGGTAAGTCCGATCACGTTGCTTCGAACAACGCGGCTGTGATACAAGTCACCGCAGATGGCGACTTTCAGGCCATCGATATGGCCGTATTTTTCATAGAGAGTAAACATATCCAGAAGAGCCTGGGTCGGATGTTCATTCATACCATCACCGGCATTTACGATCGACGCTTTGACACGCGGGGCCAGATAGTGCGGCGCACCGGACTGGCTGTGGCGCATGATGATGATGTCTGTTGCCATCATGTCGATGGTTCTGGCGGTATCAAGAAGAGATTCGCCCTTATTTACAGAACTTCCGGAAGTAGAAATATTCGCGCTGGCAGAACCCATGTATTTGGAAGCCAGTTCGAAAGAAAGGCGGGTTCTGGTGCTGTTCTCATAAAAGAGCGTTACTACCGATTTTCCCTGAAGGTGGGATGTCTTCTTGTTTCCGGAAGTCAGTACCATCTTCATCATTTTGGCGGTATCGAGTATCTCCATGATCTCTTCCGCCGTAAGCTGCTTCAATCCAAGCAGGTCTTTATTCTTCAGTCCCATGTTTCACCTCTTCGCAAAGTACCACTTTATCGCATCCGTCGATCTCCGAGAACATGACCTGAACCATCTCGTTGGTCGAGGTCGGTACGTTCTTTCCGACATAATCCGAGCGGATCGGAAGCTGTCTGTGGCCTCGATCCACCAGTGTGGCCAGCTGGATGCAGGCCGGTCTTCCCATATCAAAAATCGCCTCGATCGCCGCCCGTACCGTTCTTCCGGTAAAAAGGACATCATCGACCAAGACGATTTTCTTGTCATTGATATTAAAATGCAGTGCCGTTCCGTTCACTACCGGGTGCGCTGCCAGAGTGCTTAGATCATCACGGTAAAAAGTAATATCCAGGATACCTACATCCGGCTTTTTGCCTTCCACCTCTTCGAGGATCTTCGCAATACGGTCCGCCATGGGGACACCTCTTCTTTGGATGCCGATCAGTGCAACATTCTCCAGTCCCTTGTTCTTTTCGATGATCTCATGGGCAATACGAATAATCGCTCTGGAAATGCCCTGCTCATCCATAAGGACTGTCTTCTCATGAAATTCCTTCACAAATCACCACTCCTTCCTTGCAAAAGAAAGCCAATAAAAAACGGCTTTCAAGCTACCTTCCGGTATCCTAAAAGCCGTTATGCTGCAATATATGGGTTCTAAAGAAGGCGTCCCTTCTTCGGAAGAAATAATCTTACACACATGACCTTCCTGCTCTCTCTGGAACAGACTTAAAGGATACACTGTTAAGATGATAATCCAATGCTCTCAAAAACGCAACAGGGAAATTACCATACTTCCTGGTCATCATAATTCCAGTTCCATTCCTCGCCCTGCTGGATATTTTGCTTTCTTTCTTCCTGACGCTGATCGTTGGACTTGTCCATACGCTGGGACATTTCCGACTCGATCTCATCCTGACGCTGACTTTCCGAAGCTTCTCTTTCGGACTCCGAAGCTCTCTTGGATTCTTCATCATCACTGTTGCCGGAACCGTCAGAGCCTTCCGAAGTCTCATCGGAATTATTAGACTGGTCAGAGTTATTCGAAGAATCCGAATTGTTGGAATCGTCAGAATTCTGCTGGGATTCCTGCTGCTTGGATTCTTCCTGCTGCTGCTGTTCCTGTTCTGCCTGATCAAGAAGTTCCTTGATCTCGTCATAGAGACGCTGGGCACGGTTGTCATGACCATCTCCATCTTCAGTGGCGCATCCGTCCTCAGAAAGAATATCCAGGCATTCTTCCAAAAGCTCGATGGAATCCTCGATCTTTTCTTCAGAAAGCCAGTCATCTTCCAGAAGAGCCAGTTTTGCCAGAGCCAGATTGATACGGATCGGACATTCTTTTCCTTCCGGCGGATTATTAGCCAGTGCTGTCTCATAGTAGTCGATGGCAGCTTCATAGTCCTTACGCTGGTACATGACGTTACCGTTGTTGTAGTAAACGATGTACGGCTCATTCACATTAAACATTTCCAGAAGGGAGAAGTTTTCGGAGTAATCCTCTTCTTCATATTTTGAAATGACCCACTCATTGTATCCGAATGTAAAAGCCAGTTTGAAAAGAACAACCAGGACAACGGAATAACAAATGATAATAATATTCTTTTTCATTCACGTAATCTCCTCTTATAGTAGATCAGGTCATAGACCAGAAGGGCCACCAGCGGAATCGCAAACCAGTAGTAGGTCTCGGAATATCCTTCTGTCCCGCTTTCACCTGATGTGGCATACTCGTCCAGCTCATCCATAATTCCGGAAACAATATCCCGCATGTCCGTAGGTGTCTCGATGTGATAATATTCCACACCCAGATCATCCGCGATGGCCTGCAGATTGTCCTCATCGATCTTGGAAAGAGCATAATCCGTATAGCCGTCTGCACCACGGGTCTTCATATAGAAGCGCTCACCGTAGTCGCCCTCGTAACTTAACACTTTCATTCGACCGCCTTCCTCGGTGCCGTAACCCAGAACCGCGCCGGTAACAATGTATTCCTCGGCATCGGCATAGGATCCCAGCTTCTCGTTTTTACTCGTGATTTCACCATCACTAAAAAAGAAGACGATTTGGACTCGCTCTTCGTCCCGTTCCTGATTCGATCTTAATGCATCCAGCATTACCGGGAAGGGCAGATTTAATGAAGTACCCTGTGCATAGTACTGTGTCTGGCCTTCCAAATGCTCCAGAGCCGTAAGAACAATATCTTTGTCACTGGTAAACGGAGCCAGGCGGTACGCATAGTTACCAAAAGAGATCAGAGAGAACTGGCAGCCGTCCATTTTATCCATGATATACTCGCAGTCTTCCTTTACCGCATCGAGCCGTCGGCCTTCTCCGTCAAAATCTTCGGCCAGCATACTCATAGAGTCATCTACGACCAGAAGAACGTCAACATTCAATACCGTTTTCGGCACATCGTGGGAAAAGACCATAATACGAAGATTGATGGTAAAAAGAAGTGCCACGATCAGGATCTGACGGATATAATTCCAGATTCCTTTACGCTTCATCACCAGCATGCCCACGCAAATGACTGCCATGAGCCAGATTGGGATAATCGGATGTATCTTCATAACTTGATCCTTCTACTTGCTGCAAAATAGATCAGCAGTGCGATGGTCACACCGCCAACCAGTTTTTCCGGGAACTCCGTGATCTGGACTTCACTCTTATAGATCACAGAAGTCTCCGTCTTCTCAACTTCTTTAATAATGTCTTTTGCCATGGTCTTCGAGGCAAGGGTGAAAAGTTTTCCGCCTGTGCTCTCGACCGCCGCCTTGTAGCCTTCGTAATCGACCACATATTCCGGTGCCGCGGCAAATACCTTTACATCGTACTTCTTACAGATCGCGGCTGCCTCATCCAGCTGAACGAAAGGCTCGCCCCACAGTTCATTATCCGTGGCAAGAAGGATAACACGGGTACGGGAATCATCATCCTTAACACCCGGGAACTGAAATACTGTCGAGGCCAGACCGTCACCGATCAAAGAAGAACCGGATTCATAGTCATATGTGATGGTACCATCGATAATGTACTGGTACTTGGCATACTCCTCACTGTCGTAATAGTTGCCGTTTTCCAATACATCGATCGCGATCCGGCAGGCTTCCTCGATCTGATCGAGAACTTCGATGATATACTCATAATCTGTAGTCAGCGGAACCAGTGTAACTGTCTGACAGTTAAAGATCGTAATACCAAAGCGCTCACCCTGAAGCCCCATAACAAAATCCTTCAGTCTTTCGCAAACTTCCAGGTCTACTTCAAACATGGATCCGGAGGTATCCAGACAGAGGAAGATATCACGGTTATGGATCTCCGTAATATTCTGCTTGGAGCGGAACGGACGGGCCAGAAGGCACATCAGGATCGACAAGGCCAGAACCAGGCTGACGATTACCGTCACGCTGAAGATGCGGTATTCCATAAGTCTTCTTCTGAAGTATTTCGTCTTCTCGATATCTTCTGTATTGGCCACTCGGCGTCCGTCTTTAAACTTCTTTCTGAAGCCGAACGTAATGAGGGCAAGAACTACGACCACCGGGATGCCGATATAGATCGTATATGGATTCATTATTTCCATGTTAAGATCACCTTCCTTGCATCCGAGATCGAATCCATCGTCTCTTTATCCGTACGCTGCGCGAACTCAGGCGCATAGAACTCCTCGATCAGACCACTGATCTGATAGACGTTCTTCTCTTTCAGTTCATTCAAAGAGAAATTCTGCGCTTCGATTCCCGTTACGTCATGTACAAACATACGCACAACGGCAGACAGCTCAAGATGTGTCGTACGCACATCAAAGGTGCCGTTTTTGTATTTCTGTTCAATTGCATCGATCTTCGCCAGATACTCCTTCTGGGCTTCTGCCGGAGCTTTCGGCTTAAAGACCGGGATCTTCTCTACCTTCTTAACAGCAGGCTTCATCTTCTTGCGGATCAGAAAAACCGCAATCAGTGCGATGATGGAAGCGACTGTTATCGCGCTTATGATGATAAATAAGCGGAGGTTATAGGAATACGGATCCTGGAGATCAACGGATATTGGCAAATCGGTGTCTTTGAAGAAGATCAGTGATTCCATTTGTTACCTCCTCCTTGCTGGAGAGCTCCGTAGAAAGGATTGCATGATGCATCAGCATTTTCTCGTTTTCCTTCAGCATTTTTTCTTTCATCTCTTTTTCCATCTTCTGCAGCTTCTTATCTTCTGTTAAGAAACGCGGCAGATACCGTTCCTTCTCAACACGGAAGGAATGATCACCGGAAAGGTCGATATCGTTAATATGGATGAAAAGGATATCGTGCTGACACTTCAGCTTCTTTAAGACCTGCTGTGACACAGTCGATGTTCCCTTCTG
Source organism: Oscillospiraceae bacterium (assembly GCA_902794115.1). Taxonomy (GTDB): domain Bacteria; phylum Bacillota; class Clostridia; order Saccharofermentanales; family Saccharofermentanaceae; genus Scatonaster. Next base: position 14,611 of record CADBGD010000008.1, read on the forward strand.
ATCCGTGATCACGAACACCACCATTTTTCTCCGGAAGTTCTTCATCAGATACTCCAGAGTCTTATTCAGATCCGACTTCTTCGACTTCTGTACGTCCTTATCATAGGCGGCCAGAAAATGCTCGATATCGTAAAGGCGTGTCCGAAGCGGGAAAAACCGAAGCTTCCCGTCAATGTTATACATCGAACCAACAAAATCTCCGTTGGAATAGGCAAGATAGGCCAGGGTTCCGGCCGTATAGATCGCCACATCCCTCTTTTCTTCCTTCGAACTTGTCTGGGCATTCATCTTCGCGCCGGTATCGAACACGATCATGAAGTTATGCTTCTTTTCCGCCACATAGCGCTTAACGAGAAGCATACGGCTTCGCGAAGAGGCTTTCCAGTCGATATCACGGATATTATCACCCGGGATATACTCTCGAAGGTCCTCGAAATTCAGGCTTCGGCCCATGAACACAGATTTATACGATCCGTCCAGGATGCTGGTTGCCTTGATATTCGTATGAATCGAGATATTGGCTCGGATTTTAGTAATATAATCCAAGATCATGGTGTGGCAATAGCTCCTACGATTCTGTCAATGATCTGCTCTTCTGTGACGCCATCAGCCACAGCGGCAAAGTTCAGGGAAATACGGTGACGCAGAACACTGTGGATCAGTGTCTTAACGTCATCCGGTGTGACATAGCTTCTGCCGTTAATGAGAGCAACCGCCTTGGAAACTTCCATGAGGGAGATACAACCACGGGTACTGGAACCAAGTGTGATGTATTCCGCCAGATCCTTGCCGATGACTTCGGCCGGCTTTCTTGTTGCACTGACGATATCGATAATGTACTTCTTAATGGAATCATCCAGATAGACTTTCTTAGCCATCTGCTGCAGGAAATATACATCTTCGAGTTCTACGACTGCTTCCGACTTGGAGAATACATCTTTCTCGATACGGTTCAGGATCTCGAATTCCTCGTCCTTATTCGGGTAATCGATCTTTTCCTTAATCAGGAAACGGTCAAGCTGGGCTTCGGAAAGGAGATAAGTACCTTCCTGCTCGATCGGGTTCTGGGTCGCAATAACCGTAAAGATCTTCGGCATGGCGTAGTTGTAACCGCCGATCGTGGTCTGATGCTCCTGCATGACTTCCAGCATAGCACTCTGTGTCTTTGCACTGGAACGGTTGATCTCATCGAGGAGAACAAAGTTCGCATATACAGGACCAAGCTTGGTCTCGAATGTGTTAGTGGTGTAATTAAAGATCTGTGTACCAATGATATCACTCGGCAGAAGGTCCGGTGTGCACTGGATACGGGAGAACTTACCATTCACGGCATCCGTAAGTGTTTTTGCCGCGGTAGTCTTAGCAAGACCCGGTACAGACTCCAACAGAATATGTCCATTGGAAATGATGGCAATCAGGAGCGACCAGCCAAGACGGGTCTGTCCTACCATCTTCTTATAGTAATAGTCGTTGATCTTGGAAATAATTACTTTGCTTTTTTCCAGTTCAACATTCGTGATTTCAGAACGATTTTCCATTCTACTTCTCCTCCAAAAAAAACCACAAGATTTATTGTTATTATGGTGCTTATATATACTATTCCATAATTTACGAGATTGCAAATGACTAAAATATCACTTCCAAACCCTCACAATATATAAGGACGAGACGAATTTTAAATCTGTTGCACTTTTATCGAAAAAAAGCCTGATAAGAATGATCAGTCGTTTGATTCTCTTTTGAAGGCGGGGTCATATAGTTCCCGTAGATCGAGGTCAGATACTCATCGAAACGGCTGATACATGCGTATTGGCGGTCTTCAAAAGGAAGTCTCACGGTACCTTCGAAAACCTCAGGACGGATCGATTTCTGCTTTACGGTTTCGGAACCGGAATAGGCAATGAAGCCTGTATTTTTCCCGTTATACTTCTGCGCCAGTTTATCGACTTTCTTTCCAAGATAGTTATACGGAAGCGGAAGAAGCAAAGTATGTGTGATGACAAAGAGGAAAGCCGAGACCGCGCTTCTTCTCTTTACGTTCTCGTAGCCCAGGGCACGGATCTTCGCCATTCTTAAAAGCGTATTGTACTTTTTGTGGAAGCGTTCGGCTTCATTGGTATCCGGATCCGGTACCTCATCGTAAGGAAAAACATCGACCCAGACGCCGTAGTCTTTGATATGGTAATCATCTCTTTCGATGATATATGTATCTGCCGCGATGATCTTCACCCAGGGAAACCAGGTATTCTCCTGATAAAGGATACGGAAATCCGGGTTATTGTCCGCTTTGACGGCGGAGATAAATGCCTCATAGTCTTTTCTGACCATCATGACATCCAGATCATCATCCCAGGGAATGAAACCTTTATGACGGACCGCGCCTAAAAGCGTGCCGTAGGATAAGGAATAACGAAGTCCTGCCTTTTCACAGACAGAATCAATATAATCCGTAATCGCCATCTGCTTTTGACGGATCTCTTCAATGGTCATTTCCTGTTTTTCGCTCATGATTCCACTTCCTGGAGAATTAATTCCGGCCGGATCAAAAAGATCTTAAAGACTGTCGATGCCGGTCCACTTCTGGTCTTTTTCACTCAGATTCAGCGCCACGCCGTCGACGGTGTAGCCTTCTGCCGAAGCCGATCCCTTGTATTCACCGGAAAGACGCGGCCATACGATACCGATCTTCGGATCATTCCAGGCAAGTCCGCCCTCGTCGTTCGGATGATAGAAATCATCGCACTTATAGCAGAACTCGGCAGTATCAGAAAGAACTACGAAACCGTGGGCAAATCCACGTGGGATAAGGAACTGGTTCTTATTCTCTTCAGTAAGAAGTTCACCGTGCCATTTACCATAGGTAGCACTTCCCGGACGAAGATCGACAGCCACATCAAAAACTTCACCCTTGATGACGCGGACCAGCTTGGTCTGCGGGAACTGCTTCTGGAAATGCAGGCCACGGAGCACGCCTTTGGTACTCATGCTCTGGTTGTCCTGAACAAACACGATATTGATTCCGGCCTCTTCCATATCTCTCTGGGAATAGGTCTCCATGAAATAGCCTCTAGAATCGCCGTGAACGGCAGGTGTGATCAGGCAAAGGCCTTCAATTCCATCCAGATTCTTCTCGATCTTGATCTGTCCCATATTACTGCATCTCCTTTAAATAACGTGCTACGGCATCCTGCCAGCTGGGAAGCGGAGTGAAGCCGGCTTCCGTAAGTTTACTCTTATCCAGACGGCTGTTAAACGGTCTTTTTGCTTTACTCAGACCATATTCCGCGGTAGTGACCGGTGTGACCTTGGTGCTCATACCGCACTGCTTATAGATCTCGCAGCAGAAATCATACCAGGAAATATAACCGCCTTCTTCCGACTCACTGTTGGTCGCGTGATAGTAGCCGTACTTTTCAGTCTCCACCATGTCCACCAGAAGACGGGAAAGATCCAGTGTATAAGTCGGTGTACCGATCTGGTCGTTGACCACACGGACTTCGTCGTGGCTCTTTCCGACTTTGATCATGGTCTTGATGAAGTTATTTCCGTTCAGGCCGAATACCCAGGCAATACGGACAATAAAATACTTTTCCAGAATGCTGCTGACAGCAAGTTCACCATCAAGTTTGCTCTGGCCGTAAACATTCAAAGGTGCATAGCACTTGTCATCCGGAAGCCAGGGACGGTCTCCCTGTCCGTCAAAGACGTAGTCGGTGCTGATATATACCATCTTGGCATCTACCGCTTTGGCGGCACGGGCCATGTTCTCGGTACCGACTGCATTGATCGCGTGAACTTTCGCCTTATTTTCTTCGTCCTCGGCCGCATCTACTGCAGTCCAGGCGGCACAGTGAATGATCACATCCGGGCAGATCTCTTTGATCGTCTTTTCCACGGAGGAGGCATCTGTAATATCCATCTGGACATACTGTGCTTTTGTAACGGCGCTGTCATCCGCAATACCGGAATACTGAGGCTGGATATCGGATCCGATCCCCTCGTAACCGCGCTTACTTAATTCATTCACAACGTCATGACCCAGCTGGCCGCCGACACCGGTAACAAAAATCTTCATTCTCTTCACCTGTTTGAAAATCACTTATTGCTGTACATGTCATCATAGTACTTCTGGTACGCGCCGGAAGTAACACGATCCATCCACTCTTCATGCTCGAGATACCAGTCGATGGTCTTCACGATACCCACCTCAAATGGAGTCTCCGGATACCAGCCGAGATCTTCCTTGATCTTGCTGGGATCGATACCATAACGGCGGTCGTGACCCAGACGGTCCTCTACATGCTTGATCAGTTCTTCGGAAATGCCCTCGTCCTTCAGACGGTCGTGGAGCTGTTCGATGATCGTCTTTACGATAAAGATATTCGGACGCTCGTTATGGCCGCCGACGTTATAGACCTCACCGATCTTACCGTCGTTGGTTACCATATCGATGGCCTTGCAGTGGTCTTCTACAAACAGCCAGTCACGGATCTGCATGCCGTCACCGTATACCGGCAGCTGCTTGTGGTGCTTTACGTTATTGATCATCAGCGGGATCAGCTTCTCCGGGAACTGGTACGGACCATAGTTGTTGGAGCAGCGTGTGATATTGATCGGCATACCGTAAGTATCATGGAAAGCCTTGACGAAATGGTCGGCCGAAGCTTTGGAAGAACTGTACGGGCTGTGCGGATTGATCGGAGTGGTCTCCATGAAGTAGCCGTCTGCACCCAGCGCACCATATACTTCATCGGTGCTGACCTGAATGTACTTCTTTCCTTCCTTCCAGGTCTTCTTTTCCGCGTCATACCAGGCTTCCTTGGCACGCTGCAGAAGATTTACCGTACCCATCACATTGGTCTGTACGAAGATCTCCGGATTGGCGATCGAACGGTCAACATGGCTTTCTGCCGCAAAGTTAATAACATAGTCAAAATCATACTGTTCGAAAAGCTTTGTGATCAGTTCCTTATCGCAGATATCACCATGAACAAAGACATGGCGCTTATCATTCTCGATGTCCTTGAGGTTTTCAAGGTTTCCGGCATAGGTCAGCTTATCCAGGTTGACCAGAAGGATATCCTCATACTTATTCAGCATGTAATATACGAAGTTGGAACCGATGAATCCGGCGCAGCCGGTGATCAAGTACTTTTTCATGTGTAATCTCTCCTTAATATCTTACTTTTCCTTCTGCCACCGACTTCAGATGGGCACCATACGGAGATTTTCCGTAGCGCTCCGCCGAAGCGAGCAGTTCTTCTTTATTGATCCACTTATTTACATACGCGATCTCTTCCGGAGCGGAAATCGTGATACCCTGGCGCTTGGAGATCATCTGGACAAAGTCCGCCGCCTCTACAAGACTATCCATCGTACCGGTATCCAGCCATGCAAAACCGCGTCCCAGTAATTGTACATCAAGACGGGCATCTGTCAAATACATGTCATTCAGCGTGGTGATCTCCAGTTCCCCGCGGGCAGAAGGCTTCACCTGCAGTGCTTTTTCCGAAACACCGGCCGGATAGAAATAAAGACCGGTAACCGCATAATTCGACTTCGGCTCCTTCGGCTTTTCTTCGATACTGGTTACTGTACCGTTCTCATCGAAAGCCACTACGCCGAAACGCTCCGGGTCATTTACATAGTAACCGAATACTGTGGCTCTTCCGTTCTTCTCGGCATTTTCCACAGAAGCACGAAGGACTTTGCTGAATCCGTTTCCATAGAAAATATTATCGCCCAGCACCATCGCGCAGGCATCGTCTCCGATAAACTCCTTACCCAGAATAAAAGCCTGGGCCAGTCCGTCCGGAGAAGGCTGCACACAGTAAGAAAGTGAAATACCATACTGGGAACCGTCACCAAGAAGAGATTCGAATCTCGGTGTATCCTCAGGGGTACTGATGATCAGGATATCCTTGATCCCCGCCAGCATCAGCGTGGACAGCGGATAATAGATCATCGGCTTATCGTAGACCGGAAGCAGCTGCTTACTGGTCACCATCGTGAGCGGATAAAGACGCGTACCGGCGCCGCCGGCCAGAATAATACCTTTCATACTTCACTCCTCATTTTTGACTGTTTTCGGTTTTCTCTGTAAAAGCTGTTTGATACTGTTTCTATAGATGTAAATATATAATACCAAAAGTGCTCCGTATACTGCAAAACCATATACGAATTTCAGCCGTGTGGCGCAAAGGATAAACGCCATCGTCATGAATGCCTCGATGATATAGTCCTTAATGATGTTCACCCGGATGATCTTGGCCACGATCATTTCCGAAAGGACCGAACGGAACATGATGAAGAATACGATGAAGTACAGCATCAGGTTCATGTTGTCCAGCACATATGCCGAAATAAGGAAAGAGCTCATGGATAATACCACGGCCACCACATTGACCAGGAGCATCTTCTTCTCTGCCCGGTATGCCTTCAGGTAGTTATTGGTCAGGAGGCTGACCTTGGACGCATAGATAATGATCGGCATCATGATGCCCAGGTAAGAAAGACTCTCCACATATTTCGGAAGCCATCTTTCCAGTATCAGGCAGCCGGGATAGTAGCACCACAGGGACAGAAACAAAACCGGTGTAATGGCATTTCGGATCGTCATGTAAAGCTGTGGAAGCTTATCCTTCTCCATACGCTTCAGCTGCGGGAAAAGCACTACGCTGATGGCGGTGACGAATGCCAGGAACAGATTCGAGATACTGAAAGAAAAAGAGATCTTACCAAATACCATATCGCCCCAGTGCCACTGGATGATCATCTTGGCGCCGCTGATCAGAAGCGCCGAAGACCAGTTGGCCACCAAAAGCATACATCCGGAGCCGACATTGAGCTTTAATTCGGACATGGCTTCTTTCGTGGCAATGGAACTTCCGATATACATGTCCCGGTTGTATAAAAAACCAACCAGCACACCGAAGAAATCGGCGCAGAGATCTGCGATACAGTACATGTAGAACTGCTCCACATGGAAGACCAGAAGCAGCACGGTAAACACACCAAAGAACACTCTCTGGGAGATAACGAGTTTGGCGTAGATATTGATGCGGTTCGTGATCTGGAAGATGTACGATGTGTATGTAAACAGATTTCTGGAAAGCACACTTAAAGCCACCAGAATAAATACGAGACGGTTGACTCCCCCGACAAAGATCGACACGAAGAGGATCGTGGTCATGGTGATGACCGCATTTCCGATAAGCAAAGCACGGAACTGGGAACGGATCCGCGGCTTATCCAGCTGATCGTAGTCATACTGGGAATAGCGAAGTACCAGACCATCCAGAAGTCCGAAATGCAGCACGCCTACATAGCCGGCATAAAGGACAAAGGACTGCCAGTAGGCATATTCCAGCTCCGGTATAAACTTCGGAACGATCAGGTTCAAAATGAAGCTGACCGCAAGAGAAATGACCTGCACGAACAAGGACAGGAAAACATTTTTCTTAATTGAATTTTTCTTCAAATCTTTGGGCACAATACTAACTCCTCATACACATTTATCGAAATACTCAGCCTACTGCTGGGCAGAAACTTTGACCCTCCAAAGGCCCTCCTTGGCATATACCAGGAAGTAAAAGAACACCAGCCACCAGATCTCATAGACCAGACCGAAATGGAACCGTTTCAGGAACTGTTCCAGGATCGGATAGTACACGACCGGATAGACATGAGACGTATAAAAGATCCACCAGAATCCGAATTTGTCCTTCTTATTCAGAAGGTACAGGAATTCAAAAAGAACGCCCATCAGTCCGGGGATAATAGCCACACCGGCCATACCGAAGTCCTGATAATACGGACGGAAGGTGGAATAGATATTCGTAGCAAAAGTATAGCCGTTCGGAGATTCGTAGATAATGTATTCGGAGTTATGCGGGACATCCGACTCCTGTCCGATCCCTACTGCGGCAAGCGTATTCTGCACTACGGAAAAGCTGTGTTTTCCCTCTGTGTAGTCTTCATCGAAATCTTCCAGCCACAGGTTATAGGCATAAAGACCGGAACCCGCATAGATACCAATGGAACGCTCAAAGTTGGATTTATAGTTTTTCATACGGCCAAAGGCCCAGAAAACAAGTGCGAATACAGCAACGATAGCGCCGACTTTGACCAGAAGTTTCTTATTCCGGGCAAAGACCGATTTTTTCCATTCGTAGGTCGTCATAAAGAGCAACACACCAAACAGGAAGAAACGGATCAGGATATTTCTGTCTGTAGATAAAAGCGCATAGATCATAAAGCTTCCCAGCGGAACAAACACCATGAAGTTGATCTTCTTTTTATGGACGAATTTATCCAGGACCAGCCGGTGCATGCTGATATATCCGATGGCGACAAGGATCTCGAAAAGCTGTGTGGTAAAGAAGTTATATTCCTTATCTGCCGAATAGATCTCTCGAAGAGATGCGCGGAAAGATGAAAAAGAACTCAGGCTGACTCCCTGGAATTTGACGAAGCAATAGGCCATCAGGAAAAACAGCGACAACGCGGCAAATAACCGGTAAGGATATTGTCCGGAGGTTCTTTCCATAATGCCCTCTTTCCGGGAATCGGAAAGAAGATTCTTCCGGTACGACAAAAGCGCACGGCTGCATAGCGTTCCGATGAAAAAGGAACCGATCGCCACTACGAAAGTGATCGTCGTAAGGAACCGGAATCCATGGACCTGCATGTCCCAGTTTTCGTAATTCATGCATACGATCGTAAAACAAAGGAGCATGGCGGCGCACAGCAAAAACAGAGGGCCCGTCAGGTCCTTCTTGTAGTAGAAGTACGAAAGCACAACAAATATAAATAATATGATCCAGGTCGCTATTAACATCTCATTCTCCGTGACAACATTTCTTGCGTACTATCTTCACTTAGAACAACCCCAAAAGCACTTTTGCGCGATAGGCCATCGCGCTTTCCCCTGTGTGCCTGTAGATTTCTTTCTCCCCGAACATACCCAGCCGCCGGATCGGAGACCGGCGGTAATTTCCGTATTTCGACAGCCGTTTCAAAAGCTCCGGCTCCAGAAGATCACTGTAATTTTTCGCGATCATTCCTGCCAGTGTACTTCTTCCCCGGCGAAGGTGCTTTTTCTTCAGCTTCTTCTTATATTCTTCCAGATGACTGGTCTCACGGACACCGACCACATTATTCTCATGCTGGCGGTACAGAATATACCCGTTCTCATCGTAGATGATCTTTCCGACTGTGGCGGCCACCATACCGACCCATACATCGTGGATACGGATCTGGAGAAGCTCAGGTGTCGGCCGGCGGGAAGGCTCGATCAGGATCTTCTGAAGCTCCTTGTTCCACACCATCGTACAGCCGGAGATCTTGTTATTGCACATGATCTGCATCCAGGAACAGTCCAGTGGCTTTTCATGCCGCATACCCATACGGGTTTCGTCTTTATCCACCAGGATCTGATTCGAGCAGTAAAGAACCGGACCTTCTTTGCCCTGAAGCTTTGCGACCCCAGTAGAAAGCTTTTCAGGAAGCCAGTTATCATCCTGGTCTGCAAAAGCATAGTAGTCATAATCTGTATTCACGTGGTAGGCAAGGTCCATAAAACTGGAACCGACGCCCAGGTTCTCGCCCTGATAGAAATGCACATTCGGGTACTTTTCCGTATACTCTTTTACGATCGATACCGTGTCATCGGAAGAGCCGTCGTCGCGGATAAAAAGCTGGACCTCCACATCCTTTTGCGAAAGGATGCAGTCGATCTGCTCGCGGATATATGTCTGACCATTGTAGGTACTCATCAGTACGGCAACATTACTCATCGTCTTTCATACCCCGCATCATTCTTTCGAACATTTCCATCAGGCCATACTGGGCTTTCCAGCCAAGACCCTCGATCTTACTTGTATCCAGATCCATATAAAGTGTCTCCGCATAGCCAAGTTTCGTGATATCTTCAGCCACATCAAACTTCACGGAGATCTCCCCGCCGGAAAGCTTATCGGCCACTTCTTTTGCCATATCGGAGATCGAGCAGTATGTGTCCGGATTGGCGACAGTATAGGCCTCCCCGTTCTGTCCTTTCAACAGGCACAAAAGAATGGCAGATACCGCATCCGCCGTATAAAGATAACATCTCTCCGTCAGCCCCAGAGAACGAAGTACGATGTCCTTCTTCTCCATGACGCAGCGCATGAACTGGGCAAATACACGTCCATCGTCATATTTGACACCCGGGCCGAAAGTCTGGGTCGCACGAAGCACGACGGTCGGGACTCCGTACTGGGCAAAATACCCGTAGCAAAGCGCTTCCGTCGCGATCTTTCCTACCGGATAACTGTTGCGGCTGTTCTGCGGCAGGAATCCGCCCACTTCTTTTTCTGTTACTTTATGGCCCTTTTCCGGGAAACCGTACACTTCCATGGTGGATACCATGATAAACTTCTTGACCGGATGCTCCTTCGCCCACTCCAGAAGTGCCTTGGTACCCTCGATATTCGCAAGAAGCGTATCCACCGGCTTTTCCATAAAGTATTTCGAACTTGTGGGGCTTGCCAGGTGAACGATATAATCCACCTTCTCGGAAATCTCCGGAGAAGTGCCTAATTCATACGGAAGAACAGTGACATTTTCCGACGGAAAAAGCACTTTTGCCGCTTCTGTATTTCTTACCAGCACCAGGATCTTCGCCGACAGTGCTTTTGCCTCAGAAGCATAAGAAAATGCCCGTACCAGATTCAGACCGATCAGGCCGGTGGCACCGGTGACCAGAACGGTGGAATTACGGAACTGTTCCCAGTCTATGAAAGAAAGCGTTGAGAGCTTCTGATAATCTTCAGTAAAAACCTTATTCATCTTCCTCATCCAACATATGCGGATTCTCTTTCAAATCCATTAACGCGCGAAATGTAAAATAATCCGACGGAGTCGTGATCTTGATGTTTTCCGACGGGCCGTCCACAGCGTGGATCGAATGGCCGGAAAGCTGCATAAGATAAGCTGTATCGATACAGTCTTTCATGCCCTTGCCGATTGCTTCCTGATGGGCTTTTACCAGTTCGCCCAGACGGAACGACTGGGGAGCTTTGACCATACGGCATTCTTCTCTGTCGATGATCCTTCCGACCGCATTCTCCTCACCGGTCACCGCAATGGTCTCGATCGCCGGAGTGACAGTCACACCGGAACCGAACTTTTCGACAGACTCGATATTCTTCGTGATCGTTTCCTGATCGATCAGCGGGCGGACACCATCGTGAACCAGGCAGACCGTATCTTCCGGAAATAATTCCGCCGCCTTCGAAATTCCGTTAAAACGGGACATCATTCCGGTTTCTCCGCCGGGAACGATGGCCTTCACTTTGGAAATATGGAAGCGTTCGATCAGTTCCTTACAATAGTCGATCCAGTCAGAAACACAGACGACCACGATACCATCTATATTTTCATGGGCCTCGAAATGCTCCAGCGTATAGATAATGATCGGCTTCCCGTGCAATTCCAGGAACTGCTTGGGCTTCGAAACGGTCTTCATTCTTTTTCCGGTTCCACCGGCAAAAATCACAGCTACATTCATTCTCGTTCTCTAATCCTCATATGTCCGGATCAACGGCGGTAAGCCTTGGTCGTGTGATGGGCGACCCGCTTATTCTCCGGCGGCAATTCCATGTAGTTCCGATAATGCTTGGTCAGGTAGTCATGATAGTTCTTGATCCCCATCACTTTCTGATCCTCAAAATCCAGTTCAATATAATTCGTAAACGTATCCTGGGTCATGATCTCATCTTCACGGTAAGAACCACATACGCAGCCGGCGTATTTTGCACCTTCGAAAGGATGCTTGAGGTTCTCTTTATCGATCTTTTCGATCAGTTTTCTCGGGTTGGCAAAACGGCTCATGCAGAACAGCGCCAGACGTACCGGTTCCACCAGGATACTATGTGTTTTACTTCTGAAATACTTCTTCCAGCGTGTGGCATTGAGAAGTTCTCTTTTAAAGGTCGTCTTCTTAAAGATCTTGAATGCTTCCTTTTCGCTGTCTCCCAATCCGTCTAGCGGGAAAACATCAATGGAGATACCTATATCATAGGGAAGGCTGATGGCCTCATCCACCATCTTAGTAGACGGGTCATAGATCTTCGCGAAAAGATCGTCATACCCCTCTGTATGAAGATAATCAAGAAGCGTAAAACCGGCATCATTTTCCGAGCAATAGCGGATAAATGCATCGTAATCGGGACGGGGCATCATGACATCCACATCATCATCCCATGGAATAAAGCCCTTGTGCCGCACCGCTCCGAGGAGACTGCCTCCACCCATGGAATAGCGCCATCCATGCTCACGGCACAGCTGATCATATTTCATGAGAAGTCCCAGCTGGACCTCATGTATTTCCTGAAGTGAAAGCTCATTCATGCTTTTTCGATTCTCCTCTTTTATTCGGTCCGATATACTCGCAAATCCTTGCCATATCGGAAGTCATCTGTATTTTACCAATCCCTATTCCTCATCGCAACGGCGCAGGGTGACCGTTTCGTAACAATCCCGAAACTCTTCTTTTCTACCGGTGCAAAAGCTTCTTGAAAATGAAACCCCGAAGCTTTCCCGGAACCAGTGCGACAACGAACTGGATCCCGACCGTATAGAAATAGTCCCAGCGGGAAATGAACCCGGTCTTCAAAACCTGCTTCTTTCCGGCCCGGTACTTCTTGAAATAGCTCCATCCGCCACGGCGTTCAAACATATCGTGTCCGATCCGGGCAAATACCAAGGGCTCATTAATGTTCATGCCACGGGATCCGTTCTTCAGCATTCTGGCCCAAAGATAGGTATCTTCCATAAGCGGGCAGGACTCGTAGTTACCGGCAGAAAGCACGGCCTGCTTTTTAAACATGACCGTCATGTGGTTGAACGCATCTCTTCTTTTCTGATACTTGACGATCTCATCATGCGTAGCCGGCACGGTACGCTTGGCTACGATGTTTTCCGGTGTATCTTCAAACTCATCGATATCGCTGCCGCAAATATCCAGCTGCGGGTCCTTTTCGAACATGGAAAGCTGTTTTTCAAATCGGTCTTTTCTGGCAATATCATCTGTATCCATACGGGCGATCAGATCGTATTTACACTCCGGAACCCCGGCACGAAGGGCAAGTCCCAGACCCTGGTTTTGAGAAAGCGGCACCCGATGGATCAGACCCGGATATTCTTCCTGATACCGGTCAAGAAGCGCATACATCTCCTCTGTCAGCGGTCCGTCTTCCACCACGACCCATTCATCGGCTTTCACAGTCTGCTCCAGAAGGCTCTGAAAACAGGACCGGACATATTCCGGTTTTTCTTTGATATAAATGGACATCAGAACGCTGAATTCCGCCATCAGTTATACTCCTTTCCCAACACGGCAAATACCGTGCGGAACATAGTCGCCACATCCTTAAAGAAACCGAATTCACGGATGCTTTTCAGATTGAACTGCATTTTCTGGGGAAGGACTTCCTCGATATAGACTTTATCCACATCGGAAGCGGCGTCTAAAAGCTTTGCCTCATCTTTATATCGGATACTGGCTTCCGAAGTAATCCCTGCCGGAAGAAGGAGTGTCGCCATATATTCCGGCTTATACTGCTCAACATATTTCACGGCTTCCGGGCGGGTGCCGACAAAGCTCATATTTCCGGTAAGCACATCCAGAAGCTGGGGAAGCTCATCTAAACGGCAGCCGCGAAGCTTCGCACCGATCCGGGTAATGCGGCTGTCGTTTCCGACAGTGACGGCAGAACCGATCTTATCGGCATTATTGACCATCGTGCGAAATTTATGGATACGGAAATGCTTGCCATATGTGGTGACACGTTCCTGACGGTAAAAAACCGGACCCTTGCTGTCGCATTTAATGATGATCGCCAGGATCAGCATCGGAAGACAAAGAAGGATCAGCATCAGAAGCGCCAGAATGAAATCCCCGATACGCTTAAAAAGAAGCGAGATCTGCTTCTTTTTTAACGCATCATAATAAGGTTTAACTTCCGGCACCTGCATATCGGCCGGAAGGGCGCTCCATTTCTTCAGCATTCCTTCCCGTCCCTCATCACGCTCTTTAAAGCTGCACAGATATATTCCACATCTTCATCCGTCAAAAGCGTATGAAGCGGTAAAGTGATCAGATTCTCATAGTAGTTGAAAGAATTCGGGAAATCCTTGATATCAAATCCCAACGACTTATAGGCCGTCATCATCGGAAGCGGCTTATAGTGCACATTGGTATTTACTCCCATTTCCGAAAGCTTTACGATGAGCTCGTTTCTTTCTTCCTCATGGATGCCGGGGATACGCATCAGATACAGGTGGTTACTGCTGTCGATCCCAGGAACATGATGATAAAGATGGGAGATCCCTAATTCATCACATACCGCATCATATTTTGCGATGATCTCTTCTCTTCTTTTCAGAAGTCCCGGATACCGGTCCAGCTGACGAAGGCCGATCGCCGCCATAATGTCGGTCATGTTGCACTTATACCAGGGCCCGATAATATCGTACTCCCATGCACCGACCTTGGTCTTGGCAAGCGCATCCTTATTCTGTCCGTGAAGGCTAAGAAGCTGGAAGAACTTATAGATCTCGCTGTTTTCGATTCCCGGAATCTGCTTCCAGGTGGCCGCTCCGCCCTCGGCAGTCGTAAAGTTCTTTACGGCATGGAAGCTAAAGCCTGTAAAGTCAGCCAAAGCACCGCAATTCTTCTTCTCCCCGCGGAACATACGGCTTCCGCCTAAACCATGGGCGCAGTCAGAAACCACAGCCACACGACCCAGAGCTTTCTGAATACGGGAAGAAAAATCAGATAAAGGTGTGCCGTCAGATTCTTTCGGAGTAAAGAGAGACTTCTTACTCTCCACTACGGAAAAGACTTTCTCATAATCACAGACAATACCGGCAAGATCGACACAAACCACAGCCTTTGTCTTTTCAGTGATGGCTTCCGCTAATTTATCGTAATCCATCTCCGGCATATGCGTCTTGGGATCGCCGTCCTTCTGGATATCCACAAAGCGGATCGTTGCCCCGCAATGAACGGCAGCAGACGCTGAAGCAGAATAAGTATAAGCCGGGACGATGACCTCGTCACCTTCTCCTACGCCAAGGATACGAAGATTCAGTTCTTCCGCAGCGGTAGCAGAATTCAGGCAGACAACACGGTTCGACCAGCGGTCCGCTTCACTTTCAGTATCATAATCTGCGCGGCCGGTTTCAATATAGGCGGCTAACCGTCTTTCCAGAAGCTTGGTTCTGGGACCTGTGGTGATCCATCCGGAACGCATCGCTTCGCATACTTCTTTGATCTCGTCCTCACCGATATCCGGCGGGCTGAATTTGATGATTCTCTTTTCCATATGTATCTTAAACCCTAGAAAATAGTATACTTCCTGATTATTATACACATAGTCTGAAAAAATGTGTATTTCCTTTAAATACAATAAAAACACCCGCGAACGGGTGTTTCTATTGCACATTAACAAATGGTGGGGCTGATGGGACTTGAACCCATACGATTTAAGGTCGGCAGATTTTGAGTCTGCTGCGTCTGCCATTCCGCCACAACCCCTTGTGACGCAGACAATATTAGCACACTCAAAAAGTGATTGTCAATTCTCAAAGAAGGCCTTTGGCAAAGCGGTAGGAATCTTTGCACATGCGCTCCAGATCGAACTTTGCCTTCCATCCCAGTTCCTTTTCTGCCTTTGAAGGATCCGAATAACATGAGTCGATATCACCCGGACGTCTCTCAACGATCTGATAAGGGATCTCGACACCGTTGGCCTTTTCAAATGCATGAACGATATCCAGAACGCTATAGCCGATCCCGGTTCCGAGATTGTAGATAAAGACACCGGCTTCATCCTGGAATTTCTGCATCACGGCTACGTGACCCAAAGCCAGGTCGACGACATGGATATAGTCACGGACACCGGTTCCGTCCGGAGTATCATAATCATTTCCAAACACGCGCAGGAAAGGAAGTTTACCGACAGTTACCTGCATGATGTACGGCATCAGGTTGTTCGGAATACCATTGGGCTCTTCTCCCAAAAGGCCGCTTTCATGAGCGCCGATCGGATTAAAGTAACGAAGAAGGACAACGTGCCAGGACGGATGTGCTTTCTGATAGTCTTTCAGGATCCGCTCCAGCATTTTCTTTGTTTCTCCGTATGGGTTGGTGGTATCTCCTAAAGGACACTCTTCCGTGATCGGAACAAATGCCGGTTTTCCATATACCGTCGCCGAGGAAGAAAAAATGATCTTCGTTACGTTATACTTTTCCATCACATGGAGAAGATTAAGCGTGCCACCCACGTTATTACTATAGTATTCCCAAGGCTTACTGACACTTTCACCGACAGCTTTCAATCCTGCAAAATGGATGACGGCATCGATCTTATTCTCCGAAAAAACAGGTTCAAGCTCAGCTTCATTACGCATATCCGCACGATAAAACTTCGGTCTTTTCCCGGTGATCTTTTCGATCTTATCCAAAGTCTCTTCTTTTGAATTACAGAGGTTATCAAATACCACCACATCATGGCCGGCCAAAAGAAGTTCCACACATGTATGAGAACCGATATATCCGGTTCCACCGGTTACAAGAATATTCATAACTCTACCTCCGTTAGTAGTAGATTTTATTCTATCCTATCTGCACAATTATGTCTAACTGCTGCTGCATATAATCAAGATATTGCTCCGGATTGCAGCCTTCATAAGCTTTCAGATAGGCATCCCAAGCTTCATCAAAATCATCCGCCATGACGAGTTCAGGAAGCATCTTATGAAACATCTTCTGAATATCATTCCAGGCATCTCCGGGAGGATTACCGGTAGGCAGCGAATTGGAAATCAAATACATCGGGAACCAGGGGCCGAGTTCTTTTTCATCGGAGTCAATGAAATCTACATAAGTCGAGCAGCCATAGGCAGTAAAGCATTCCTGTACTTTCTCCGGAAGTTCAGCAAAAACTTCGGAAGGCTGTTCTTGCGGAAGAATTGCATTGATCCCGTCTTCAGATGTTCCTTTATATTGGGGAAGATAAGAATACGGGCAGGCATGAGATCCTAAATAGGAATAATCCTCCCACATCGTCCGCATCTTCTCCGTACGATAATAAAGGCCCTGATCATCCACCTCATAATCTACGCCTTCGATTCCCCAGAAACGAAGATCCAGCATATCCTGATCCAAAAGGCGGTTCATAAAAGCAAATACTTCATCCGGATTCAGGCACTGTGTCGTAACGGCCACACCACCGGCTGTATTGATTGTTCTGTTTTCCACATGCCAGTAATTGGGTGTGCCCTTCTCAATTGCCAATCCGAGCGGCACATAATTACAGCCAAGCTTATCTAAACCGTTTGACTTGAAATAGTCATTCACGTTGTATGCAAAATCCCACCATTGATCGCACATGCCAAGCACATTTCCGGTTGCCAGTTTTTGAATATACGTATCGTAGGTCATATCCAGGAAATCCGGGTCGACTATGCCTTTGTGATATTCTTCATTCAGTTTCTGGTAATACTCCCTGGTCGAAGAAAGATCATTATAGTCCACTATGACAGGATGATCCGGATCCGAATCATCTACCGCAACAGTAGAGTCATCGGGATATCCCGCAAGACAGATAGGCGGCACATAAAGGCAGTAGTATCTCCAGTCATCACAGAGCATAGTATAAGGGATGAGCGGTTCTCCATTCAGGCCTTCCGGATTCTCCGCAGCATATCTTTCCAGAAGGTCAAAATATTCATCTAAGGTTTCGATCTTCGGATAGCCTGCCCATTCCAGAACCCGTACCTGGATCCAGAATGCAAGATCATTATGCGTCGGGTTCTTACTTTCCCCTTGAGTACCGTAAACATCCGCCCAATAGATATGCCCGTCACTTTGACGGAACATTTCCCATTCTTTGTCAGTATACATATTCCGGAGATTGGAATATGCAGGATCATTTAAGTAATCGTCCCAGGCAACCAATGCTCCCATTTGATAAAAATCCGTCAATTCATTTCCTGCGTACAAAAGATCAGGATAATTTCCGGATGCAAGAATGGCTCCCAGCGCTTCCTGTGGTGTCTGACCCGTTAAAAATGTTTCTTTGATCTGTACACCGGTACGATTGGCAATTTCTAACTTGATATCATTATTATCGGAAGTTTGAACTGTGGGTAAAGTAATAAACATAGAATACTCATGACCGCCTCCCGGCACACTTTTCGGACCAGAAGGATCGGATGAAGGAACTGTAGTCGGTTCAGATGGTGTCTCCGTTGTCTCTTCCGTCGTTTCTTTACTGACAGTTGTTACTTTCGTAGATTTCTTTGTTTTCTTCTTTTTCTTTTTTGTTGTCTCAGAAGACTGGCATCCGCACAAAACGGAAAACATCAGTATGGATGCCATGACCTGCATCACTTTTTTCTTCATAATCGTAACCCTCTCTATACATGACCTTTTCCTATAGGACAAATTATAGCAAAGATTCGTTACAACAAAAAAGAACCTTCTCTGAATACTCAGAAAAGGTTCCTGGTGGGAGAAGGTGGATTCGAACCACCGAAGTCGGTGACAACAGATTTACAGTCTGCCCCCTTTGGCCGCTCGGGAATTCTCCCTCGAAATATATGATTGTCAATTGGCTTTAAAGTGGTGGGCCTTCAGGGACTCGAACCCAGGACCGACCGGTTATGAGCCGGTTGCTCTAACCAACTGAGCTAAAGGCCCGCTTATTTGAGTTTGTACCCATTTCTCAAAGCGCAAGAAAGATTATACCGATAAACATTTCTTCCGTCAACACCTTTTTGAAAATATTTCCATCAATCTGAATGATCCGTGAAAAAAGGGGCATCCGAATGTCCGGATGCCCCCTTCACGAACTTCATTTTTCAGGAATTAGTCCTTAGCAGAAAGGTAACCCTTCTTATAAAGCATTTCCGCTGTCAGCATAGCGCCGCCGGCTGCACCACGAAGAGTATTGTGAGACAGGCAGGTAAACTTATAGTCAAAGATCGGATCCTCACGGAGACGGCCGACAGATACGCCCATACCACCTTCGAACATGGCATCCAATGCCGGCTGCGGACGGTTGTCTTCCTCGATGTACTGGAGGAACTGCTTCGGAGCGTGCGGAAGTTCCATTTCCTGC
>CADBGD010000009.1 GCA_902794115.1 Oscillospiraceae bacterium
GTCAACGTGACATCCGGTCAGGCAGTCAAGGAAGGCGATGTTGTTAAGGTCAAGCTTCTTGAGGTTGACAGCCAGGGTCGTTATAACCTTTCTATGCGTGACTGCATGGAGAAGCCGGAAGGTTTTGTAGAGGAAGAGGCTCCGAGAAGAAGCGAGCGCCCGAACCGTGAGCGTCGTGGCGGTGGTCACGGTGGTGACCGTTTCGAGAAGCGTCCGAGAAGAAATTCCGGTGAAGAAGCTTCCGAGAACACCACCCCGCATCCGGGTTCCCGTTCCCGCGAGTTCTGATATCATTAATTTGTGATTAAAGAAACGAGGAGACTGCGTAAAAGCGGTCTCCTTTTTCTTTGCAGATGTCACAAAAAACTTCGGATACCAAAGGATTTTGTCCGATTTCATTGACACTAGTTCCTGTTGTGTTAAAATTGTAACAGCGTCGGGGTGTAGCTCAGTTGGCTAGAGTGCTTGCTTGGGGTGCAAGAGGTCGCCTGTTCAAGTCAGGTCACTCCGACCATCTTCTAAAAAATCATAATTTGATCAGGAGGTAGAATTATGTTCTGTGTGAAATGTGGTAATGAGATTCCGGATAACAGCGTAGCATGTCCGGTTTGTGGGGCTCCGATTGCGAGTGCACCTCAGGAGGTTCCGGTAACTCCGGCAGCTCCGGTGGCTCCGGTACAGCAGGCTCCGGTAGGTCAGCCCGTTGCTCCGGCGACAAAGAATCTGACTATTACCTATGACATCAAAGGTTTTATGGGTGATTTCTTCAAGAGTCCGATTGACGCTTGCACATCTCGTGCAGAATCCATGCACTGGCTTTTGGGTCTGACCTTCGCTGGTGGATTTGCAATTCTGAGTTTTATCTTTACTCTGATCAATTTTAAGGATTACGAGCCGGCTAAGTTCGGTTTCTGTGATCTGTTTACACAGCTTTGTGCTATTGCCGGTTTCGTTCTGTTTACGATGCTGTTCAGCAAGGCATTTAAGCTTACTAAGAAACTGGACTTCCTGTCCTCTCTGTCTCTTGTCGGCCTGGCCTTCATGCCTTATTGCGCTGGCCGTCTCGTAGCTTTCCTGAACACAAAGCTCTATGAAGGTATCGACATCAGCTTCTTCTCGATTTCTTCGATCTTCACATCCTGCGCGGTTCTTTTCATTGCAGTTACTCTGTATGATTTCGCTATGGAGAATCGCTCTGACAAGACCACTAAGGTTCCGGCTCTGCTGTTCGTAATCTGCTCTATGGCTGGTTACTATCTGTCTGACCTGTTCTTTAACTGGATGTGGACAAAGATGTTCTTCTAATAGAGAACTTGAAATTGAAATAAAGAAGAGGGCATCGATTTGATGCCCTCTTTTTTTTCTTTTTGAAATGCACTGGAATCTGTCAGGTGATATATCCGCCGTTTACGCCCAGGACCTGTCCGGTAATAAAAGAGGAGGTATCTTCAGCAAGATAGAAGATGGCATCGGCCACTTCTTCCGCCGTGCCGATACGGCACAAGGGAGTCTCCTCGCTTAAGGCTTCTCTGGTTTCGTCATCTAAGACGGCATTCATTTCCGTATCAATGACTCCGGGGGCCACACAGTTTACCCGGATATTGGAAGGACCGACCTCCTGGGCCAGTGCTTTTGTAAAGCCGATAATGGCGGCTTTGGAAGTGGAGTAAGCCACTTCACAGGAAGCGCCGGTCTGTCCCCACATGGAGGAGACGGTGACGATATTCCCGCTATGACGGGAGATCATGGAAGGAAGAATCGTGTGGACGAGGTTATAAAGTCCGCCGATATTGGTATCCATGATCCGGTTCCATTCATCCGGATCGGTTTTGGTCAGAAGTTCAATCTTCGAGACGCCTGCATTACTGATCAGAACATCCACAGGACCAAATGTGTCGACAGCTTCTTTGACAGCGGATTCTACTGCGTCTAAGTCTCGTACATCCACTTTATAGGCCAGACAGTCATAAGTGAGATTCATGATCTTCTGTCTCGTATACTGGGCGGATTCGTCATCCGAACGGTAGAAGAAGGTCACCTTATAACCGGCCTGGGCAAAACGGTAAGCGGTAGCGGCTCCGATCCCTCGGGAACCACCGGTGATCAGACAGTGCTTTTTCCTCTCCATCAGGCTTACCCCTTTCGTTTGTTTTTCTTTCATCGTATCGAACAAATGACGGAATGACAAGCGATCCCTATATAAAAGGTTGCGAAAATCCCAAATAATGATTATCATCTCATTAGTGCTTTTTTGAGGAAGGGACAAGGTATGGCTAAGATTCTGAAAAATGATAACGAATCTCCGGAAGTGGATCTGAAGAATCTGACGGTAAAACTGTCGGGAATGGGTCTGGATGAAGAGATCGAAGATATGATCCCCGGTAAAAAGAAAAAGAAGAAAGACGCCGAAGAAAAGGCGGAGGAAGAAGAGGATACTTCGAAAGAAGAAAAATCTTCTGAAGACGAGGAATCCTCTGACGAGCCGGAAACGGAGACGGAGGAAGAGCCGGAAGAGAAAGAGGAAGAGTCCTCTGATTCTGATGCTGATGAAGCAGAGAAATCCGAAGACGTGGAAGATGCCGAAGACGGGGAAGCAGAGAAGACCGATGATGAGGTCGAGGCTTTCTACGAGAAGCGTGCGGCGGAAAGAGACCTGACACTGGAAAAGGTGGAAGCAATCGCCAGCGAAATGGATTCGGATGACTCTTCCGAGCCCAGAGTGGTAAAGAATATTAAGAAGGCTGCCGTTAAGGAAAAGAAGAAAGCGAAAATGGATGCATTTGGTATCTGTGCTATCGCACTGGCTGTACTGGTGCTCCTGGGCGGTGCATTCTATATTTATCTTTCTGTAAAAAAGGAACCGGATCTGGGCATGACTGAAAAGGATTTCCGTGTGAAATATTCTCAGACACCGATCTTCCGAAGCATTATGGACTTTGGATTTGCCTTAAGTGAACCGACCTACAGAAAGACAGATGCGGCGGCATCGGAATCGACATCGCAGTCGGCTTCTGATACTACAGCTGCTACAGAGACTTCTGTTGCAGAAACTTCTGCTACAGGTTATGTGGCCACATCTGAAGCAGAATCGAAATATAAGTATTTCGACAGCTATATTCATTCTTATTTCTTTACCGTATATGTGAACGGTTCTGAAAGTAAAGATACCGGCAACCTGAAAATGCTGCGTTTCATCATCCCGACAGAAGATGAAGAAGGCATAAGAGGAACAGCTACTGCGACTTTTGCCGCGTTCCTTCAGGTATTCTTCCCGGAACTGAACAGTGATGCTGCCGTCCAGAAGATCTCGGATGCTTATAATCAGTCCAAGGCTTCCGCATCGCCTGCGGTGATCATTAAAGAAGGTGACATCGCCTATTCGGTATCTTACAACGAGATCGATGGTGTACCTTGTATCGTTATGGACGTAATTCCGGCAAAAGATGCTTCGAAATACGTTTTCTATACTTCTTACGGAGTATAGGGTTCAAATTGCTTCAATGATGTGAAAGAAGACCGGAGCACGGTTTCGTGTTCCGGTCTTTTCGATTTGAACATAAGAAAAAAGCTGTCCGGATGGACAGCTTTTCTTGGCAGGGGAGACACGATTCGAACATGCAACCAGCGGTTTTGGAGACCGCTGCTCTACCATTGAGCCACTCCCCTAGGTATATGGGTGTTTGACTAATGTCAAACAACATGCATTAGTTTACTCAAGTGTTTGCATGATGTCAAGTAGAATGTTATGATTTTATGGATAGCAAGATATAGATAAGAGGTGTTATAACATGATCTTTGCAGTTATCGGAACCGGAAACATGGGTAGAGCATTAGTTGGCGGCTTTATTAAGAGCGGCGTGCTGACCCCGAAGGATGTCCGTCTTTGTGATATTGATGAAAAGAAAGTTACTGAACTTGCGTCGGAAACCGGCTGTCAGCCGTATACCGATGCATCCCTGGCAGTACAGGATGCCGATTATATTCTTATGGCTGTAAAGCCGCAGGTCTTTGATGCGACTGCACGTTCCATCTCCTCTTCGATCAAGAAGGGCGCTGTAGTGATCTCTATTGCCGCTTCCGTGACACTGGACCGCATTTCCGGTCTTCTTGCGGAAGGATCTTCCATTGTACGTGTTATGCCGAATACTCCGGCTCTGGTCGGCGCCAGCGTCTGTGCGGTATGCACCAGAAATGTGGAGAAAGAAAACGAGGAATTCGTTCATAAGCTCTTAGGGACCTGCGGTATCGTAGTTCCTTGTGATGAAAAAACACTGGATGCTATCGGATGCGTATCCGGTACCGGTCCTGCTTATGTCATGCTCTTTATCGAGGCACTGGCTGATGCGGCGGTAAAGCTTGGCATTCCGAGAAAGACCGCACTGGATATTGCGGCTATGACCGTATATGGTTCCGGAAAGCTTATGGTGGAGACCGGCACACATCCTGCCATCTTAAAGGATCAGGTATGTTCTCCTGGAGGAACCACGATCGAAGGTGTTCTGGCTCTGGAAAAGGGCGGACTCCGTGCGACAGTAGAAGATGCTGTAGTGGCTGCTGATCTCAAGACCAAGGCTCTGGCTGGAGGAAAATGATCCGTGGCAGAACGGGAGAAAGTAGATATCTATACGGACGGTGCCTGTTCCGGTAATCCCGGTCCGGGCGGCTGGGGGGCGATCCTGATCTGCCGTGGAGTGGAAAAAGAGATATCCGGCGGGGAAAAGCTTACGACGAATAACCGTATGGAACTAATGGCGGCGATATGTGCGCTTCGATGTCTGAAGCGTCCTTGTCAGGTCCGGCTTTTCAGTGACAGCGCCTATCTGGTCAATGGCTTTACGGCCGGCTGGATCGTGTCTTGGAAACGTAACGGCTGGAAAAACAGTTCGAAACAAACCGTCAGTAATATTGAGTTATGGCAGGAACTGGACCGTCTTTCCGGGATCCATGAGATCTCCTGGATCAAGGTCAAAGGACATGCCGATAACGTGTATAACAATCGTTGCGACGCACTGGCAGTGGCGGCAACGAAGAAGCAGGGAGAGGGGAATCATGGTTAAGCCGAAGGGGAACATTGCGGCTTCCGATGCGCAGTTAAATGAAAAGACAGTGGAGGAGACTACCGTTTTTGACGGGAAGGTCTTCCGTGTCGTGGTCCGCGATGTGGAGCTTTTTGACGGATCTCACAGCCGCCGGGATGTAGTGCTGCATCATGGTGGTGCGGCGATCGTCGCGCTGGATTCGGAGAATAATGTTTACCTTGTAAGACAGTTCCGTTCTCCCTATGGAAAAGTGATTTATGAAATTCCGGCAGGAAAACTGGAAAAAGATGAGGATCCGAAGCTTTGCGCGATCCGTGAACTCAAAGAAGAGACCGGTATGGAAGCGTCATCCGTGGAAAGCCTGGGAGAAATGTATGCAACTCCGGGCTATTGCTCGGAGATCATCCACCTTTATCTGGCGACCGGCCTGACTTGTGGCGAAGGCCGCCCGGACGACGGAGAATTTCTGCAGGTGCATAAGATCCCTCTTTCGGAAGTGCTGGAAATGATCGACAGAAATGAGATCTCGGATGCCAAGACACTGGCAGGGATCCTGAAAACGGCAAGAAGGGTGGGCATCTGATGGATCGCAGAGGCGAGAAAGGCCATGAACTGACCGGTGTGATGATGTTTGCGATGGCTGTTCTTTTAGGACTGTCCTATTATCTGCCGCTGACTGTTACCGGTGCACTGGGAAAGATCCTTCGGGGCGTCGGAACCGGTCTGATCGGTGTGTCTGCCTATTTTGTACCGGTGATCCTTCTTTACGCATCCATTGATTTCTTCCTGGAGAAGAGACCGGATGTGGCGCCGATGCGTGTCCGTTCTGTCCTGATCCTGCTGTTATGTGTGTCTTCGATCCTGGCGGTATGTACCGTAAGTCCGGTCTATATCAAGGCCGCCTGCGCCGTGCCGCCGAAAAATGATGTGCCGGTCACGAAGGTTTTCTCGCTCCTGTGGAAGATGGGAATGGAGCCTTCCGCATTGGGCGCACCGGAGAAAGACATCGTCCTTTCCGGCGGTGTTGTCGGTGGTTCCATCGCGCTGGCTCTTCGTGAAGTTGCTGCCAAGGCAGGTGCATTGATCATTCTTTTTGCATTTACTCTTTCCCAGATCGTGCTGATCTTTAATATCAGTATTTCCGATACCGCAGCAAAAACGGCCGAAGTGATCCGTAATACCGGTCACAAGGGAATGGAAGTGCTTCGTCAGGACCGCCAGTACAGAGAAAGAGAACGGGCGATGCGGCAAAGACAGCTTCAGAGCCGCCCCAAGAGCGGACGAGTATCTTATGTGGTCAATCCGCCGATCTCTCCGTTTGAAGAGCCGGATGGACCTCAGGGCTTCATTGATCTGGAAGGTACCGAAGTGAAGATGAATCAGGAGCCGTGGGAAGAAAGAGAGAAGAGTTTTGATTTTGATCTTCTCCACGACGAAGATACCGCGCCGGAAGCCAGAAAAGTGGCAGTAATGCCGGAACCCCGTGTGGACATCAGTTTCAGTAATCCGCCTGCCCCGAAGAAAAATACAGCACCTGATCCGAATGAACCCCAGTGGTACGATCTTCCACCGGAAGGTCCGGCTCCGGGTTCCATTCTGCCTTCTCCGAAAGTAGATCCGAATCAGGTAGTGGAATATCGTGTCCATGAAGAAGGCGGCACCCAGATCCGTGTGCCTGACCTGAACGGTGTGGAACCGAATACAGTTCCGCTGAATTCTCAACCCGCTACCTATGCCCCTTCTCCGGACGCACCGGTGATCCCGGTTGCGGAAGAACCGCAGGAGCCGGCACCGGCTGCTGCACCGATCCCTGCTGTGGCTCAGGTAGAGGAGACGAGAAGCTTTGTGACAAACGCCTCTTCGTCTTCGGAAGCAAAAGCACCTGCCCAGGCAGTGAAGAACAAGAAGTTCACCCATGCGCCGACCACGCTGCTTTCCCATGACAAGCCGAAGACGGCACCTCGTGGTGCCAACGGTCAGGATGCGGAAGGCATGAAGCTGGTTGCCGCACTGAAGAGTTTCGGTATTGAGACCACGTTAAGCGATGTGACACGTGGTCCGGCGATCACACGATTTGAAGTGGTTCCGGCTCCGGGTATCAAGGTCAGCCGGATTACGAACCTTTCCGATGATATTGCACTGGCACTGGCGGCCAGAAGTATTCGTATCGAGGCCCCGATCCCGGGTAAATCCGCTGTCGGTATCGAGGTGCCGAATAAAGAAGTGGAGCCTGTAAACTTAGGTAATCTTCTGGATTCGCCCGCGTTCCGGAAAGCGGAGTCTGCACTGACTGTGGCTCTCGGTAAAGATATTCCGGGAAGCCCGATCCTTTGTGATCTGGCAAGAATGCCGCACCTTCTGATCGCCGGTGCGACCGGTTCCGGTAAGTCAGTCTGCATCAACTCGATCCTGATCAGTATTTTGTGTCATGCCTCTCCTGCACAGGTGAGAATGATCATGGTCGACCCGAAGGTGGTTGAGCTTGCCGTTTATAACGGGATCCCGCATCTTCTTTGCCCGGTCGTAACGGATGCGAAGAAGGCGGCCAATGCCTTGAACTGGGCTGTCCGTGAGATGACTGACCGTTATGCCAAGTTTGCGGATGCCTCTGTCCGTGACTTTAAAGGATATAACGATTATCAGAGAATGAACGGGGACCCGGAGCTTCCTCTGATCCTGGTCGTTGTTGATGAGCTTGCCGACCTGATGCAGGTGGCGGCAAAAGAAGTGGAAGAGTCCATTTCCCGACTGACAGCTATGGCCCGTGCCGCCGGTATCCATCTTCTGATCGCGACCCAGCGTCCTTCAGTTGACGTTATCACCGGTGTCATCAAGGCCAATATTCCGTCCCGTATCGCGTTTGCGGTAGCCAGCCAGGTCGACAGCCGTACGATCCTGGATATGGTGGGTGCCGAAAAGCTTCTTGGTAAAGGTGACATGCTCTACTATCCGCAAAGTGCCGCTAAGCCGATCCGTGGCCAGGGTGCATTTGTATCCGATAAAGAAGTTGAAGAAATTGTCACGTATATAAAGAAGAATAATGTTGTACAATATGATGAGGAGATGGCAGAAGCCATCGTCAATTCTTCCAAGTCCGGTTCCACGTCGGCACCGGGAGCTTCTGACGGAGACGGGGAAGATGAGCTCTTCAACGATGCGGTAGATGTGGTACTTCAGGCAGGCTATGCTTCAGTATCGATCCTGCAAAGAAGACTGAATCTCGGTTATCCGCGTGCCTCCCGACTGATCGACCGCATGGCGGATAAGGGCTATATCGGTCCCTTTGAGGGAAGTAAACCAAGAAAGATCCTGATCGATCCGGCTCAATGGCTGGAAATCAAGGCAAAGAAAGGATAATTATATATGAGCGCTACAATTATTTCCGGTAAAGAATTATCATCCCTGATCCGTGAACGGATCAGTAAAGAGACGGCGGAGCTGACCGCAAAATACGGTAAGCAGCCGGGTCTGGCTGTGATCCAGGTCGGTGAAGATCCGGCTTCCTCTATCTATGTCAATAACAAGAAGAAGGCCTGCGAGCAGGTCGGCTTTAAGTCTTTCGGTTATTCGCTGCCGGACAGCGCTTCTGAAAAAGAACTTTTGGAACTGATCGATACACTGAACAAGGACGAAAATGTGCATGGCATCCTTTGCCAGCTCCCGCTTCCGAAGCATATGGATGAATTCTCCGTGATCTGTGCCATTGCGCCGGAAAAAGATGTTGACGGTTTCCACCCGGTAAATAAGGGCCTTCTGACCATCGGCCGCGAGTGCCTCGTTTCCTGCACCCCGAAGGGCTGTGTGGAACTTCTGAAATATGCCAATGTGGATATGTCCGGTAAGAATTGCGTAGTTATCGGCAGAAGTAATATCGTCGGAAAGCCGGTTGCTTCCCTGATGCTTCAGGAAAATGCCACTGTAACAGTAGTGCATTCCAAGACGAAGAATATTAAGGAGATCTGCAAGCAGGCGGATATCCTTATTGTAGCGATCGGTAAGCAGGGATTTGTAACAAAGGATTTCGTAAAAGAAGGCGCGGTCATTATCGATGTAGGTATCAACCGCTGCGAAGATGGTAAAGTCCGCGGTGACGTGGATTTTGACGATGTGGTGGATATTGCTTCGGCCATTACCCCGGTTCCGGGCGGAGTGGGTCCGATGACCATTACCATGTTACTTCAGAATACACTGGAAGCATTCACCAGAATCGAGAAAGGACGGGCATAAGATATGCTTATTAAGACTGCGGAAATAATCTGTGTAGGTACTGAACTTCTGATGGGGCAGACCCTCAATACCAACTCCCAGTTTCTTGCCAAGGAAATGGTTTCTTTAGGTATTGCTTCCTACCACCAGGTCGTGGTCGGAGATAACCATGAGCGGCTTGCGGAGCAGATCAGAGAAAGTGCTTCCCGTGCAGACCTGATCATTCTCACAGGCGGTCTGGGTCCCACCACGGATGATATCACCATGGGTGTGGCCGCAGATGTGGCCGGAAAAGAACTTGTCTTTGACGAGGAAAGCTTTAAGAATATCACAGAGTATTTCCGCAAGATGTGCCGGAATATGCCGAAGAATAACAGAAAGCAGGCTATGCTGCCGGAAGGCTGCACGATCCTGAAGAATAACA
Source organism: Oscillospiraceae bacterium (assembly GCA_902794115.1). Lineage (GTDB taxonomy): Bacteria > Bacillota > Clostridia > Saccharofermentanales > Saccharofermentanaceae > Scatonaster. The sequence goes on from CADBGD010000009.1 coordinate 9,670, forward strand.
ACGGTACGGCTCCGGGCGCGATGTTCGAATATGCCTGTCCGACCGATGAAGATCCGGACCGTGTCGTACATTTTGTTCTGCTCCCGGGTCCGCCGTCTGAAATGTCATTAATGTTCACAGAGCAGGTTCGTCCGCTTCTGGAGAAGATGAGTGATACCAAGTTTGTTACGAAATTTGTGCACCTGTTCGGTATAGGTGAATCCGATGCGGCTGACCGGATCTCGGACCTGATCGATAATCAGACCAATCCGACCATTGCCCCCTATGCCATGACAGGCGAGTGCTATTTCCGGATCACCCAGCGGATCGAAAAAGGGGAAGAGGAGAAAGACCTCATTACTCCGATCATTGATACCATGCGGGAGCGTTTCGGTCAGTGCATTTATGAGGTCGGTGACCGTCCTTTGAAGCAGGTTGCGTATGATCTCCTTCTGGAAAAAGGAAAAACAGTCTGCTTTGCCGAAAGCTGTACTGCAGGTATGGTGTCTTCCGAATTTGTAGATATCCCGGGCGCATCTCAGGTATTTATGGGTTCTGTAGTGACCTATGGCAACAAGGTAAAGTCCAATCTTCTCGGAGTATCCACAGATGTTCTGGATAACCTGGGTGCCGTCTCCCGCGAATGTGCGCAGGAGATGGCAGAAGGTGCCAGAAAACTTCTGGGTACCGATATTGCCGTGTCCATCACCGGTATTGCCGGTCCGACAGGTGAAAGTGCTGCAAAGCCGGTAGGTCTTGTTTATCTGGCGATTTCGGACGAAAACGGTACTGAGGTCAAAGAAGTGCACCTGAGCGGTAACCGTATGCGTGTCCGCCGCGTGGCTGTTCTTCATGCCTTTAATATGATTCGAATGAGACTTTCATGAGTAATACAGAGGGAAGTAAAGCGGTCAAACCGCAGTCAGGAAATAAGCCGGCCAAGAGTATTGCATTCTCTACGGTCATCATGATCATCGGATTATTCTTTTCCAAGGGATCCAGTTTCCTTAGAAATATTCTGGTGGCCCATTTCTTTAACGGTACATATCGGGATGCTTTTATTGCCGCATTCCTGATCCCGGATTTTTTCTTTGCTTTATTAGTCGGCGGATCGATCCAATCGGCGATCACTCCGACTCTTTCCCGTGCTATTGAACAGAAGACACTGAAGAAGACTTGGAAAGGTGTCAGTGTCTTTGTTACCTGGATGAGCCTGATCCTTCTGGGCGCGATCGCTTTCGGAGAGATCTTTTCGAATTCCCTTTATAAGATCTTTTATCAGGGAGATAATCCGGAAGTGGTCAGACTTGCCGGAAACATGGCCCGATCTCTTTATCCGCAGATCTTCTTCATGATGCTGGCGGCGCTTTGCATCGGTGTTTTAAACGCCTATAAAAAGTTCGGTTCCACAGCATTCGGACCTACGATCTATAACGTAGGTGTACTGATCGCCATCGGTTTCTTAGGAGCTTCCAATCCGAGTTCTCTCTATATGACCGGTGTAGGCATTATGGCGGCGGCGATGCTTTTCTTCATTTACCAGCTCTATATGGGCAGAAGAGAAGTGGTCCATTATAAGCCGTCTTTAGATACGAAAGATCCGGAATTCCGAAAACTATTCAAGCTTGCGGTGCCGATTCTGATCTCTGCCTCTATCGTGCAGCTGAATATTCTCCTTTTGAATTCTTTCGCTTCGCGCTTTGATGAGGGTTCCATTTATGCGCTGAATAATGCGTCGACTCTGTGGCAGCTGCCGTACGGTATCTTTGCTGTCGGTATCGGAAATGTTATGCTGCCTTCACTGGCAACATTCTTTTCCGCCAAGAAGTATAAAGAGTCGAGTGAGCTTTTATCGAGCAGTATTAAGAATGCGCTGTTCCTGACGATCCCTTGTGCCGGTATTTTCCTGATCCTTCGTTTTGATCTGGTCAAGGCCGTATATCAGTGGGGATCCAGTTATACAGATGAAAATGCCCATCTGGCGGCCATGTTCCTGATCGGATACTGTGCCTCCATCGTGATCCAGTCTGTGATCTTTATTTTGAATCAGGCATTCTATGCAATCGAGAACACGAAGTTCCCGCTGTTTGCCGGTATCGTGTCCATGGCGGTCAATTTCATCCTCTGCTATGTGTTTGTGGAGAGCGGTATGGGTCCGATGTCGATTACGGTTGCCTATTCCATCTCCTGTGCGGTAAGACTTGTGCTTCTGGCTATGGTATACAGCCGCAATAAGAGACTGGCTCCGAAAAAGCTCCGTCTCTTCCTTGTAAAGTCTGTGGTATGTCTTCTGGTCATGATGGCAGGACTGTTCCTTATCAGCTATCTTCCGGTTGCTCCGCAAAGAAAGATCTTCCATCTGGCGTGGTTCTGTATCCAGAGTTTCCTGGGATTCGGTCTTTATTTTGCTACCGCTTTCCTCCTTCGCATGGAAGAGCTGCAGGCTGCGTATAACAAGTATCTTTCCCGTTTCTTCCGTAGAAGAAAAGCCGCTCCGGCTAAGGGAAAGTGAATTCGCTTTTACGTTCGACAAAATTCAGAAAAACATCGACGATTGTCGAAAAAATCTTGCCCGAAAACCCTTGACGTTATGGTAATGTATTGTTAAGATGAATAGCAAAGGAACGAATGTTCGACAAGGAGGAAACTATGGCGAAGAAAGATTCCGGTAAGTCCGCACAGGACGTTTCGAAGAAAGTAGATAGCGAGCGCGCCAAGGCGTTAGATGCGGCTTTAGCGCAGATCGAGAAGCAGTTCGGCAAGGGCGCGGTAATGCGTCTGGGTGAGCAGACCGGTATGGTGGTCGATGTGATTCCGACCGGTGCACTGACATTGGACCTGGCACTGGGTGTCGGTGGTCTTCCGAAGGGAAGAATCATCGAAGTATATGGTCCTGAATCTTCCGGTAAGACCACGGTTGCGCTCCATGTTGTTGCAGAGTCTCAGAAGCAGGGCGGAACGGCAGCCTTTATCGATGCCGAGCATGCTCTGGATCCGGTATATGCTGCCAAGATCGGCGTAAATATTGATGAACTGATCGTGTCTCAGCCGGATACAGGTGAGCAGGCGCTGGAGATCACAGAAGCACTCGTTCGAAGCGGTGCTGTGGATGTTGTGGTCATCGACTCGGTTGCGGCTCTTGTTCCGAAGGCGGAGATCGATGGTGAGATGGGTGATTCCCACGTAGGTCTTCAGGCACGACTGATGTCGCAGGCTCTCCGTAAGCTTGCCGGTATCATCAGCAAGTCCAGCACAGTATGTATCTTTATCAACCAGCTCCGTGAGAAGGTGGGTATCATGTTCGGTAATCCGGAGACCACACCTGGCGGACGTGCCCTTAAGTTCTATTCATCTGTCCGTCTGGATGTCCGTCGTGTCGAGTCTCTCCGTAACGGTGGTGAGGTCATCGGTAACCATACACGTGTCAAGGTAGTAAAGAATAAGGTGGCTCCGCCGTTCCGCGAAGCGGAATTCGATATCATGTACGGTGAAGGTATATCCAAGGAAGGCTGCATTATTGACCTGGCTGTGGATAAGGACATTATGGAAAAGAGCGGTTCCTGGTTTGCCTATAATGGTCAGAAGATCGGTCAGGGCAAGGATAATGCCAAGAGCTATCTGAAGGAGCATCCGGAAGTAAGAGATGAGATCGAGCAGAAGATACGTGCCTCCCTTTCCGGAAAGGATCTGGAAGAAGGTCCGGTTTCTTCGGATGACGATGATGGTGACGAGGATGATATCCTCGGTATCGATATCTGATCTTTATGAACAGAGAACAGCAATATAGCGAAGCAAGAAACAAGGCGATTGCCCATATAGGCATCGCCGTTTCTTCATCCGGAAAGATTCGCGATTTCTTACTGGAGAAGGGCTATCCCTCCGATATGGTGGAGGATGTGATCGACCAGCTCTGCGAAGAAAAATATGTGGATGACGTCCGCTATGCCAAAAAGATCCTAAGAACAAGAAGCGGAAGTAAAGCCGAGGGAAGGGCCAAGCTTTCAATGCGTTTGGAAAACGCCGGTGTGGATACAGACATTGCCCGGAAAGCGTTATCTTCTCCGGAATATGCAGATGAAAATACGATCATGGATGTGATCCGGGACCGTTTCCCGGCAGGTTCTTTTTCAGCTGATCCCGCTGAAGCGAAGAGGGAACTGGCAAAAGCGATCCGGTATCTGGAAAGCCGCGGCTATTCTTCTTCCTTGGCACTTTCATCTTTCCGAAAACTTCTGGATGATGTAGAATAACCTTTAAACATGTAAGGGAAGTATGGGTCAAATGAGTACAAAACATACGATTTCCATGATCACTTTGGGTTGTTCCAAGAATCTGGTGGATGCGGAATGCATGAGCGCCATTTTACGGGAACAAGGTTATGAGATGGTAGAAGATGTTTCTTCTGCTGAAGCGGTCGTGGTCAATACCTGCGGTTTTATTGAAAGTGCGAAAAAAGAAGCGATCGATACGATCCTTGAAGTTGCTTCGCTTAAGGGACCGCGTAAGAAACTGAAATTCATCGTTGCAACAGGATGCCTGGCACAGCGCTATCCGGAAGAGATCAAAAAGAGCCTTCCGGAAGTGGATGCTGTATTAGGTACTTCCCACTATCAGGATATAGCAGCTGTATTGGATAAGCTTTTCGGAAAAGAGGCTTTTGGCTGGAATGACTATATCGGAAAACCCGGAAGTCTCAAGCATATGAGAAGAGACCGGGAGATCGCGACCAAGCCTTATGCCTGGCTGAAGATCGCGGAAGGCTGCTCAAATGGCTGTGCTTTCTGTGCGATACCCGGTATCCGCGGCAAATATACTTCCCGTTCGATGGAAGACATCCTGGAAGAAGCTGAGATCCTCGTAAAGAACGGATATAAAGAGATCATCCTGGCGGCGCAGGATACCACCAGTTACGGAAAAGATCTCTATGGAAAGAAGTGTCTGGCTGAACTTCTTCACAAAATGGGGAAGATCAAGAAACTCCAGTCGATCCGTATCATGTATGCCTATATCGACGGCATCGAGGATGAACTGATCGAGGAGATGAAGAATAATCCGAAAGTACTGCACTATCTCGATATTCCTGTCCAGCACGGTGATGATGTGATCCTTAAGAAGATGAGAAGAAGAGATACAGTATCTTCGATCACCAGGACCTTAAATAAGCTTCGTTCCGCAATGCCGGATATCGTGATCCGTTCCACGATCATGGTGGGTTTCCCGGGAGAAAAAGCGGAGAATTTCGAAAATCTTCTGAAGAATCTGAAGATATGGCGTTTCCAGTGCCTGGGATGCTTTATCTATTCGCCGGAAGAGAATACCCGCGGTTATGATATGCACCCGCGTGTCCGAAAAGACGTGGCTCAGAGAAGATATGAGAAAGTCATGGCTCTTCAGCAGGAAATCTCTCTTTCCTATAACCAGGCCCGCATAGGAGAAATTGTCGATGTGACTATTGATTCTCCTAGTGAGGATGGTATATTCTACATGGGGCGTTCCTACCGGGAAGCACCGGAAGTCGATCCGGTGATCTTTGTCGCTTCGACCACACGGCCGCTGGAAGCCGGTGATCAGGTGAAAGTAAAGATCATGGAGTGCACGCCTTATGAATTAACAGGAGTTACAGTAGATGAATCTGCCGAATAAGTTATCGCTGTCCCGGATCATTCTGATCCCGTTTATATTGCTTTTTATGCTGCCGATCCATATCGGATCCTGGTGCCCCGGCGCCTGGAATGAGTTTATTGCTGACTATGGTATGATCGTGGCAGCCGTTCTTTTTGTGATTGCTTCCATTACGGATCTGGTAGATGGAAAGATCGCCAGAAAGTACAATCTGATCACAAATTTAGGAAAGTTCCTGGATTCGCTGGCGGATAAGATGCTGGTCATTTCCGTACTGATCGCGCTTGTCGATATAGGAAGGATCTCGTCCGTTTGGGTCATTATCATCGCATTCCGTGAGTTTGCCGTGACCGGTATCCGTATGCTGGCCAGCGCCAAGGGCGTTGTTATGGCCGCTAAGATGATCGGTAAGATCAAGACAGTGACACAGATGATCGCCATTACTTTCCTGATGTTTGAGACACTTCTGGTGAAGATCATCCATGCTATCTGCGGAAGCTGCACAGTGGAATCCATTACCGACGGCGTACAGATCGTAGGCAATGTTTTACTGCTGATCAGTGTGGCTATGACCATTATTTCCGGCATGGATTATTTGTTGAAAAACCTGAAGTATTTCAAAGAAAATGAATAATTGTTTGAAATTCAAAATAAATTCATATAATTCGCGATTTTTGTATTGACAATTCATTTCTGTTCGTATAAAAACATATATGAAGATTGCAATAGGGCGATTTGACAGGAGGTTTTAATATGTCATCTGATTCTGTATTTGAAAGTGTAAAGTCGATTCTTGTTGATCAGTTAAATATTTCTGAAGATAGCGTACAGATGGATTCTCTCTTTGTAGATGATCTGAATGCCGACTCTCTCGACATGGTCGAGCTGGTAATGGCTATGGAGCAGGAGTTCAACATCTCCATCCCGGACGAAGAAGCTGAGCGCATTAAGACTGTTGGTGACGCTGTAGAGTTCATCAAGAGCAAGATGTAATTGATAATCGATAAAAGAAGCTTTACCCGAGACTGTCTCAGAAATGAGACAGTCTTTTCTTTATCTGCTATACTGTGTACGAAATGAATAGGGGTGGATATATGGATAGGCAATACACATCGAAACATACCATTCTGGAAGAGAAACTCGGATATTCATTTTCGGATACCGGTTATCTTCTTTTGGCCCTGACCCATTCGACCTATGCCTATGAGCATAGAAAGCAGAATGTGGTTTCCAATCAGCGTCTGGAGTTCCTGGGCGATGCTATCCTTGATTTCATCATCGGCGAAGAGATCTATAAAAGACGGATCCGGTGGAATGAAGGAGAGTTATCGAAGACCCGTGCGCTGGTGGTCTGTGAAAAGACATTGGCAAAAGTGGCTGAGTCATTGGAAGTCGGGGAACTTCTGTTTCTGGGAAAAGGCGAAGAGAGTACCGGCGGACGGACCAAGATATCGACGCTTGCGGATACGATGGAGTCCCTCTTTGCCGCAATTTATCTCGATGGCGGCTTTGATGCGGCTAAGGGCGTGATCCTTTCCTGCCTGTCGCCTTACGTGGAACAGGCGGTTTCCGGAAACCTGATCTTCGACTATAAGAGCAAGCTTCTGGAAAAAGCCCAGATGAAAAACGATCCCCATGAGCTTTCCTTCCAGGTGGTGGAAGAAAACGGACCGGTACATGACCGGACTTTCGTGGTGGCAGTCATTCTTGACGGAAATGAGATCGTCCGGGCGGAGGGCCGCAGCAAGAAGGAAGCAGAGCAGGAAGCTTCCCGGCTGACACTGGAGAAGTGGAACGGCTAAGTCTCTGTCACGAATAGCCCCGAGTTTGTGTTATAATATCACTTTAGACTAATAAGAAACGAGATCGTTCATGCATCTGAAGAAACTGGAAATCCAAGGCTTTAAGTCTTTCCCGGAGTACACGCTCATTGAGTTTGACAAGGGAATGACGGCCATTGTCGGCCCGAATGGCAGCGGTAAGAGTAATGTTACCGATGCGATCCGTTGGGTTTTGGGTGAGCAGAGTGTCAAGACGCTCCGTGGTTCGAAGATGGAGGACGTAATCTTCAACGGTACCCAGTCCCGAAGGGCGATGAACTTTGCCGAAGTTTCCATGACGCTGGATAATTCGGACGGGATCCTTCCGGTGGAGTACTATGAGGTCCAGGTCACAAGAAGACTTTACCGTTCCGGTGAAAGTGAATATCAGATCAATCATGTGAACTGCCGAATGAAGGACATCCAGCAGCTTTTCATGGATACCGGTCTTGGTAAAGACGGTTATTCCATTATCGGTCAGGGCCGTGTAGACGATATTCTGTCTACGAAATCGGAAGACCGTAGAAAAGTTCTGGAAGAGGCTTCCGGTATCGTAAAGTTTAAAAGCAGAAAAGAAGAATCCGAGAGAAAGCTTGCTTCGGCGGAGCAGAATCTTGTTCGTATCAACGATATCCTGGATGAATTGAGTAATCAGATCGGCCCTCTTTCAGAGCAGGCCGAAAAAGCGAAGCGTTACCATACTCTGTATGAGGAATGGAAGAAGGACGATATCGCTGTGATCCTGCATATGATCGACAGGAACAAGGTGTTCCTGGATGCCAGTGCAGATGAGCGGAAGAGCCTTTCGGACGCCATTAAAGCCCAGGAAGATCTGGTTTTAAAGATCCGTTCTGAAAACCGGGAACTGACCGAGCGTTCGGCAAATCTCGAAGAAGAACTGGAAACGACACGTCAGGAACGTTCCGACCTTACCGAGCAGATCCATGAGATCAATAACCAGATGGTCAGATTGAAAGAACGCCACGATCAGCTTCTTCTGCGTATCAAGTCGGCAGAAGGATCCGATGAGGAGCGCCTTTCTGAAATTGCCCGTCTGGAGCAGGAGATCGCCAAAAATCAGGAACAGATCCAGAAGTGGGCCCAGGAAAAAGAGAATCTGGGAAATGAGCTTTCTTCCATCGAAACTTCATATAAGGCACTTCTTGATAAAATGGCGGACAGCCAGGCAAAGCAGTCTGAACTTCGTAAGAAGATCGACCGCCTTACTGAAGAGATATTTGAAGCCAGAGAGACAGTATCGTCTTTGTCCGGTGACATGATGGTCAAGGAAGCGCGGATCAAGTCCCTTTCCGAAGACCGTATGCTCATGATCCAGGAAAGAGACGAGGCAAAGAAAAAGAGAGATCAGGCGGATGAGGACCTGAAGGCCGGACTGACCCGTGCCGCTGAAATGGCTTCCCAGCTTTCAGAAAAGCAGCAGGAAGTGGCAGAGGAAAGAAGAAAGGCCAAGGAGTTCGACGCGGACTTAGAAGGAAAGAATCGTCTCCTTTCCAATGTGGACTTTAGTATTAAGACTCTGGAAAACCTGGAAAAGAGCCGTGAAGGATATCAGGAATCCGTCAGAAGACTTCTGTCCAGCACAGATAAGATCCCGTCCCTTTCGAATAAGGTCATCGGTGTCTTAGGTGAACTGGTAAAAGTAGATAAAGAATATGAGACGGCAATTGAGATCGCGCTGGGAAATGCGATGCATAACGTGGTCACGCAAAATGACCGGGATGCTTCCATGCTCATTGATCACCTTAAAGAGAACCATCTCGGACGAGTGACTTTCCTGCCGATCGATTCTATCCGGCCGAGACTTCTGGAAGAGAACCTTCTCCGCGATGCGAAGCGGTCACGGGGATATATCGGACTTGCTTCGGAACTTGTGGAGACGAAGCCGGAACTTCGGGATATTATCGAGAATCTTCTGGGCCGTATCGTAGTAGTGGATACGCTGGATAACGGTATTGCCATGGCCAAAGCAGCCCGGTACGTATATCGTGTTGTTTCTCTTTCCGGAGATGTGGTCAACCCCGGCGGTTCCCTCACCGGTGGTAGCTTAAATAAGAAGTCGGCAAATCTTCTGGGACGTGCCCGTGAGCTGGATGATTTCCGTAAAAAGCGGGGAATGCTGGTTCGTGAGATCGCCAAGATGGAAGCGCAAAGACAGGATTTCGACCTGAAAATCAAAGATCTGGCAAGAGAAGAGATGGCGATGGAAGAACAGCTTCAGAACGCCTCCCTCGAACGTATCCGCATCGAAAGTGCATTTACCGTAGCGGATGAAGACTATAAAAAGACATTAGAGCGGATCACGACCGTGGAGACGGAACTGGAGAAGATCTCGGCGGCCAAGCTGACCTCCTCTTCGGATCTGGAAGAAGCAAAACTGGTGATCACTGAGCGTGAAGACGAAATCGCGGAACTCAAAGAAAAGATGAGCGCGTCTTCGGAAAAGAATGAGCAGGAACAGAGTGATCTGGAGAAAATGCGCGGGCAGATCAGTGACCTTCGTGTCCGTGTGGAGACTGTAAACGGTACCTTGACGGCGACCGAAGAGCGTATCCGCATGTTCGAGAATGAAAAGAAGAAGAACCTGGATGACCAGGAGCGCATGAAGCAGGAATGCCAGCAGGCCAGAACGGATGCCGAGGAGATCAAAAAGCAGTTCGAAGAACAGGCGAATTTCAAAGAAGGTCTCAAAGCCGAAGAAGAGAAATTCGATCAGAAGATCCGCGGGATCCTTCAGGAAAAGGAAGAACTGGAAGGCAAGCTTACCGGCTTTATCGATCACGTTACGGCCGCGACCCAGAAACTCAGTTCCCTTCAGTCCGAACAGACACGTCTGGAAAGTAAGCTGGAACGGTATGAGCTTGAGGTGGATGACTGCAAGAACCGTTTGTGGGAGAACCACGAGCTGACATACGATAATGCTTCCGAATTCCGTATGGAGATCGAGAATATCAATTCTATGACCCGACGCGTCAATGAACTCCGTTCGCAGATCAAGGAGATCGGCGCCGTGAACGTCAATGCGGTGGAAGAGTACCAGAAGATCAATGAGCGCTACGAGTTCATGTGTGCCCAGAGAGATGATATCGAGAAGGCGAAGGCTGACTTAAGTAAGGTCATTGAAGATCTTATCGCCGAAATGAAACAGCAGTTCCTGAATCATTTCAGCCAGATCAATGAAAACTTTAAGACGGTCTTTGCGGATCTGTTTAATGGGGGTACGGCGGAGATCCTTCTGGAAAATGAGGAGGATGTACTTAACTGCGGTATCGACATTAAGGCCCAGCCGCCGGGAAAGAAACTGCAGAGCCTGTCGCTTCTTTCAGGTGGTGAGCGGTGCCTTACGGCCATTGCGCTTCTGTTTGCGATCCTGCAGCTTCGTCCGTCGCCTTTCTGTGTGCTCGACGAGGTTGAGGCGGCGCTTGACGATGCCAACGTTAACCGTTTTACGGATTTTGTCAGAAGATATTGCGTCAGATCGCAGTTTATCCTGGTTACCCATAGAAAGGGTACGATGGAGGCCTGTGACCGGATGTACGGTGTCACCATGCAGGAAAGAGGTATTTCCAAGATCCTTTCGATGCGCTTAAGTGATATGTGATCCGGGCCGTTCATGGTAGAATGAAATAGAGAAACGAACAAGGAGAAAACTATGGGAATCTTCGATATATTCAAAAAAGGCCTTGCCAAGACCAGAAGCTTCGTAGCAGAAGGTATCACCAAAATATCCGCGTCCATGGGACGTTTCGATGAGGACATGCTGGATGATCTGGAGGCACTGCTGGTTCAGGCGGACTGCGGAGTCGGCGCAAGTCTGGCGATCATGGACGAAGTGCGTGAGTCGATCAAAAAGACCGGCGACGACAGTAAAGAGGCGGTCATGCGGATCGTCCGGGAAAAGATGCTGGAGATCTTAGGCGAAAAGACCCCGCTTACCATCGAAGACAACAATCTGAATATTATCCTGATGGTCGGTGTAAACGGCACGGGTAAGACCACCACCGCCGGAAAACTTTGCCTCAGATATAAGAATATGGGAAAGAAAGTTATGCTGGCGGCAGCAGATACCTTCCGTGCGGCGGCGATCGAGCAGCTGACGGCCTGGGGCGATATGACCGATACCCATGTTATCTCTCATGAAGAAGGTTCCGATCCGGCAGCGGTCTGCTATGATGCTGTGCATTCCGCGATCGCCAAGAGAGCAGATGTACTTATCATTGATACAGCCGGAAGACTTCATAACAAGCAGAACCTGATGGATGAGCTCAGTAAGATCTGCCGCGTGATCGAAAGAGAAGCCCCGTCTGCCAATACCCAGGCGATGCTGATCATTGACGCGACCACCGGTCAGAATGCGGTTATCCAGGCAGAAGTGTTCTCCAAGGCGGTAAAACTCTCCGGTATTGGTATCACCAAGCTGGACGGCAGCGCCAAAGGCGGTGTGGCCATTGCGGTTGCCTACTCCACCAAAGCGCCGATCTTCCTGGCAGGATTGGGAGAAAGCGCAGAAGACCTGGTGGATTTTGATCCGGAGATCTTTGTGGATTCGCTCCTGCCGTAACGGTTTCTTTGTAACGGAATAGAGGATTGATGTGTTTAACGGTTAGAATCACTTTTGGAGGTGCCGTCTATGCACAGATCTGTTCTATCCACATTCTCATTTCTTCTGGCGATTTCCATCGTTTTGTTTTCAGCGTCCTGTTCCCGGAGCGGAAAGTTTGATCTTGTGAAAGCCGCAAAGCTCGTTGGCGCGGAAGAAGTCGGGATCATCGGATTTACTAAGAAGATGAGCTTTAGCAATCGCGAGGACCCGGTTTATGTAAATGATACCGGAGTTGATGCACAGGAACTGTTTGATGCCACCATTAACCGGTTTGGAAAACTTCCGGAAGCAAAGATATCTGAAGCAACAGCTATGTATTATCCTTTATCCGGTGAGGAAGATGAGAACTGGTATTATATCCTTGCGTATTCGATCACCTTTGAAACGAAGAAGGGGGCGCAGGACTTTTATCAGTACTATGAAGAAGAGATCACGGATAAATACGATGAAGGCGGGAATGAAATACTTGATTCCGGAATGGATTCGAAGGGCTATAAGTTTACAATCGGCGGAGTTGAAAAAGATAACGGTCGCGCGGTCGTCTGGTCTGTATTCATGTGTGGCAATCAGTCGCTTTTCGTATTTGTAGTTTCAGAGGATAAGTCGGAACCGAAGCCGCTTCGCATCATCTTTGATGCCATGGGCATAAAATCATCATTTTCCATATTTTGACAAGTAAATATACTTGACAGATGCTTTCTTGTTTGTTATTCTTCATTAGCGTGTGAAGGAGGGTACTTCTATGGACAGCGTGCAGGTTTGCTTATTGCTTGACTTTTACGGGCAGCTGCTGACTGAGCGTACCAGAGAGATCCTCGAACTTCGTTACCAGGAGGATATGTCTCTTGCCGAGATCGCGGAAGACTTAGGTATCTCCAGACAGGCGGCCCATGACGCGATCCATCGCGGGGTTGCTTCTCTGACGGAATACGAAGACAAGCTCAAGTTAGTCGAGCGGTTCACACAGCAGAAAAAGACCATCGCCAGTGCATTTAACGCATTGGAGGAACATAACGAAGAGAAAGCAAAGGAACTGCTTTCTACATTAGTTGAGGAATTATAAGTAAATGTTTGAAAGCTTATCGCAAAAACTGCAGAATATCACGGCGAAGATCCGCGGCAATGCCCGCGTGACCGAGGCGGATATCAAGGCCATGATGAAAGAGATCAGAATGGCGCTGCTGGAAGCTGACGTAAATTATTCGGTCGTAAAGGAATTCGTTGCCGATATGTCCGAGAAGTGCAAGGGCGCGGATGTAATGAAGAGCCTGACGCCGGGACAGCAGATCGTAAAGATCGTGCATGAGGCGCTGGTGCAGCTTCTGGGCGAGACAACAAGCAAGCTTGCCGTTTCGCCTTCCGGATTTACCGTGATCATGCTTTATGGTCTTCAGGGTGCCGGTAAAACGACAACTGCCGCCAAGCTGGCACGTATTCTGAAAAAAGACGGAAAGCGTCCGTTACTTCTTTCCTTGGACGTACATCGTCCTGCTGCTGCCAAGCAGTTGGAAGTACTGGCCCAGAAGGTGGAAGTGCCGAGTTTCATTATGCCGGAAGAGAAAGATCCGATCGTGATCGCCAAGGCCGGTATTGAGCGTGCGAAGTATCTTCTTTGCGATACGCTGATCGTGGATACCGCCGGCCGTATGACCGTCGATGACGAACTGATGGAAGAGCTCATTAAGATCGGCGACTTTGTAAAACCCCATGAAAAGCTTCTCGTTGTCGATGCCATGATCGGTCAGGAAGCCGTGGCGGTTGCCCAGAGCTTCGAAGACCGTATCGGTCTTGACGGTTTCATCATGACAAAGCTCGATGGTGACGCCAGAGGTGGTGCGGCTCTTTCGATCCGCAAGATGACCGGAAAGCCGATCAAGTACATCTGCGTCGGTGAAAAAGTCGAGAATATCGAAGAATTCCATCCGAACCGGATGGCTGACCGTATCCTGGGCATGGGTGACGTTCTGTCCCTGATCGAAAAGGCCCAGCAGAATATCGATGAGGAAGAGGCGGCCAAGTCTGTTGAGAGAATGCTGAGTAATTCTTTCAATATGGATGACCTTCTTTCCCAGTTTGAACAGCTCAAGAAGATGGGCTCCATGAAGGATGTGCTGGGCATGATCCCGGGCGCAGCCGGAAAGATCAAAGATGCAGATATCGATGACAAGGTCATCGACGTCAATATGGCCATCATCCGCTCCATGACGAAAAAGGAGCGAAGGGTACCGAATATTCTCAATGCCAGCCGAAGAAAGAGAATCGCGGCCGGTTCCGGAACCACGGTGCAGCAGGTCAATCAGCTGATCCGTCAGTATGAGCAGACTTCCGAGATGATGAAGAAGTTTACCAAGATGACCAAGGGCGGAAAGAAGGGCCTGAGAGGACTTCCGGGCGGCCTTGGGGGTCTGGGAGGATTCGGAAACAAGAAGTTTCCGTTTTAAGTGATGTTCACGCGAGCCTTAGGGAAGGCAGTGCTTTTGCCGGGGAATGAACGCGAGAATATATGAGTTTTATATAAAAGATATTGCTAGGAGGAAAAGAAAAATGGCAGTAAAAATTCGTCTGAGAAGAATGGGTGCAAAGAAGGCTCCGTACTATCGTGTAGTTGTAGCGGATGGACGTTATCCGCGTGACGGTCGTTTCATCGAGGAGATCGGTTCTTACAATCCTCTGATGGATCCGGCTGAGATCAAGATCGATGCAGAAGCTGCAAAGAAGTGGATCGCTAACGGTGCACAGCCGACTGATACAGTTCGTGCTCTTCTGAAGAAGACAGGTGTTATCGAGAAGTAATTTCTTTTCGAATTAATCACGTAAGGAGGCATGCAGCACACCTGCTTCTATCTACATGCTGCAAATTGTAGACTATGGAATTATTAACTACAATGGCCAAGTCTTTGGTCAACCATCCTGAGGATGTATCCGTAAAGAAGTCCGAGAGAGGCAACACTGTTGTTCTCGAGCTTGTTGTTAACCCGGAAGATATGGGTAAGGTCATCGGTAAGGGCGGCCGCCGTGCTCAGGCGATCCGTTCCATCATGAAGGCCAAGTATCTTCGTGAAGGCAAGCGTGTCATCGTAGACATCGTCGGATGAAAGATTATCTGATCATCGGAAAAATCGGCGGCGCACATGGCGTCCGCGGGGAAGTGCGCGTTACTCCCCTGACGGACGATGTGCGTCGCTTTTCTAAACTCAAAGAATGCCTGATCTTAGATGAGAAAGAGAACCTCAAGGGAAGTAAGAAGGTCCAGTCGGCCCGGATCGATGACAGCCGTACCCTTCTGAAATTTGAGGACGTCAATGACAGAGATGAGGCGGCAAAATGGAACGGCTTCTTTATCGGGGTGACCCGGGATAATGCCGTCAAGCTTCCGAAGGACCGGTTTTTTATTGCCGATCTGATCGGACTTACTGTAGTGGACAGCGAGCGCGGGGATCTGGGAAAGATCTTCGATATCACGAATTCCGGCGCCAGCGACATCATTATCGTGAAGAGAAAGGGGAAGAACGAGCTTCTGATCCCTTATCTGAAGACTGTCGTTACAAAGGTGGATCTGGATGAGGGAAAGATGTATGTGACCCTTCCGGAAGGCCTTTATGAGATCTATGAGTGAGGCCTGAAGATGAAGTTTTCGGTTCTGACGCTTTTCCCGAAACAGGTAAAGGACTTTCTCTCGGAGAGTATTCTCGGCCGGGCGGAAGAAAAGGGCATATTGTCCGTGGAAGCCGTGGATATCCGGGATTTCTCCGGTAACCGGTATGGAAAAGTAGATGATACGCTTTTTGGTGGCGGCACCGGCATGCTGATGCAGTGCGAGCCGGTCTACCAGGCCTTTTCCTCGCTTTATGATGCGAAGACGGAAGAAAAGCCCCACTGTATCTTTATGAGTCCGAAAGGACAGGTCCTGACCCAGAAAAAGGCCAGAGAGCTTTCCAAGTATGATCACCTGGTGATCCTTTGCGGGCATTACGAAGGGATCGATCAGCGGGTCCTCGATGAGATCGTGGACGAAGATCTGTCTATCGGCGATTATGTGCTGACAGGCGGTGAAGTAGCGGCCTGCGTGGTCATCGATTGCATTTCCCGTATGATCGACGGCGTGCTTCCGAATTCTGAAGCCTATGAGGAAGAATCCCATATGCAGGGATACTTAGAGGCGCCGCAGTATACGAAGCCGAATATCTGGCACGATCGGAAAGTGCCGGAAGTGATGCTTTCCGGAAACCATGCCAAGATCAAGGAATGGAAGCGCATTCACGGTCTCTATGACACATGGAAGCGCCGTCCCGATATGATGGAAAAACTGGAAATCTCATCTGAAGACTGGAAAAAGATCCTTCAGATAGAAAGAGAACAGAAGGAAGAGAGGAAGAATGATATTCCTTCTGTGAAATCAGAGTGACAGAATGGATTAGCAGCTGAGGTTTAGCAATATGAGAATCGAAGTGGAAAATGATCAGGTCCGTGCCCGTAAAAAGCAGGAGTATGAAGATCTGGTTGCAGAGAAAGAAAAAGAAGGGCTTGAGGCTCGCCTTGAAAAAATCAGTGTTTTTGGAGCGAATGTTTTCGGCATACTGGTCATGCTTATTATGGCGGCGATCTCTTATCCTTTGTTTGTGGTAGTCAATGGATCTGACTCCTTAGATCCGGACAGGATTTTTGGTTTTCCCGGCCATGTCGGACTGCTTCTCTTCTTATTGCTTTACGCAGTATCGATATTTGTTCATGAGTTTATTCATGGATTCTTCTGGCATTTTCCCTGTAAAAAGAAGTGGGGGAGTATCGATTTCGGATTTAACCCGAAGAATATCACCCCTTACTGCCATTGCTGCGAAGCGTTAAGTGTTCCGGTATATTTCTGGGGGGCGATTGCGCCAACACTGATCCTAGGAGTGCTTCCAATCATCATCGGAATCTTCTCCGGGATTTTATTCCTCGTGACACTCGGCGTGGTCGGTGTCGTCGGCGGATGCGGAGATATTCTGGTCATCTGGACCCTTAGAAAACACAAAGATTGCCAGCTATTCGACCATCCTTATGAGGTCGGATATGCGTATTTTGTGAAAAAACAGTAGAAATACTTGATTTTTCAGGAAAAACACTTGCATCTGAAAATTCGTTATGGTAATATTTAACGGCTAAAAGGGATGGTCCGCTGCGTGATCCCGCATGAACATCTATCGGAAGAGGAGGAAAAGCATATGGATTTAGTTAAAGCAGTCGAGCAGGATAATCTGCGTAATAGCTATTCCGAGGTCGAGATCGGTGATCTGGTAAAGGCTCATCTGAAGATCAAGGAAGGTTCCCGTGAGCGTATCCAGGTATTTGAAGGCTATGTGATTGCACGTAAGGGCGGCGGTCTTTCTGAGACCATGACAATTCGCCGTCTCTCCTATGGAGTTGGTGTTGAGCGTGTTTTACCCGTTCATTCTCCTAACATTGATAAGATTGAGATCGTCCGTAAGGGCCGTGTAAGAAGAGCGAAGCTGTATTACCTGCGTAACCGTGTCGGTAAGGCAGCCAGAATTACTGAGAAGCTTTCTTCTAAGAAGTAATTCGGTTTCACAACTGGAAAACATGAGAAGGTGTCTTTTTAAGACACCTTCTTTTTTTATTGCGTATGATGCTTTCATTTATCGAAGAAACCCCATACAGTGCATTTCCCGAAGAAAAAGAAGAAAGACCATCTTTCGATGGCCATTTCAACTTGGAGGGGGTATGAAAAAATATAGAGGGTTATTCAAAGTGATGGAGATAGACCGTAAACAATTCTTCAAAGTCACCGTATTCTTTCCAGAAAAGCTGGAATGCATCCGGAGTGACTTCCGAGAAAGCAAAGGTCTGAACATAGTCTTTTAAGGCGCGGGAGAAAGTTTCCGGTCCAAGATCGTTATAGATGTGATAGATCATGGCCGCACCTTTATCATAGATTTCGTAGTAAGTTTCTTCTTCGTTCTTCGAGATGAAATCATAAAGAGAAAGATTCATATCGACAGGGAAGGGGTTTTCCAACTGATGGTTATATTCGGCATACACGGTCTCGTCAATGTTCTTACATCTCTCCAGAGGCGTGTAGGACGTATCGTCAATTCCCATGGCATCCAGGAAGTAACCTTCCATAAACCGGCACATGCCTTCATCGATCCAGTGATAACGGATCTCGTCATTGCCGACAATGCCGTAGAACCACTGATGGGCGATTTCATGCGTGACACTTTTACTTAACTGCGTCACTTCAAAAAGCACATTTCTTCTCAGATCCTCATCGGTGACCGTCTCGTGTGTGTCTGCAGGTTCCGAATCCCCGGAAGCCTGATCCCGCTCTTTAATCTTTTCCTTTAATTCTTCTAATGTGATCCGTTCATAGTAAAGATCAAAAGCATCATCTGTCGCTTCCCCGGCAGAGATCATGACCAGTCCCGGATACTCCATTCCGCCGATTCCGCTGGCTTGAGGAGATAATACGAGATTCAGGGTGTCGTAAGGGTAGCCGCCCAGTTTTTCGCTATAGAAGGCCAGAGATTTCTTGGCGATCTCCATAGCGTGAGCCGCAGCGGCAGCATCTTCCTGAAGATAGAACACATTTACATTTATGTTCATGACCGTATCACTTAGGACCTGACAATCTTTTATGATCGAAAGGGCGAAGTCACGGACATCTTTTGCCACATATACACCGTCGGTCAAAGTGCCGGTAGAGGCGATCCGGTATCCGTCCGGAACTTCAACAGATACGTTGAAATCAGAGATTTTGGTATAGAAAGCATCGCCCAGATCCACATAAGGTTCTAGAAGCCATTTGCCGTTTTCAAACTGTGCCGGGGTCACGATCATGTTTCCCAGATTGTAGGTGTTGTCGGTATAGCCGAAACGGTTCTTCAGATTCGGGACATTTACCGTGTATTCCATATGGATCGCGGAAGTGCCGTCTTTTTCCAGTGTAGCCGGAAGAGAAAGGGAATATACCGTTCCTTCCACCTGATTGAGAGTGCATTCCTGACCGTTGACCGTGACTTTGTTCATAGTGACTTTTCCGCCGCTCCGGTCAAAATAGTTCGGGATCAGGTTGAAATAGATCTCGGAAAGGGCCTCGCCGCTGTCGTTGATATAGGTCAGATCCTGGATGACATCTACAGAATGCTCGGTATCATTCAGTTTCATCTTGATATCGTACTGGTTCTTCGTGGAAGAAGTATTCATAAGCCGCTCGATCTTCGGGACCGGAGTCGGAAGAGGTGTGCTCGGAGAAGGGTCTTCCAAAGGATCGATCGTTAATACGGTGGATTCTGTGGCACCGGTGATCTTGGTGGACTCTTTCGTGTTGTAGGTCTTTGATTTACAAGCTGTTCCGGAGAGGATGATCGATGTGATAAGTAATGTGATGATTGTCTTTTTCATTGTCTCCGTTCCTTTCTCTTTGCTGATGTTCACATTGTACTTTTCTTTCTTCCGGATTTACCTTTCTAATCCGTCATCTGACAGATATGTCACTTACTATGCTATAATTGAGAAGTTGAAAAATGCCTTCATTTCAAGATAAGGAGTGCTGACATGCCTGAAAATAAAGGAAATATCAACTGGTTTCCGGGTCACATGCGAAAGGCCCTCAATGAGATCAGTGATAAGCTGAAATATGTAGATGTGGTCTTTGAGACCGTGGATGCCCGCATTCCGATCTCCAGCCGCAACCCGGAACTGGATCAGCTGGTGGCGAAAAAACCCCGTATTCTGGTACTGAATAAAGCCGACCTGGCCGATGAAACGGTGACACAGTCCTGGCTTTCTTTCTATAAAGAGAAGAATATCCCGGCTGTGGCCATCGATGCCTCCCATAAAAAGGGTCTGGACAAGCTTCGGAATCTGGCCGTGGAGCTTTGTTCCGATGTGCTTTCCAAGGCGGAAGCAAAGGGACGGATGGGAAGACCTGTACGTGCCATGGTCGTTGGTGTTCCGAACTCCGGTAAATCCACTCTGATCAATGGCCTTTGTAACCGGAAGATCGCCGTAACCGGAGATATGCCCGGTGTGACCCGTGACTTTAAATGGGCCAGATCTGACGGACAGCTGGAACTGATGGATATGCCGGGCGTGCTGTGGCCGAGACTGGGCACACAGAGAAATCAGCTGGTACTGACCTTGACCGGTGCGGTAAAGGTGGAAGTCGTGGATGTGGTTGATGTGGCCTATTCCGGCATGCTCCTTCTTGAGGAGCTCTATCCGGATGAACTGTATACCAGATATAAGCTGGCGCCGAAGGAATCCGAGGACTATATCGAAGAAGATTACGAGCGGTTTGAGCAGGCGGCGAGAAATATGGGATGTATCCTTTCCGGCGGAAGGATCAACGATGAGCGCTTTGCCAAGCTGTTCCTGGATGATTTCCGCAATATCCGCATCGGCCGGATCTCTCTGGAGACACCGGAATATAAGAAGAAAGAGAAATAGGAGACGGACTCATGACACGGGAAGAGAAACTTATCGAGAAATACGAGGTTATGTCCGCTTTCGAAAAAGAATGCGCGGCAGAAGGACAGAGTGTGTGCTGCGGCATTGATGAGGCGGGAAGAGGTCCGCTGGCGGGTCCTGTTGTGGCGGCTGCCTGCATCCTGGATCCGGATGTGCCGATCTATGGACTGGATGATTCTAAAAAGCTTTCTCCGAAGAAGAGAGATGCGCTTTACGACGAGATTATGGCGAAGGCCAAGGCTTTCTGTGTGATCCGTGTGGAGCCGGAAGAAATCGACCGGATCAATATCCTGGAAGCCACGAAAAATGCCATGCGTGCCGCGGTGAAGGGCCTTTCCATCACACCGGACGTGCTTCTGATCGATGCCGTGAACCTGACCGGTACCGGCATTCCGGTAAAGCCGATCATTAAAGGTGATGCAAAAAGTAATTCCATAGCGGCGGCGTCGATCCTGGCCAAGGTTTCCCGAGACCGGATCATGGAAGAATACGATAAAGAATATCCGGGATACGGATTTGCCCAGCACAAGGGATATGGCACCGCTGCCCATTACGCGGCGATCCATGAACTTGGGATCTCTCCGATCCACCGGATGAGTTTTCTGAAGAAAATGCACTGAGAAAGATACGGACTGTATGAGTGAGAGTGTGAGTAAACAGTGTTTTCAAGTCAAACTGGCAGATGAGATCTTCCAGATCGAGTGTATGCATTCCGATACAAAAGAGTTTCTTTCGGAATACCTGGCTGAGGAAGAAAGTATATCTTTGCATACTGTTTCTGTGGGGCCGGATGATATCCTTTTTGAAAAAGAGCGATCCCGTATGTCCGCCGAAGCGGAAGGACGCGAGGTGATCCAATGGTCGGATGCGTATCTCGAAAAACTGGCGGTCTATAGAAAAATCGCAGAGATCCTTCCCGGGCTTGACGGCATTCTCTATCACGGTTCCGTGGTGGCTGTCGACGGAAAAGGATATCTTTTTACCGCAGTCAGCGGGACAGGAAAATCCACACATACGAGACTCTGGCGTGAATACCTGGGGGAGCGGGCCGTCATGATCAATGACGACAAGCCCCTGATCTGCATCAAAGACGGGGAAGTGCGTGTATATGGCACACCGTGGGACGGAAAGCACCATTTGAGTATGAATGCCTCAGTACCGCTGGTTTCGATCGTGGATCTGGAGCGGGGAGAAAAAAACCATATAGAGAAAGTGGATCCCATGGCGATCTATCCGCTTCTTTTGCAGCAGATGTACCGGCCGAAAGATCCGGCTGCGTTGGCGCAGTCACTCAAGATTCTCGATCAGCTCATGAAACAAGTGCATTTCTATCGGCTAAAGTGTAATATGGATATAGAGGCAGCCAAGGTTGCCTTCGATACTTTGGGAAGTGAGGAAACAAAATGAAACTGAAAGAAGGATTCATTCCCCATATGGTAGAAGACGAGATGATGATCGTCGGCACCGGTTCGTCCGGATTTAACGGCGTCGTCCGCACCAACAAGACCGGTGCGTTTATCGTCGAAAAACTCAAAGAAGAGACGACCCGCCAGGAGATATTGGATGCCATGATCGAGCATTATGAAGGTGCTTCCTTAGAACTCATGGAAAGAGATCTGGATAGGATGCTGGTACAGCTTTTGGATATCGGAGCCCTGGATGGATAAGATCTCTTTTGAAGAGTATCTTTCGAAAAACGAGACCCTGACGTATAGAAATACCGGCTCAAGCATGATGCCGCTATTGAAAGAAGGCAGGGATCTTTTTACTGTACGGAGAATCCATGACGGAGAACGTCCGAAGGTCGAAGACGTGGTGCTGTTTCGGAAAAAAGGCGCGGATGGCGAGATGAAATATGTCCTTCACCGCATGATCCGCGATCACGGGGAAACCTTCGATTTTCTCGGCGATAACTGCGTTAACGAAGAAAAGAAGGTGTCCCGGGAAGATATCCTGGGGATCATGACCGAATATGTGCGGAAAGGAAAGACTTATAAGGTCACGGACCGGGCTTTCCGGAGATACTCCTTACGGATAAGAGTATTCCGCCGGCCAAGGATCTTTTATAAGAAATGCCGCTTTAAGCTGGCAAAGATCTATAGAAAACTGTTCCCCAAGAAATAAGGAGAGAGTATGACCAGAAACCAGGATATCGGAAAAAAGTCGGAAGACTACGTGGCGGATTACCTGGTTTCCAGAGGTGCATCGATCCTTAGCAGGAATTATTCCGTACATAACGTAGGCGAACTGGATATTATCTGCTCGTATAAAGGAAAAGTCCTGATCATTGAGGTCAAATCCCGGGACCGGAATATGCGTTACGGCACGCCCGAAGAAGCCGTGACACCACAAAAACAAAAGAAGATCTTTCAGACCACGGCGCACTACTGCCATGAGAATCATATATCCCTGGATATCGTGTCATACTATGTGGCGGCCGTGATCCATGACGCCCAAGGGAACATCCTGGACGTGAAGTTTACTCCTTTTTTCTAGATCGTTGTTTACAAATTGGTCTTTTTGCTTTCACTGATTTGAAACGGGCTTTTTCTACAATTTTCTATAAGTGAACAGTAAAGAGGTACATATGAGAAGTAGATTTCTGAAGTTATTTGTCATTCCCGTTTTGATCCTATGCTTATTGACTGGTTGTGTGGAACTGGAAGGTTCTACGACTGAATCAACCGGCGGTTTTACTCCGCCTTCTGGCAAGGCGACTACTGAGGAAGTGGTTGAGTCTACTGAAGAAACAACTTTGTCTGAGACGGAAGTGGAGAGCGAAATTGATGTTACTGAAGAATCGGATAGTAGTAGGCTGGAGTTGAGTGTTTCGCTTCCTGAAACAGAAGACACTTCGATGGAAACAGAGTCAGCAGAAACTATTGAAACGAGCCAGTCAGAAGAGACTTTGCCGGAAACGGAGAATACAAGTGAAACAGAGCCAGAACCTTCTGAGTCCCCAAGACCAGAGAAACAGGGTTTTGAGGTGCACGTTATAGATGTTGGCCAGGGTGATTCCTCTTTGGTGATCTGCGATGGAGAAGTCATGCTGATCGATGGCGGCTCCACCAGTAAATCGAGTGTGGTTTACACTTATTTGAAGAAAAACCACATCACGAGTATCAAGTATTTTGTCGCAACACATCCGGATGAGGATCATATTGGCGGACTGGCCGCAGCTTTGCAATCCACGTGCGTTGACCGTGCCTTTTCTCCTGTGCTTGAATACGATAGTGATCCGTTTGCGGCCATGGTGAAGTACCTGAAAAAACAGGGAAAAGAACTGGAACTTCCTGAGGTGGGATCAGAACTGGCTTTAGGAAGTGCAACGGTTACGATCCTGGCCCCGATGGAATCTTTCGAGGAAAACAATAATAATTCGATCGTTATCCGGGTCCAATACGGGAACACATCTTTCCTCTTTACCGGTGATGCGGAGTATGAAGAAGAGGATTCGCTTCTTTCTTCCGGCGAAACCTTAGAAAGTACGGTGCTGAAGGTGGCACATCATGGAAGTGAGTATTCCACTTCCAAGAAGTTCTTGAAGAAAGTGAATCCTTCTGTGGCGATCATCTCCTGTGGAAGTGAGAATACCTACGG
>CADBGD010000010.1 GCA_902794115.1 Oscillospiraceae bacterium
TTCACTCTGTACGGTAATGGTCTCGCCCATGTAGCTCAAAAGCTCTTTGGCGATCGCCAGGCCAAGGCCTGTGCCTTTCTTACCGCGGGCACGGTCTGCTTTATAGAAGCGGTCGAAGATATGGTCGATATCGTATTCGTGGATACCTTGTCCGGTATCGCTAACGGAAACCAGTACCTGATCTGTCTGGTCGTTATACTCGGTCGAGATGGTAATGGTACCGCCGGCCGGTGTATATTTCTTCGCGTTATCCAGAAGGATGACGATGATCTGTTCAACACGGTCCGGATTACCCATAACGGTCGGAAGCGGTCCGGTCTTATACTCCACGGAAAAGTTGATCTCGGCATCTTCCAGGACCGGCGCAAATTTGGTCTCGAACTCGGAAAGAAGCTTATTGAGGTCAAACGGGAAAGTCTTAAAGGCCAGGGTTCTTGCCTGAAGACGGGAAAGCTCCAGCATGTCGTCGATCAGACGGGAAAGACGCATGGTCTCGTGAAGGATAATGCCGTAATAACGCTGCCGGTCTTCCTCTTTCTTAACCATACCATCTGCCAGAGGTTCAACCAGGCCTCTCATGGCAGTCAGAGGTGTACGAAGCTCATGGGAAACGTTGGCAACGTAGTCGCGACGAGTCTGCTCCAGACGCTCCTGCTCGGAAATATCCCGGAAGAATCCTGTGGCACCGATGATGACCTTTTCGTTATCGAGGATCGGCACGATAGTGGAAGAATACGCGCAGTCTTTGGCTTCGATGGTGCGCTCATATGTCTCACCGGTCTTTAGGCAGTTCTCGAAATCCTCCCACACTTCCTCGAAAGGAATCAGCTGAAGTTTTTCGGTAAACAGATTCTTTCTCGGCACCTTCTCAAACAAGGTGGCAATGGCGTTATTGGAATAGTCCGGCTGCAGATTCTTATCGACAGATACGATACCTTCGGAGATGATATCGAAGATCTCTTTGAGTCGGTTACGCTCTGTAGTAACACTGGTAATTGACTTGGAAAGACGCTCGGCAAGTTCATTTACCGAAGCGGCCAGTTCGCCGATCTCGCCCTTCGTGGAGTCGTTGGCGCGTACGGTAAAGTCACCCTGACCGAGTGCGTTTGCCACATCCGTAACCTTGTTCAGCGGCCGAACAAGACGCTTACTTGCAAAATAGACCGGAATGGCCATGAAAAGAGAGACCATCAGGGTGGAAAGCAGAAGTACGTTACTGAAAGTACTGGCGGAGGAACTCTTGTCGGATATTTCGTCTCCGATGATCAGGTAGGAAACCAGCTGATCATTGGCCATGATCGGGATCTGGATCATGGTGATGGAGGCATTCTTTCCTGAAGAGGGAATACGTCCCAAGAGATTTTTGTTGTCGCTGTTATTCAGCATGTTGTTCCGGGCATACTGATCGATCGCCGAAATGAGCGTGCGGTCCTGGTCGTAAGCCGGTGTGGTGGAAAAATAGGCCGACCCGTTCGGATTGTAAAGCAGAAAATACGCACCCAGAACAGAATGATCCGAGTAACCCAGAGTCGCATTCTTCAGCGACATGCTGGCATCGGCAAAGTTTGTTGTTTCTTCCTGCTGAAGGTGAGTATTCAGAAAATCCGAAAGCGCATGGGCCTTTTCGATCAGAAGTGTTTCCTCGTTCTGCTTGGTGACGGCATTGGCCGCATAGCGGAAAAGGGTAGCAGAAAGAAGTGCCGATGCGCAAAGCGCAACCAGCACCATAAAGATCATCTTACGAAGGAAGACGCTTCGGAACATTATTGGTTGACCTCGAATTTATATCCGACACCATATACGGTGATAAGAGACCAGGGTGCACCGTCATAGTAGATCTTCTGACGGATACGCTTAATGTGCGTGTCGACCGTACGGGTATCACCGAAGTAGTCATAACCCCAGATCAGAGAAAGGATCTGCTCACGGTCCATGACCTGTCCCACATGAGAAGCAAGAAGATGCAGGATCTCCACCTCTTTCGGAGTGCAGGGGACCAGTTCGCCCTTAACCTTGACCTGATAGTTATCCAGATTGATCTCCAGTCCTTCGAAACGGAGAAGAGAAGTATTTTCCTGAGGTTCATTGATACGGCGGAGTACAGCCTTGATACGGGCAATCACTTCACGCGGGGAGAAAGGTTTAACGATATAGTCGTCTGCGCCTAATTCCAGACCAAGTACGCGGTCGATCTCCTCGCCCTTTGCGGTGAGGATGATGATCGGTGTGGATAAAGTCTTCCGGATCTCACGGCAGACCTCGATACCGGTCTTTTCCGGCATCATCACGTCCAGAATGATCAGGTCCGGCTTGTCGGAAGCCACGTGAGCCAGCGCATCACGTCCGTCGTAGGCGCTGGAATATGTAAAATGTTCGTTCTCAAAATATAGACCCAGGGACTCGTGTACCACCGGATCGTCATCGCAGATTAAAATATGCGGAGCTGTAGCCATTACAATTACCTCTTGTTTTCCTTCGTCATTACAACATTACATCTATTATAATCGAAAAAACCGATTTCGGACCAAAAAAGAAGAGAATTTTGATGAATTTTCCGTGAACGGGAAGAAGATGCCCGAATTATCAAGCGAAAAAACGAAATCATAAGACAAATATCCGTCTTTTTTGAAAAGGTGGATAATGCTATACTGAATTTAGTTTCCCGAAAGTATCGGGAAATTGACTTATCCGGGAAGGAAGATAGCGGAAAATCATGTTTTTAGCAGATCGTTGGTCAGACTTTGAATTGCTCTATTGTGGGGAAGGAGAAAAGTACGAGCGCTGGGGAGATGTGTACCTTCAGCGTCCGGATCCGCAGGCGATCTGGCCGAAGACCGGCTATACCGGCATGGAAGAGTCCCACTGGCCGAAACCGCATGCCCTGTATCACAGAAGTGAGACCGGAGGCGGGCACTGGACCAAGCAGCGGCCGATCCCGCAGAAATGGGAAATTCATTATGATGCGGTGGGAAGACCGCTGACCTTTATCATTGAACCGACAAGTTTTAAGCATACCGGTCTTTTCCCGGAGCAGGCAGCAAACTGGGATTTCTGCGGAAAACGGATCCAGGATGCCGTGAAAAAAGGGAAGAAACCCCGTATCCTGAATCTCTTTGCGTATACGGGCGGGGCCACAATGGCCTTTGCAGCAGCAGGAGCGGCTGAAGTAGTACACGTAGATGCAAGTAAAGGAATGGTCGGCCGGGCAAAAGAGAATATGACTGCCAGCGGCCTTACTGACTGCTATATCCGTTTCATCGTGGAAGACTGCGTGCGTTTCGTGGAAAGAGAGATCCGCCGCGGAAGAACGTATGACGGTATCATCATGGATCCGCCGGCTTACGGACGTGGTCCTTCCGGCGAGATGTGGAAACTGGAAGATGCGCTTTTCCCGCTGGTGGAAAAATGTGAGAAACTGATCTCGGATGATCCGCTGTTTTTCCTGATCAACTCCTATACCACGGGCCTTTCTTCGATGGTGATCGAAGATATCCTGCGCCTGGCGATCCGGACGAAGCACGGAGGAAAGGTGGTCTCGGAAGAACTGGGACTTCCCTGTTCGAAGATGGATCTGATCCTTCCTTGCGGCAGTACCGGAAGATGGACGCCGGAGGAGAAGTGATATGCCGGAGACACCGAAGATCCTTTTTGAGGACAATCATCTTCTGGTCGCCGTGAAACCGGCCGGGATCCTTTCGCAAAGTGATCCCTCCGGAGATCCGGATATGCTGACGCTTTTGAAGGCATATCTGGTTGAAAAATATAAAAAACCGGGGGAAGCATACCTGGGCCTTCTGCATCGCCTGGATCGTCCGGTCCGCGGCGTCATGGTCTTTGCCAAGACCAGTAAATGTGCATCCCGGATCAGTGAACAGATCCGGAACCGTACTGTCCGGAAGAAATACCGGGCAATCGTATACGGCACTTTTGAGGAAAAGGAAGGAGAGCTCCGTTCCTATCTCCGTAAAAATGCCAGGACCAATCTGGTGGAAGTGTTTCCGGATGAAAAGAGTGCGCCGAAAGACGCGAAGGCCTGTCATCTGGAGTATCAGGTAGAAGGGCAGGGGCGGATCGCCGGGGTTCCGGTGACACTTCTTTCCATCCTTTTGCATACCGGAAGATCCCACCAGATCCGGGCACAGCTTTCCTCTATCGGCCACCCCATCGTGGGCGACAGAAAGTATGGCTCCGGCCCGAACCGATTTGCAGGGGATATCCTCCTGGAGTCGTATTTAATGGAACTGGACCATCCGGTCACCAAGGAGCGGATGGCATTTACTCTTCCTCTTTCCGAGGAGGAGCCCTGGAATCAATTTCGAAAGGAGTGAACCGATGGCAGAAGAATTTACGATCAGCCGAGAGCAAAGAGATGAGAATCAGAAGAAGATCACGGATCTCCTTCTTTCCACAAAGCGTCCCGGCATGGAGAAACTGGTGGAGTGGATCGTAACGAAGACGGACTTTTTTACCGCGCCGGCATCCACGAAATACCATCTTCACTGTGAAGGCGGACTTGCCCTTCATAGTCTCCATGTTTACCAGCGTCTTTCTGAGAAAGTACAGCAGGGGCTTATCTCCATTGAACCGGAAACGGTGATCATTACATCTCTTCTTCACGATCTCTGTAAAGTGAATTTCTATACCAAAGAGGTCAAGAACGTGAAGGAAGGAACCAAGATCAACCAGTTCGGAAAAGAAGTGGCGAACTGGGTGGAGAAAGAAGTATGGGGGATCAAGGATACTTTCCCTGTCGGACATGGAGAGAAATCCTGCTGGTATATCCAGAATTTTATCCGCCTCAAACCGGAGGAGTATGCCATGATCCGGCTCCATATGGGTCCTGACAAAAACACCTATCCGGATCCGTTTTCCGAGACAGCAAAGATATATCCATCTGTGGTTGCCATTTTTACATCAGACATTGAATCAGCATACATTTTGGAGGAAAACCTATGATCTACTACGTCGACCAGAACACGAAGTCCCAGGGAAATGGTACAAAGGAGCATCCTTTCCTGACCATTTCCGCGGCTGCGAAAGTAGCCAGACCCGGTGATGAAGTCCTCGTTATGCCGGGCGTATACCGCGAATATGTGGATCCGGCCAATGCCGGAACCGAGGATGCCCGCATTACCTACCGTTCCGTAGAGCCGCTGAAGGCGGTCATTACCGGTGCGGAGATCGTAAAGGGCTGGAAGAAATATAAGGGAAAGACCTGGGTCGTGGAGATCGATAACGGGATCTTCGGTTCGTACAATCCGTACGACACCCGTATCGGCGGCGACTGGTATTTCTGGCACCGTCATCCGCATACAGGATGCGTTTACATCAATGACGTCGCTCTTTATGAGTCGGATACGCTTGAAGACTGCCTGAAGGGCGAAATGGACGATGCGTCCTGGGAGCCGGAAAACTCTACCCGTAAGTGGTATTGCGAGCAGAAGGACGGAAAGACAGTTATTTACGCGAACTTCCAGGGCAAAGACCCGAATAAGCAGAAGGTGGAGATCAACGTAAGAAGAAACTGTTTCTTCCCCAGTAAGACCGGTGTCGGCTACATTACTCTTTCCGGTTTTACGGTCAATAAAGCGGCGACCACATGGGCGCCACCGGCCGCTTTCCAGGACGGCATGATCGGCCCGCACTGGAGCCGCGGATGGATCATTGAGGACTGCGAAGTCTCCCATAGCCGCTGCTGTGGCATTTCCCTCGGAAAATATCTGGATCCGGAAAATGATCATTACTTCACCAAATACCGTGTCAAGAGCCCGACCCAGATGGAGCGCGATGCTGTCTGCCGTGGCCAGTATCACGGATGGCTGAAGGAAAACATCGGTTCCCATATCGTCAGAAGATGTCATATCCATCACTGCGAGCAGACCGGTATCGTCGGCCGTATGGGCTGCGTTTTCTCCATCATCGAAGACAACCATATCCATAACATCAACAACATGATGGAAGTGGGCGGTGCTGAGATCGCCGGTATCAAGCTCCATGCCGCCATCGACGTGATCATGAGAAGAAACCACGTTCATCACTGCACCATGGGTCTTTGGTGTGACTGGCAGGCTCAGGGAACCATCCTTTCGCAGAACCTTCTGCACGATAACCATACCCCGTCTTATGCCCACCGGATCCCCGGCACCATCATGAGCCAGGATATCTTTATCGAGGTCGGTCATGGTCCGACGCTGGTGGACAATAACGTAATGCTCAGTAAGGCGTCTTTACGTCTGGCAACAGAGGGTGTGGCTATGGTCAACAACCTCATCTGCGGAACCTTCCAGGCTATCGGCGAGGGAACGGATGAGATGGTGGCAGGAAAGAACCAGCCCCGCTATACCCCGTATCACTTCCACCACAGAACGGAAGTCATGGGCTTTATGAGCATTCTTCACGGCGATGACCGTATCTACAACAACATCTTCGTGCAGAAGTGGCCGATCGAAAAGTGCCCGAAGGACGAAAAGCCGGAGTTCTTTGATAAGCAGGAGGCCGGTACTTTCATCTTTGATGAGTATCCGACCTATCAGGAATGGATCGATTCTTTCCACCTCAATGAGCCTATGGCCTACGAGCACAAGATCATGGAGAAGCACTTCCAGCATCTGCCGGTATGGATCGACCACAATATCTACTTCAATGGCGCCAAGGCCTGGAAGAAAGAGAAGAACAAGTGCGTGGTCAAAGGTTTTAAGGCGAAAGCGGATGTGGTTGAAAAGAACGGAAAATACGTCCTGGTCACGAATGTGTATGAGAAGGTGAAGGATTTCCCGTGCCCGATCATCAACACAGATGTCCTGGGCAAGGCTTTCCAGCCGGATCAGCGCTTTGAGAACACAGACGGATCGGATATCATCTTTAATTTCGACTATTTCGGAAAAGACAGGGGCGTCATGACTATTGCCGGACCGTTCGCGGAGGCAAAGGAGGAGTACACACTCTGATCCGTATTTCTTCGGAAAAAGCACCTGAAAGGACGGGCGGATTCCCTTGACGGGAAGCTTCCCGCCCTTTTCTTTTATGAGAAATGACGAAATTCAACAGAAAATATAAAAATCGTTCTTATAATGGGATTCCTATGTTATAATGACGGGAGCTTTTGAATAAGTTGAGGTTTTGCACATGTATAAGAAAGTTTCGAAAGACATGAAGTTTATCGATCGGGAGCAGGAAGTCCTGAAGTTCTGGAAAGAAAATGATATCCAGAAGAAGTCCATCCGCCCGGAAAAAGACGGCACACCGAGCTTTACGCTGTATGACGGTCCGCCGACAGCCAATGGCAAACCTCACATTGGTCACATTAAGACTCGTGTTATCAAGGATGTCGTTCCGAGATACCATTCCATGAAGGGTGAGCACGTCCAGTTTAAGGCGGGCTGGGATACCCACGGCCTTCCGGTTGAGCTGGAAGTGGAGAAGATGCTGGGCATCAACGGTAAGCCCCAGATCGAAGAGTACGGTGTGGAGCCGTTTATCAAGAAGTGTAAGGAATCCGTCTGGAAGTATAAGACGGAGTGGGAGCAGATGTCTGACCGTGTCGGTTTCTGGGCAGACATGGAGCATCCGTATGTTACCTACGACAATAACTACATCGAGTCCGAGTGGTGGGCACTGAAGACCCTTTGGGATAAGGGAATGCTCTATAAGGGCCACAAGATCGTCCCGTACTGCCCGCGCTGCGGTACCGCACTTTCCAGCCATGAGGTGGCTCAGGGCTATAAGGCCGTAAAGGAGAATTCCGTATTCGTACGCTTTAAGGCGGTCGGTGAAGAAGATACCTACTTTGCCGCATGGACCACAACACCGTGGACTCTTCCGTCGAACGTGGCTCTTTGCGTTAGCCCCACGGATGAATATGTGAAGATCGCCGTTCCGAAGGATCTGGACGGTACAGAGAAGAAGGTTATGTACTACATGGCCGGCTGCCTCGTTCCGCAGCTCTTCGATGAGTATGAGATCCTGGAAAGATATCAGGGCACCGAGCTTGTCGGAAAGAAATATGAGTCCCTTTTCCCGTATTCCGCAGGAATCGTGGAGAAGAGCAGAAAAGAAGCTTTCAAGGTATGTGCAGACAGCTACGTTACCATGAGTGATGGTACCGGTATCGTACATATCGCACCGGCATTCGGTGAAGACGACGCCAGAGTCGGCCGTGACAATGATCTGCCGTTCGTTCAGCTCGTAAAAGAAGACGGTACACTTCCGGAGGAGTGCGGTGAGTTTGCCGGTCTGTTCGTAAAGGATGCCGATCCGCTCATCATCAAGAAACTCAACATGGAAGCCAAGCTTCTGAAGAAGATGCCTTATGAGCACGACTATCCGTTCTGCTGGAGATGTGACACTCCGCTGATCTACTACGCCAGATCTTCCTGGTTCATCGGCATGACCAAGGTCAAGGATCAGCTGGTGAAGAGCAACCGTATGGCCAACTGGTATCCGGAGACCATCCGTGACGGCCGTATGGGTAACTTCCTGGAGAACGTGGTGGACTGGGGTATTTCCCGTGAGCGTTACTGGGGTACACCGCTTCCGGTATGGGAGTGTGAGTGCGGCCACCGTCAGTGCATCGGTTCCATCGAAGAACTGAAAGAGAAGTCCACTGACTGCCCGGATGAGATCGAACTGCATAAGCCTTATGTGGATAATGTGCATGTAACATGTGAGAAGTGCGGAAAGCCCATGACCCGTGTACCGGAAGTTATCGACTGCTGGTTCGACAGTGGTGCCATGCCTTTTGCCCAGTTCCACTATCCTTTCGAGAATAAGGAGTTCTTCGAGTCCCATTTCCCGTGCCAGTTCATTTCCGAGGCACTGGATCAGACCCGTGGCTGGTTCTATTCGCTCCTGGCGATCAGCACCCAGCTGTTTGAGAGATCTCCGTTTGAAAACGTTATCGTTATGGGTCTTGTCCAGGATAAGGACGGCCTGAAGATGAGCAAGCATAAGGGCAATGTCGTGGATCCGTGGGATATCCTGAACCGTCAGGGTGCCGATGCGGCCAGATGGTATTTCTACAGTGCCAACGCACCGTGGCTGCCGTCCCGTTTCGACCATGCCAATGTGGATCAAATCCTGGGTAAATTCATGGGTACTCTCTGGAATACCTATGCTTTCTATATCATGTATGCCGAGATCGACCAGTTCGATCCGACCAAGCACAGCCTCGAGTATGACAAGCTGTCCGTCATGGATAAGTGGATCCTGTCCCGTCTGAACTCCTTGATCGAAGTAGTCGACAGCAAGATGCAGACTTATGACATCACCGGTGCCTCCCGTCTGATGGAAGGCTTTATCGATGAGCTCTCCAACTGGTATGTGCGCCGCGGCCGTGAGAGATACTGGGGTCCGGAAATGACACAGGATAAGGTCAATGCATTTATGACCCTGTATACCTGCCTCGAGGAATTCTCCCGTCTGGCAGCACCGTTTATCCCGTTCATGACCGAGTCCATCTATCAGAACCTGGTACGTTCGGTAAATGCGGATGCGCCGCTGTCCATCCATATGTGTGACTATCCGGTTGCCAAGAAGGAATGGATCCTTCCGGAGCTGGAGCGTGACATGGATGATGTCGAGAAGATCGTTGAAATGGGCCGTTCCTGCCGTCAGGATTCGAAGATGAAGAACCGTCAGCCGCTGAGCAAGCTCTATGTGGTTTGCGAAGACACGCTGCCGGAAGAATACCAGACCATCATCGAAGAGGAACTGAACGTCAAGAGTGTCGAGTTCCTGCAGGATGCTTCCACACTTCTGGACTATAAGTTCAAGCCGCAGCTGAGAACACTCGGCAGAAAGCTGGGCGCGAAGCTCAACGCCGCCAAGGAAGTCATTGCAGCACTTCCGGGCAAGGAAACCATGGATAAGCTCAATTCCGACGGAAAGATCACGATCGAAGTCGATGGCGAGTCCTTCGAGCTTCTGACCGAAGACCTGCTGGTGGAAAATGTTCAGCCGGAAGGCCTGTCCACCCAGTCTGATAAGGGCTTTACCGTATCGCTGGATACCAAACTGACTGACGAACTTATCGAAGAAGGTTTTGTCCGTGAGATCGTTTCCAAGATCCAGAACCTGCGTAAAGAGTCTGACTTCGAGGTAACGGACCGGATCCTGGTTACTTATGCCGCAGATGAAAAGCTGAAGGGCATCCTGACCAAGTATAACGACGCGATCGCATCGGATGTACTGGCCAACTCCTTCACCGAGGGTGAGGATGAGGGCGCCAAGGAAGTCAACATCAACGGAGAAAAGATCAAGCTCAGCCTGAAGAAGGCATAATCGAGGAAAAGACCAAGAAGGAAAAGAGAAGACCATATGTTATATGAGATATTTCGATCCAATCTGACCCTGCCGGAAAAGGTCATTGAACTGACCCTTCTGATCATGGTCCTGGCCTTTACCTTCTCTATACATGAGTTTATGCATGCCTGGATCGCCGAGCGCATGGGTGATGATACGCCGAGAAGACAGGGCCGTATCACCATGAATCCTATGGCGCATATCGATCCTTTCGGTGCGTTCATGATGCTTCTGGCCGGATTCGGCTGGGCCAAGCCGGTTCAGTATAATCCGAACAACCTGCATAAGTATTCCCGCCGTAACTGCGAGCGTCTGATCAGTCTGGCCGGTGTCACTGCCAATCTGATCGTGGCATATGTTGCGTCCCTTCTTTTTGTGGTCGTAACGGTCATCTTTTTGAAAAATCCGGCCGATTCGGATAAGAGCGCCATGGCGCAGTCGCTGGTCCTGACATTTGTGTACTATCTCCGGGAATTCAATTTCATGTTCCTGGCTTTTAACCTTCTGCCGATCCCGCCGCTGGACGGATACCGCTTTATCAGCACATTCATTCCGTACAATAAGCGTAAGCTCTTTGACAGTTATTCGCAGTATAGCTATTATATCTTTTTGGGACTTTTGCTTTTTGGCAGATTCGGAAACCTTGACCTTCTCGGCAGACTCGTGTCTATTGTGGAATGGCCGTTCCGAAAGCCGATGAACCTTCTTATGGAACCGCTTTTGAGGTTCCTGCTGAAAAATTTCTAAATAAATTCGAAAGGGATCACCTTTCTTGGAAGAATAGGGGTAAACATGGAGAACAAAATCGTATTATCAGGTACACGTCCGACAGGAAATATCCATCTGGGTAATTATTTCGGTGCAATCGAGAACTGGGTCCGTCTTCAGGATCAGTATGAGTGCTATTTCTTTATTGCCGACTGGCACGCGCTGACCACCGGCTATGCCGAAACGGATGTGCTTCGTAAGAATACGCTGGGCCTTCTGGCAGATATTCTGGCCAGCGGTGTGGATCCGGAAAAAGCAACGATCTTCCTGCAGTCGGATATCAAGCAGCATGCGGAACTTTTCCTGCTTCTGGGCATGAATACTCCGCTTTCCTGGCTGGAGCGCTGCCCGACATATAAAGACATGATTGCCAATATGTCTTCGGAAAAAGACATTATGACCTATGGCTTCCTGGGCTATCCGGCGCTGATGGCAGCGGATATCCTGATGTACCGCGCCAACTATGTGCCGGTTGGAGAAGACCAGTCTGCCCACCTGGAGATCACCCGTGAGCTGGCCCGCCGTTTCAACTTCCTCTATAAGACAGAGGTTCTTCCGGAACCGCAGCCGCTCTTTACCAAGGCAAAGGTCCTTCCGGGTACAGACGGAAGAAAGATGAGTAAGAGCTACGGTAATACGATCGCTCTGGCGGATACACCGGACGAGGTAAAGAAGAAGGTTATGGGCATGATCACCGACCCGGCCCGTATCCGTAAGGATGACCCGGGTCATCCGGATATCTGCACCGTATATGCCTTCCATAAGGTATTTAATGAGGATAAGGTTCCGGAGATCGAGGAGCAGTGCAAGGGCGGCTGCATCGGCTGTGTAGCCTGCAAGAAGATGCTCCAGGAAAAGATCGCCGAGTTCCATACCCCGATCTACGAAAAGCGTACTGCTCTTTTGCAGGATGAGCCGAAGCTTCTGGATATTCTCCGTCAGGGAAGAGAGAAGGCCAGCAAGAAGGCGGAAGAGACGATCCGCGAAGTTAGAAAAGCCGTGAAGATCGGCTTCGATACGATCGAAGAGTAAGACGGAAAACTTGACTTGAGGTACGAGCCCGTGACCGTAACGAAAGAGAATCCACAAGTCAGACTTCGTAAATTTGAAGGTCCTCTGGACCTTCTGTTTCATTTGATTGAAAAGAACGATATCGACATCTACGATATCCCGATTTCCGAGATCACCGACCAGTACATGGACTATCTGGAAAAGATGAGTTCCCTGGACATGGAAGTGGCCTCGGAATTCCTTTTAATGGCGGCGACGCTGGTTCACATCAAGTCCAGAATGCTGCTTCCGGATAAGCGGATCAGCGAGGACCAGGCAGAGGCCGATCCCCGTGAGGAGCTGGTGGTAAAACTTCTGGAGTACCGCCGCTGCAAGATGCTGGCGGAAGATCTCCGTGACCGGTACCGGGATTATTCCCAGTGCATGTACCGTGTTCCGCAAAGTCCGGCATCTCTCGGGATCAACCCGGAAAGCGCGCCGGCGCCGGTGGATGAAGAGCAGCTTTCTAAGAGTATAGATGATGTCTGCCGCAGAAATGAGATCCGCTTTGCCGATATTGCGTCCAAGATCACGCATATCCTCAAACGAGACAAATTTTCCATTCGTGATAAAATAAGGCTGGTGTGGAGTAAGATCTGTAATAAAGGAAAGGTCTTTTTCCACGAGATCTTCCCGGTCCATCAGGTAGATAAGATGGATCGGATCGTCGGGTTCCTGGCTGTGCTGGAGCTTCTGCGCGGTGACCAGATCATTGCCGAGCAGGAAAAGCCCTTCGATGTCATCTGGATCGAGCAGAAGCACGAGAAGTTGGATGAGGAGAGATTTGGTCTGGATAGAAACGAAGAGACGAAGGAGCTGGCCGCCTATGACTGACGGGGAAAAGCATGATAACAAGATCACGGTCCAGGAACTTCCGGCGGCGCTGGAAGCGATCCTGTTCGTGCATGGCGATCCCATTTCCGTCGATCAGCTCAGCGAGATCACGCAAAT
The DNA here is from genome assembly GCA_902794115.1 of Oscillospiraceae bacterium. GTDB lineage: Bacteria > Bacillota > Clostridia > Saccharofermentanales > Saccharofermentanaceae > Scatonaster. Next base: position 13,069 of record CADBGD010000010.1, read on the forward strand.
GCCGAAAGAAGTCCTGGAAGAGACTTTGGACCGGATGATCAAAGAATATGAGACCGATCCATGGGGCGGACTTTTGATCCGGAAAGCGGATAATGCCTATGTGATGTGCACCAAGCCGTCTATGAAGCCGGTTCTGGAAAAGCTCTTTGCACCGCGCACCCGTCCGCCGATGTCCCAGGCAACATATGAGACATTAGCCGTGATCGCCTATAACCAGCCGGTGACCCGTGCCCAGATCGAAGCTGTGCGTGGCGTCAGTTCGGATTCCATCGTGACCCGTCTGATCGAAAGAGGTCTGGTGGAAGAATGCGGCACACTGGAAGCGCCGGGACGTCCGGCATTATTCCGTACCACCAAGCAGTTCCTTCTGGAATTCGGTATTTCCTCTGTTTCGGAGATGCCGGCTATGGAACTGATGATGTATAAGACCATCCGTGACCTGCAGGATTCGCTGGAGACAGCAGCCGGCAGTAAGGATGACAGACAGATCTCGATCGAGACCTGGATGGAAGGTCAAAAAGGGGAGGATGAAATATGAGTCTGGATGAGAAGAAAAGTGAATCCTTATCCGGCGTAGTTGAGCGAATCACGGAGTCCATGGACTCGATGAGTAAAGGACAGAAATCGATCGCCCGCTATATTCTGGATAATTATGAGACCGCAGCGTACATGACTGCCGCAAAACTAGGTGAAGCCACCGGCGTCAGTGAATCCACGGTCGTGCGTTTTTCGATGGAACTGGGATATGAAGGATATCCGCATTTCCAGAAAGTTCTCCAGGAGGAACTGAAAGTCAAGCTGACTTCAGTGCAGAGATTAAATGCCGCCAGCCGCTTTACCGATGACGCTTCGGTTTTAAAGTCGATCCTTCAGGCGGATCTGGACAGCCTCAAGCATACTTACGAGAATCTTGATGCTCAGGCTTTCAGTCAAGCGGTCAAAACGATCCTTTCGGCCAAGAAGATCTATATCATGGGTCTGAGAAGTTCATCGCCGCTTTCATCTTTTATGCATTTTTATATGGCGATCCTCTTTGACGATGTCGTTCATATTCACAGTAACAGCGCCAATGAGGTTTTCGAGCAGATCCTGCCGATCGGCCCGGGGGATGTCATGATCGGAATCTCTTTCCCGAGATACTCCACCCGTACGATCCAGTCCATGCAGTATGCCAGAGACCGCGGCGCCAACGTGATCGTTATCACGGATAAGGCGGATACTCCGATGACAAAGAATGCCGATGTGGCGCTATTTGCCCGTTCCGACATGGCGTCTTTCGTTGACTCCCTGACAGCCCCGCTTTCTTTGATCAATGCACTTCTGGTGGCGCTGGGCATGCACAGAAAGAGCCATATCCAGGAATCCTTTGAGGCTTTGGAAAAGCTCTGGGAGGAATATAAAGTATATGATACCGGCAAGGACAGAAATCTTCCGGACGGAGAGGATAAGGAGGAGACCACATGAAGGAATTAGTTGCCAGCAGTAAGCTCACGGCCTCGGCTTCGATCCGTATCGCTCTGACCAATTCCAGAGAGGAAGAAGCAGATCTGAAAGCGGCTTTGAAAGAAGAAAAGATCAGCGCCACGGCAGCAGATTTTGGCGGAGAGTTCATTTCCTCTGTTTCCAAGATCATCGAAAGATGTGTGGTGGCGGCACAAAGAGAAGGCATTATCGGCAACAGCCATAACGAAGAAGGCGCACTGGCAGGCGCGGCAAGAGAAGCGATCTCCCAGATCACATCGAAAGCCATCGGACTGAATGTGGGCGGCAAGATCGGTATCGCCAGATATAACGATCACATCAGCGTGTGCGTGTACTTCGGCATCGGCCTTTTACATTTGAATGAAATCGCCATCGGTCTGGGACACCGGGCCATCTAATTTGGATATAGCATAAATGGAGGAGAAGAATATGGAATATTATCAGATTGCAATCGACGGTCCTTCGGGCTCCGGAAAATCCACTCTGGCGAAAGGTGTGGCCAGCCGGCTGGGAATCCTGTATCTGGATACGGGCGCGATGTACCGTGCCTGCGGCTTAAAGGCGATCAAGACCAAGATCGATACGAAAGATGCCGATCAGGTCGAGAAAATGATGCAGGACATCAAGATCGATATCACTCACGAAAACGGCGAGCAGCATGTGTGGCTGGACGGTGAGGATGTTTCTAAAGAGATCCGTATGCCTGGTGTATCTGTGGCGGCTTCGGATGTATCTGCCATTCCATGTGTTCGTGAGGCGATGGTCAACCTTCAGAGAAAGATCTCCGAAGGCAAGAATGTGGTCCTCGACGGAAGAGATATCGGTTCGAAAGTATTCCCGAACGCCAAGTATAAGTTTTTCCTGGTGGCGGATGCGGAAGAACGCGCCAGAAGAAGACTTCTGGAACTTCAGGAAAAGGGCGTGACAGATACGTCTTTTGAAGATGTACTGAAGGATATCAAGTATCGTGATCATCAGGATACGACCCGTGCTTCTTCTCCGCTCGTCAAAGTGGAAGATGCCATTGAGATCGATACCACCAGTATCTCTATTGAGGGAACACTGGATGCGCTTCTTTCCCATATTCAGGAATGAAGGGCAGCGGGCAAGGTGGACGGTTTGAGTAGCTGGACGATTCAATTAGCCAAGTCTTCAGGTTTCTGCTTCGGTGTGGAGAACGCGGTCACAACTGCGTACCGGGTGCTTTCGGAGCAGAAAGGAAAGAAGATCTACATGCTGGGAGAGATCACCCATAATGAAAATGTAGTGGGGGATCTTCTTAAGAACGGCATGCTGCTTGTCCATGACCCGTCAGAGGTAGAAGAGGGAAGTGTCGTTCTTATCCGTGCTCATGGTGTGACGCCGGCCGTAATGGAGGAGCTGTCCGAAAGAAACTGCCAGATCATTGACTGTACATGTCCCTTTGTCAAAAAGATCCATGACATCGTGAAAAAGGCGGACAGCAAAGGAAGTCCGGTATACATTACCGGCGCCAAGGGCCATCCGGAAGTGGTCGGGATCTGCGGAGAATGCAGGAACGGGGCCACTGTGATTTCCTCATTAGAGGAGTGTCAGGCCCTTTCGGATATCGAAGAAAATTCCGTGTGGGTATCCCAAACCACATTTTCCAGTAAAGAATTCCAAAAAATTTGTGAATTCGTGCAGAAAAAAATTGCAAAAGAGCAAATTTTTGGTACAATATGTTATACGACTGAAAATAGGCAGAGAGAAACTGCTGAATTGGCGGGCGTTTCCGACGTGATGGTCGTTATCGGGTCGAAGACAAGCTCCAATACAAAGAAACTCTTTGACATATGTTCAGATCGTTGTGCGCTGACATATCTTGTCGGAAGCGCTGCTGAGGTGGGGCCATTACTTTCTGTGTGGAGAGAGAGGAAGGTGTCACGGATCGGGGTGACGGCAGGGGCATCAACGCCGGTGAGTATTATCAGGGAGGTTATCCAAACCATGAGTGAGAACGAGGTAAACACGAATCAAGAGTCGAACGACATCAATTTTGGCGATTACATTGAGAGCATTCCACAGCTCAGAAAGAACGCTACAGTGAAGGGAGAAATTACGACCTGCGATGGCGATTTCGTATATGTAGATGTCCATGATAAGTCGGAAGGCAAGATTCCAAGAAGCGAGTTCGAACCTGATTTTGACTTTGACGCGGCAGTAGCAGAGCACAGAGAGATCGAAGTATATGTACGCAGCATCCGTAACACGGATCAGGGAAAAGAGATCATTCTTTCCAAGTCCCATGTTGATTTCAGTAAGAACAAGGCCGAGATCGAAGAGGCCTACAACAATAAGACACCGGTTACCGTTAAGATCACCAGTGTCGTAAAAGATGGCGTTATCGCCAGCTACGGTGAGGTTGATATCTACATCCACCGCACACAGCTTGAACTGAACACAGTAAATGATCTGGAGTCCTACAAGGGTAAGACCATGGAGATCCTGATCACCCAGTTCGATGCCGAGAAGCGTCGTCTGAGAGTTTCCGGTTCCAGAAGAACACTTCTGAACAATGAGCGTAAGGCTAAGGCTGACGAAGTATGGAATTCCATCGAGAAGGATAAGGAGTATGACGGTGTAGTCAGAAGCCTTACAGATTTCGGTGCATTCGTTGACATCGGCGGCGTAGACGGTCTGATCCACGTATCTGAGCTGTCCTGGAATCACATCCATCATCCGTCCGAAGTACTTTCTGTCGGTGATAAGGTACACGTTTATGTAAAGGATTTTGATCCGGAGAAGAAGAGAATTTCTCTCGGCTACAAGAAGGCTGAGGATGATCCGTTCTATAACATCGAAGAGCGCATTCCGGTTGGTTCTATCGTAAGAGGTAAGGTAGTCCGTATGTTCCAGTTCGGTGCATTCGTTGAACTCGAGCCGAATCTCGATGCTCTCTGCCATGTTTCCCAGATCTCCAATGTTCGTCTGAACAAGCCGCAGGATGTTCTGAAGGAAGGTATGGAAGTTGAGGCAAAAGTTCTCGATGTTAACGCTTCCACACGTCGTATCAGCATTTCCATCAAGGAAGTTAATCCGATCGATCCGGAACCGAACGCTGTTGCTGAGGAAGAGGCTCCGGCTGAGGCTGCTGCTGAGGAAGCACCGGCTGAGGCTTAATTATCAGTTAAAACTTGATTTTAAAAGACCTGCTCTGTATTTCAGAGCAGGTCTTTTTTTGTGCTTTTTCCCGGATCGGATACGGCGTGACGAAAAGAAGAGGAGTAAGTCGGAGTTGGATACTGAAAATATCACTATTTTGACATAGAGGTTCGTCTATACAATTTCTTTGGATATCAAAACATTTGAAAATCCGCCTAAAATCGCTTTGCGAATTATGGACACAGGAAGACAGTATATTACAATTGTGTCACAATTGTTTTCAGAGGGGGTAGAGTACGGTATAATTATTCTGCAAGTGTTCGTGAAACTTCACGATTTTTGGAGGTTATTTTGAAGAAAGAAAAAGAAAACAGAATCAGCGCTGAAGATATCTTATTCCGTAATCGGCAGCGCCGGATGAAGCGGGCTGTGAAGATGGTATCTCTTGTAATGGCCGCTTCCTTTACTGTGGTCTCGAGCATTATCGTTCCTATCGGCCACGCTTCTGATATCTGTCTTCAGGTTCCTTCGGAACAAACTTTAGCAATGGTTGTTGGCCAGACCCCGAGTGGTGTTGCCAGCGGTGTTGTTTTTACCGATGCGCAGGGCGATCTGAATATGTCGTCTTTGGAAAAAGATACATTTGTGATCTCTGAGCAGACGGATCGCGACGGTATTTCTGTTGAGCTTCTGGATGTATCTGCTTTCGAGCCGAAGGATGAGACGATGTATGTTTTCGTTCAGACGCTGGCTGTCAGATCTGAGCCGGATGCAGAAGCAGAAGTTGTCGGGACGATTGTTTTAGGTGACTCCGTTACCCGTACCGGTGAAGGCTCTTCCTGGTCACAGATCGAATTTGTCGCTGAGAATGAGACTGTCGTCCGTGGCTATGTCCTTACGGATAAGCTGACATCGGAAGCTGTCGCTACACCGACACCGGTGCCGACAGAAACTCCGACACCGACTCCGACACCGAAGCCGAAGGCGGAAAAGAAAGCAACACCGGAACCGACTCCGACTCCGAAGCCTGTCCCGGAAGAGACAAGCAAGCCGGAACCGACTCCGACACCGGAACCGACGTTCAGTAAGACAGCTGAGTCCGGCACCTATTATTCTGCCGGTGAAGTCAATGTCCGCTCCGGTCCGGATACGACCTATTCTGTACAGAGAAAGCTTTCCCGCAATGAGGCGGTCGAAGTGGTTGCCCGTACAGATAACGGCTGGTTCGAGCTCTCTGACGGCGGATATGTCAAGGCATCCCTCGTAAGTGATGAGAAGTTTGTTGACGAAGAAGAGACAGAAACTACCACGACCATACCCCAGACATCTGAGACAGAGACACCGTCTGAATCTTCAGATGAACCGAGTGAAGGTTCTTCAAGCAGAGGCACACCGGACATTCCGAGCCCGGATTCCTGTGATCTTCTGACTTATGCCAGAGCTTTTGTAGGCGTGGTTCCGTATGTATACGGCGGCGCGAATCTGGACGGTATGGACTGCTCCGGTTTCCTGATGTACGTATATGCCCGTTACTACGGCATTTCGCTGCCGCATCAGTCTGCATCTATCGCAGAGATGGGCGAGGATGTCACTTCTGAAGAGAGAAAACCCGGTGATGTATTCTGTCATGACTATAACGGTGACGGCCGTGTCGATCACGTCAGCCTTTACTGTGGAAACGGTGTCGTGATCCATGCTTCCACCAGTAACGGCTGCATCATTGAAGACTATGTCCCCATGATGGCGGTCGTTACAGTAAGAAGATTCATCTGACCTTTATTTGATCAGACTTTCACCAAGCTTTTCCAGTGCCTCTTCGTACATCGGTACGAGGAGGTACAAATTTTTCTTCAAAATAGATTCATTTGCCTGGTGGCACTGATCCTTTGCCCAGGGGAGCTGAGGACCGAATGCCACAATATTCGGCATGGTTCTGGCGTACGTTCCGCCGCCGATGGCAATGGGTGCCACTTCTTTGGAAAGTTCATTTTGCCGGGCATCTTCTTCTTCCGGGATATAGTCGAACTGATCCTGATACTTTCCATAGATACCTGTCAGGATCTCGATCTGCCGGGAATGCTTATCTTTGAAAAGCGGCGGCTGTACCCCGTCATCTACGACCTCGACACCAAATTCCGAGGCGATCTCCTGAAGCTTTTTCCGTACATCTTCCGCTTTGGTATCGACCGGGAAACGGATGTCCACATGGAGGCTGCATTCGTTCTCATCGATATCTACGATGCCGACATTGGTCGTCATCGGACCGGAAATGTCTTTCTGGAAGAAGTCGGCAAAGCGTGTTTCCGATTCTGCACTAAAGTATTTCTTCATGAGAAGAAGAACGGGAGAAGAAGAGAGGATCTCTTCCGGAAGTTCCTTAAGCATCAGGTCGATGGCATTTATGCCCAGATCCGGATGGGAGGCGTGGGCCTGAAGCCCTTTCGTCTGAAGTGCATTTCCCGAAGAAGAGATAATCGCAGTGCAGGACGGCGGAACCATATTGGCTGCATTTCCGCCATGCATGGAATAATCCTGGGTCGGCTTTCCGGAAAAATGCATCTGGTAAATGCCTTTTTCGGCAAAGATACAGGGAAATTCCGCATCCGGGGTGAATCCGATATCCGGAAGCTCTTCGGTCTCGCAATAGCGGACCATGCAGGAGGAGCCATGTTCCTCATCGGTGCCCACAATGAGACGGACACGGAAATCCGGATCCGGATGATTCTTCTTGAAACGCAGCATGGCCATATACGAAGACAGGACAGGTCCTTTATCGTCGATCACGCCGCGTCCGGCAAAATGGGTCTCGGTCTCGGTTAAAGTAAAAGCAGGAGTTTCCCAGCCTTCGCCTTCCGGAACCACGTCCAGATGTCCCAGGACGGCAAGGAGAGGCCCTCTGGTTCCCCACTGGATGTATCCGGCCTTATCTCCGACATTGACAGCGGTAAAACCGTCTTTTTCGGCCCGCTCAAGAAGATAGGTCAATGCCGCTTTCGGAAGCGGACCATATGGTGCGCCTTCCTGAGGATCTCCTTTGACACTGGCAATACCTACCAGGTCGGAAAGAAGAGCGGAAAAGGTGCTTTTTTCATTATCTGAGAGTATACTCATAGGGAAATGGCCTCCTATATAATAAAATCTACCGTAAGGGCAAGAAAATACGGAAAAACTCTTGCCAACAACGCTTCTTCATTGTATCATCTTATAGACTAAAAAACACACAGGTAGAAATCTTTGTTCTCCGGATGACCGGAGTAAGCCTGTGGAAGTACAAACAGGAGGTATTTTTTTATGTCAACTATTTCTATGAAGCAGCTTCTTGAAGCCGGTGTGCATTTCGGCCACCAGACCCGTCGTTGGAACCCGAAGATGGCGGAGTACATTTTCACAGAGCGCAACAACATCCACATCATCGACCTGCAGAAGACCGTTAAGAAGACCGAAGAGGCTTATGACTTCGTTCGTTCTATCGCAGCTGACGGCGGAAACATTCTTTTCGTTGGTACAAAGAAGCAGGCTCAGGATTCCATCTCTGAAGAAGCAGTTCGCTGCAACATGTTCTACATCAACAACCGTTGGCTCGGTGGTACACTGACTAACTTCAAGACCATTGAGAAGAGACTGGCCCGTCTGGCTGAGCTCAAGACCATGTCTGAAGATGGTTCCTTCGATCTTCGTACAAAGAAGGAAGTTGCCAAGCTCAAGCTCGAAATGGAAAAGCTCGATAAGAACCTTGGTGGTATCCAGGGCATGAAGAAGCTGCCGGCTTGCCTTTTCGTTGTTGATACAAAGAAGGAGCACCTGGCTGTTGCTGAAGCAAAGCGTCTGGGTATTCCGGTAGTTGCTATCGTTGACACAAACTGTGATCCGGAAGAAGTTGATTACGTAATCCCGGGTAACGATGATGCTATCCGTGCGGTTAAGCTCATTGCCGGCCACATGGCTGACGCTGTTCTTGAAGGCCGTCAGGGCGAGCAGCTGGATATTCCGGCTGAGGCTTCTGAAGCTTCCGAGGAAGTAGCTGAAGAAGCTGCTGAGGCTCCGGCTGAAGCATAATAAGTGCTTTTCAAGTATCGTAATTAAACAAAGAATTAATTGGAGGATATAACAATGGCTGAGATTAGTGCTGCACAGGTCAAGGAACTTCGTGATATGACTGGTTCCGGTATTATGGATTGTAAGAGAGCTCTTCAGGAGTCTGAAGGTGATATCGAGAAAGCGGTTGCATGGCTCCGTGAAAAGGGTATCGCTAAGGCGGAGAAGAAGTCTGCAAGAGTTGCTGCCGAAGGCGCAGTAATTGCCAAGATCGCTGACGACAAGAAGTCCGGTGCTCTCGTAGAGATCAACATCGAGACAGACTTTGCTGCTAACACAGATAAGTTCAAGGCTTTCGCAGATGCAGTTGCTACACACATTCTTGCTAAGAAGCCGGCTAATGTTGAAGAGCTGATGGCTCAGACACTTTACAATGATGATTCCAAGACAGTTGAGCTCTTCCAGAAGGAAGCAATCGCTGATATCGGAGAGAATACTTCTATCAGAAGATTCGTAGTATATGAGGTAGAGGGCAACGGTGCTGTTGCTTCTTACATCCACATGGGTGGTAAGATCGGTGTATTCGTAGAGTTTGGTACAGATGACGATTCCATCATCGCTGAGCCTAAGTTCGCTGATTTCGCTAAGGATATCGCTATGCAGGTTGCTGCTGCAAATCCGAAGTGGCTCACACGTGAGGATGTTCCGGAAGCTGATCTCGAGAAGGAAAAGGAGATCATCATCAACAAGAACCTCAACGAAGGTAAGCCGGAGAAGATCATCAAGGAGAGAATCCTGCCGGGTAACATCGAGAAGTTCTATAAGGAGAACTGCCTCGTAGAGCAGGAGTTCGTTAAGGATGATACTAAGACGATCTCCACATACACAAAGGAATTCGGCAACAACGTTTCCATCCGTCGTTTCACACGTTTCGAAATGGGTGAAGGTATTGCCAAGAAGGAAGAGAACTTTGCTGAAGAGGTTATGAAGCAGATCAAGTAATCTTCAAAATGACAGATTTTTCAAGAAGGGACAGTCTTTTACGGACTGTCCCTTTTTTCGTATATAGTCAAGTCTTTTTCTGTATTTGTATTCTGATACAATAGGGAAGGAACAAGGAAAGGAAACACTGCCATATGAAGATTATTATCGTACGTCATGGAGATCCCGATTATCAGAATGATTGTCTGACCGAGCAGGGGAAGATCGAAGCCGAGCTTCTTTCAGAACGGATGAAAAAAGTTCCTGCGGACTACTGCTATGTATCGCCTCTGGGACGGGCCAAAGAAACAGCAGCTTACTGTCTTCCCAAGATGGGAAAAGAGGCGGAAGAACTGGAGTGGCTTCGTGAATTCGCGCCGAAAGTCCAGCGTCCGGAAAAACTTGGCGTGGCATGGGACTGGTGCCCACAGGACTGGATGAGCATGCCGTATGCTTTCGATTATGATAAGTGGACCGAGTATCCTGCGCTGAAAGACGCGCATGTACGAGAGGAAAGAGACTGGGTCTATTCTGAGTTTGAGAAACTTCTCGAGAAGCATGGCTACAGAAAAGAAGGAAAATGGTTCCGTGCAGAAAAACCCAATAACGATACGATCGTGCTTTTCTGCCATTACGGTCTGGAGGCAGTTCTTTTATCCTATCTCCTGAATCTTTCGCCTTTTATCATGTGGCATGCCATGATGGCGGCGCCCACGTCTGTTACCACTGTTGTGACAGAAGAAAGGCGGGAAGGGATCGCCCAGTTCCGCATGCTTTCTTTCGGAGATGTCTCTCATCTTTATGCGGGTGGAGTCGAGCCGTCTTTTTCCGGACGGTTCCGCGAATGCTACACCAATGACTATGAGAGAAAAGACTAAAGAATTCCAGAAAAAACGATTCGGTGTCTTTTCATAATTTGGAATTAACGATACAATAATTTAAGTATATATTTTGGAGGAATAAGGAATGAGTGAGCCTGTTTATAAGCGCATCCTTCTGAAGATCAGCGGCGAGGCCCTGGCCGGTCCGAATAAGGTCGGTATCGATGATGAGACAGTCAGAAGTATTTGCGCGCAGATCAAGCGTGTAGCAGACCTGGGAGTTGAGGTCGGCGTAGTCGTCGGCGGAGGTAACTTCTGGAGAGGCAGATCCAGCGAGAAGATGGACCGGGTCACCGCTGACCATATGGGCATGCTGGCTACTTTGATGAATGCACTGGCCATTTCCGATGCGCTGGAGCAGGCAGGGGCGGTCACCCGTGTTATGTCTGCCATCGATGTACGTCAAATGGCTGAACCGTATATCCGCAAACGTGCGGTACGTCACCTGGAAAAGAAGAGAATCGTCATCTTTGCCTGCGGTACAGGAAACCCGTTCTTCTCGACAGATACAGGCGCGGCACTTCGTGCTACCGAGATCGAGGCAGATATCTTCTGTAAGGCGACAATGGTAGATGGTGTCTATGACAAGGATCCGCATAAGTATGCAGATGCTGTGAAGTATAAGACCATTACTCACGATGAGGTCCTTTCCAAGAACCTGAAGGTAATGGATGCCACAGCAGCAGCTCTTTGCCGGGATAACCACACGAAGATCATGGTATTCTCTATGGAAGATCCGGGAAATATCGTCCGGGTCGTATTGGGCGAAGATATCGGCACGATCGTAGGTTGATCGGAACATCATAATCAAGGAGGATTTACGAATATGGCAATGCAGGAAATTACAAAAGCAGTTTTTGATTCTTATGAAGACCGTATGAAGAAGACGATCGCGAATCTGACGGAGAACTTTAATGCGATCCGTGCCGGTCGTGCGAATCCCCATGTCCTGGATCGTATCACGGTAGATTACTACGGTGCCCAGTCCCCGCTGAATGCGGTGGCCAATATCCAGGTACCGGAGCCGAGAATGATCACTCTGACCCCTTGGGATCCGTCGATGCTCAAAGAGATCGAGAAGGCGATCCAGTCTTCTGATCTGGGTATTAACCCCAGTAACGACGGTAAGATGATCCGTCTGGTATTCCCGATCCTCACCGAGGAACGCCGTAAGGATCTGGTTAAGAGCGTCATGAAGTATGGCGAGGAAGCCAAGGTAGCGATCCGCAATATCCGTAGAGAGGGTATTGATAAGTATCGTGGAATCAATAAGAAGAAGGAACTGACCGATGATGATCTGGGTTACTTTGAAGAGCAGATCCAGAAGCTCACGGACAAGTACATCAAAGAGGTTGAAAAGACCTGTGAGGCAAAGGAAAAAGATCTGATGGAGATCTGATTCTTGAATCTGATGGAATATCAAGGGTTGTCTCTGGACTCAATTTCATATTGACAGGAGACACCCTCTTTTTTTGGAGAGAAGTATGCGTAACGACGATTCGAAATTTTCGCTGTTTTCTAAGAAAAAGGCTCCGGAAGTGGATGCTTCCCAGCTGAAGATACCGGTGCATCTGGCTGTCATCATGGACGGTAACGGCAGATGGGCGAAAAAGCGTATGCTTCCCCGTTCGGCCGGGCATCGTGCCGGGGCGGACAATCTGAAGACTTTATGTAAGAACTGCGGTCATTACGGCATTAAGTATGTAACGGTCTATGCCTTTTCCACCGAGAACTGGTCCCGGCCGGAAAGCGAAGTCCATGCGCTGATGGAGCTTTTTGTCGAGTATTTTGACCGCTATGATCCGGAACTGGAAAAGGAAGGGATCCGTGTCCGTTTTACCGGAGATATTGCTGCCCTTCCTGAAAACATCCAGGCTGTGTGCAAGCGTGCCGAAGAAGGAAGTAAGCATCGTGAACGCATGACCTTGATCGTTGCCTTTAACTATGGCGGAAGACGAGAGATCGTGCAGGCTGCCCAGAAGCTCTGCGAAAAGGTTGCCAAGGGAGAGATGAAAAGTGAAGATATCACAGAAGAGGCTTTCGCTTCGAATCTTTACCTGCCTGATGTGCCGGATCCGGATCTGATCATCCGTCCCAGCGGAGAAGAGCGCACATCGAATTTCCTGGTTTGGGAAGGTGCCTATTCCGAGCTTTGGTTCTCGGATGTGCTTTGGCCGGATTTCGGCATGAAAGAACTGACCGATGCCTTGATTGCATATACCAAGCGTGACCGGCGGTTCGGCGGATTAACACAAGAGAAGAAGGAAGAGAAGTAATCTATGCGTCAAAGGATCATCACAGGTTTTATATTTACGATCGCCGTTCTGGCCCTTGTGATACCGGCATATTTCTATCCGGCTGTCATTTTGGCTTTTACTCTGATCGTATCCTGTCTTGCGCTGTATGAACTGATTAAAGCGGTTCGTGTTTCAGAAAAAGAGATATCGGTCCCGGTGACGGTTCTGGGTGGTCTTCTGGGCTTTCTTCCCGTGATCAACTGGTTTACCAGAGGCTCCGCAGCGATTGGTTTTACTATCTATGCTCTTTCGACATTGATCTACTGTTTTGTGACGACGATGATCCCGCCGCTTTTAAAAGAGCAGCCGGAGGCGATCCATTCCGGTTTTTCTTCCTGTCTGATCATCCTTTACGTCTCCTTTCCTATCGCCTGTACCCATGTAATGGTATTTCTGATCCCAAAGGGCTGGTTCTTCTTTGTGATCGGATTATTTGCCCCCTGGGTATCGGATGTGTTTGCCTATTTTACCGGTTCCTTTTTCGGTAAGCACAAGATCGTGCCGCATATCAGTCCCAAGAAGACATGGGAAGGATGCATCGGCGGTGCGGTGTTCTGTTCGGTTCTGACAGCATTATTCTTTGCCTTTGTAATGGTGGATGTCATTGATGTGAAGATGCCCTTTGCCGCTTTTGTGGCACTGGCCGCTTTCTTCGGATTCATCCTTTCTTGTGTATCCCAGCTGGGAGACTGGATGGCGTCAAGCATTAAGAGACTGGTCAATATTAAAGATTTCGGTAAGCTCATGCCAGGCCATGGCGGAATCATGGACCGCTTCGACAGTGCGTTCTTCACGCTCCCTGTGGCTTTGGGACTGGCTTTGGCGGTGACACTGGGGGGTTAATATGAAGAAACTGACTATTTTAGGATCAACCGGTTCCATAGGTACACAGACACTGGAAGTGGTCCGTCACTTTCCGCAGGATTTTGAAGTGGTGGCCCTGACATGCGGAAGCAATGTTGAACTTCTGGCTGAACAGGTTGCCGAGTTTAAACCGAAATATGTGTGCGTAGGTAACAGCAAGAAGAAAGATCTTCTGAAGATGATGATGCCCCGGGATGTGAAAACAAAGATCCTGGTGGGCGATGAGGGCAATCAGTTCTGTGCCACGATTCCGGAAGTGGACATCGTGGTGGCGGCTATGGTCGGTATGCGTGGTCTTCCGTCCGTGCTTTCCGCGATCCGTGAAGGAAAAGACATTGCCCTGGCAAATAAAGAGACATTAGTCACGGGCGGCTCCATCGTCATGCCGATGGCAAAGAAGAAGAAAGTGAAGATTCTTCCTGTGGATTCCGAACACTCGGCGATCTGGCAGTGCCTCATGGGACAGCCGGAAGGATCGCTTCGCAGGATCCTTTTAACTGCATCCGGCGGACCATTCCGCGGATATTCCCGTGAGCAGCTGGAGAAGGTGACTTTGGAGCAGGCTTTGGCTCATCCGACCTGGAATATGGGCGGAAAGATCACCATTGATTCGGCAAGTATGATGAATAAGGGACTGGAGATCATCGAGGCATCCTGGCTTTTCGATATTCCGGTCAACCAGATCGAAGTGGTCGTACATCCCCAAAGTATCGTGCACTCCATGATCGAATTATCCGATGGCTCGGTTCTGGGACAGATGGGTTTCCCGAATATGATGATGCCGATCCAGATCGCGCTTTTCCATCCTGACCGGAGTCTTTGTATCTGCCAGCCTTTCTCGCCGTTTTCGGAAAAGGCTTGTTCACTGACCTTCGAGCCTTGTGACCGGAAAGTTTTCCGGCTTGTTGATCTGGCGTACCATGCCGGCCGGATCGGCGGTACCTTACCGGTTGCCATGAACGCCGCAAACGAAGCTATTGTAGCTGAATTCCTGGAAGGAAAAGCCTCTTTTCTGGATATTGAGCGTACCGTCGAGACGATCATGGAAAAACATGAGGCGCAGGGCGTGGTTCCGGATCCGTCTTTGGCGGAGATCCTGGCCGTGGATGAATGGGCCAGATGTATTGTATCTGAAATGAGAAAGTGAGAATTGACGAAAGGACATGTCACCATTAAGTATCATTATCTGTTTGATAGGACTGGGCGTATTAGCGGCGGTGCACGAGATCGGGCACTTTCTGGTCGCCCGTTTATTGAAGATCAAGGTTTATGAATTGTCGGTCTTTGTGGGCCCCAAGCTCTTATCCTGGAGACGAAAAGATATTGATTATTGCATCCGCCTGATTCCTCTCGGCGCATATGTGCGTTTTTCCGAGATCGATGAAGATACGGGTGAACTGAAAGATGATAACCCCGAAAATCTTATCAATCAGGCCCGCTGGAAACGGCTTTTAGTATCTCTTGCGGGTCCGATTATGAATGTGATACTGGGAAGTATCATTTTTGCGATCTGCTTTTCCAAGTTCGGTTTTCTGGCCCTTCGTCAGGATGTGGTCGTTCCGAATACGCAGGTTGCAGCCACGAATATCCAGCCAGGTGATACGATCCTGGAGATCAATGACCGCCGTGTACTTTGCCAGATGGAGCTTTCCTATTATCTCAGTCAGATCGGAAACGGCGAAGAGATCCATCTTCTGATGCGTTCCAAGGAGACCGGAGACAAATATGAAGCTGTTCTGGTACCGGAGTTTTCGAAGCAGTACATGCTGGGTATTTCCCACTATAGTGAACTGGATGAAAACCAGGGATGGGAAATCATCGAGGTGGATGCGTCTTCCAATGAAGGTAATCCGGTCATCATGGTGGGAGATTCTGTCCTTTCCGTAAATGGCGTGGCCGTATCTGATCCGAGTATTTCCGATGTGGTCCGTGCTTCCGGAGGAGAACCGATCTCGGTGGAACTGATCCGTGACGGGCAGAAAGTGACAGTGGAAATGAAGGCGACGATGATCGAGACGACGAATCTCCGTGGAATCTATCTTCAGGACGGATCCGGCGCGTGGGATATTTTCCGTGAATCCATCGTATTCCCGATTTCCTTTATCCGGCTTTCTATCGATGCGCTGGCCCAGGCGTTTGCCGGAAAAGTAGCGGCTTACGATGTGGTTTCCGGTCCGGTGGGCATCGCTTCCGTTGTATCCGAGGTCGTGGATGCGCCGAAAACGGATAATTCGGAAAAGATCGAAATGCTCCTTATCCTGGCCGGAGGTATCTCTACCGGACTGGCATTTACAAATCTTCTCCCGATTCCGGGACTCGACGGAAATGCCATTGTACTGACAGTGGTGGAAATGATCCGTGGTAAAAAATTGTCGAGAAAAGCCGAGCAGGTGATCAACGTGATCGGTTTTGTCATGATCGTGGCGCTGGTCCTGTTTGCATTAGTATCTGATGTTATACGACTATCGAGGTGAGGCACATGATTACGAGAATCGAAACCAAAAAAGTACTTATCGGCGGAGTGGCTGTCGGTGCGGATGCGCCGGTAGCTGTCCAGTCTATGAATAATACCGATACCCGGGACGTGGAAGGAACGCTCCGGCAGATCGAAGAACTGAAATCCTGCGGATGCGATATCACCCGTGTGGCCATACTGAATATGGAGGCGGCCGAAGCGCTGAAGGAGATCACGAAGAAAAGTCCTCTACCGGTGGTGGCCGATATTCATTTCGACTATCGCCTGGCGCTGGAATCGATTCGCAATGGCGCGGCGAAGATCCGTATCAATCCGGGTAATATCGGCGGAGAAGACCGGGTCAAGGCGGTCGCCGATCTGGCGAAAGAAAGAGGGATCCCGATCCGCGTCGGTGTCAATTCCGGTTCCATCGGGAAAGAGATGCTGGCACGTTACGGTGGTGTCAATGCAGACTCTCTGGCCGAAAGTGCGCTCGAAGCGATTCATTATCTGGAGAAATTCCATTTTGAAGATATAGTTGTCAGTATGAAGTCTTCCGACCCGCTTCTGACCGTTGAAAGTTACCGACGTCTCCGTCCTCAGGTTCCGTACCCGTTTCATGTAGGGGTTACGGAAGCCGGTACATTACGGGAAGGCATCATCCGCTCCAGTGTCGGTATTGGCGCGCTGCTTTCGGAAGGCATCGGTGATACGATCCGGGTCAGCCTGACAGATGAGCCCAAAGAAGAAGTCCGTGCCGGAATCTCGATCCTTCGTGCACTTGGACTTCGTGAAGGCGGAATGAGACTGGTTTCCTGTCCGACATGCGGACGTACCCAGGTACCGCTTATAGAGGTCGCCAAAGAAGTAGAACAGCGGATCTCCGATCTTCCGTACCAGATGACGGTGGCTGTAATGGGATGCGCCGTAAACGGTCCCGGAGAGGCCAGAGAAGCAGATGTCGGCATTGCCGGCGGTGTAAATGAATTCCTGCTTTTCTGCAAGGGAGAGCCGGTCAAAAAGGTCAGCAAAGAGTCAGCCGTAGATGAGCTGATCTCTCTGATCGTTTCCATGAATACGTCTAAGTAATAGACGGATCACTTTTTTGGGTAAGGGGTTCGTATGACTTTATACGATTTTGCAATTGAAACTTCGTCTGATCCGAAACTGAAGAAGATCGCCATGGCGATCCCTTCCGAGGTGGACGAGATCTGCATTGATGAATGCTTTCAGGGAATGGAGATCCATCTGACGCTTCTGGAGAGCATCCGTGCAAAAAACGCGCTGATGGCACTGGAGGCCTATCTGCGCCAGTATCTCCATTTAAGCCACGTACGCATTTATATCCGTAATCTCTTGAGTGAAGCTGGCAAGGCTTCGATGCCGGCTATCCTTTACTGGCTTCAGTGGGTCATTTCCAATAAGACCGGATTCGGAAATTTCATTTCTCATATGGAGATGGGGGATAAGTGCATCCGTACTGTGCTGATCGGTGAAATGCCGGAGGAACAGGCGGCACAGCTGAATGCCTTTATTACCGGTTTCGTGCATACCTATCTGGGTGTGGACTGGGGAAATGTCATGGTGTGTGAACAGCTGGATGTACCCGTTGATCCGGACTATTTCCTGAACCAGATGCGTTCACGCACCAAGAGCAGCATGCCGGCGGAAGAACCGAAGGAAGAAAAGAAAGCAGAAAATAAGGACGACGAGAAACTGAATCCGGAGTCCTGGGCCTATAAGTCGAAAAAAGAAAAAGAGCAGCAGAAGAAAGAAAAGGCGGTGGAACAGAAATTCCGCCGCGCCGCGAAAGCCGGAGATGACGAGAATTCCAACCGTATCGTTGGTTTTCTGGACGAGGATGCCAAGCTTTACAGTATTCATGATGCCGTTTCCATGGCTTCTGCCGGAGCACTTTCCGATCAGACTGTGCTTCGTATGCAGGGAAAGATCATTATCGATAAAGAGGAGCAGCGTCTTGTCGGAAAAAACAAGAATACGGTCCTCTGCAAATTCCCGATGTCGGATAAGACCTATGCGGTCAGCTGCGTGACTTTCCTGCGTCCGGATGAAGCGGATATCTTGAACGAGAAATTCGGAAAAGGCGGCTATGCCGGTGTCTGTGCAACACTGGCCTACAGCCAGTATGATGATGAGATCGTGGCGACAGTCAAAGGCTTTTATAAATGCCCGCCTCCGCCGCAGCGTGAAGACCCGGCTGAAGAAAAGCGTGTCGAGCTTCACGCCCATACAAAGATGAGTGAGAAAGATGCCGTGATCGAACCGAAGGATCTGATCACGACGGCATACCGTATGGGCCACCCGGCCTGTGCCATTACGGACCACGGCGTGGTGCAGGGATATAATGATGCCTATGCCGCATATAAAGACTGTAAGAAGAAGGGAACCAATCCGGATTTCAAACTGATCTTCGGTATGGAAGGATACCTGGTGGTCGGTATGGAAGGATACCTGGTGGACGATGGAAACTGTGTCGTGTATCACCTGGAAGAAAGAGATCTTTCTTTGGATCGTTTTGTTGCTATCGATGTGGAAACGACAGGCCTGGACTGCACCAAAGACGGACTTTTAGAGATTGCGGCGATCCGCTATGAGAAAGATGAAAACGGAGAATATCACGAGAGTGCGACCTTTACGACCATGGTCAATCCGGGTGTGCCGATCTCGGAAAAGGCAGCAGAGATGACCGGGATCACCGAAGAGATGATCGCGGATGCGCCGACACCTTTTGAAGCGGTAACAAAACTGGCGGAATTTCTGAAGGATGACGAACTGCTGGTCGGCCATAATATCTTTTTCGATATGAGCTTCATTCGTGAAGCAGGTTTCCAGATCGATATCGAACAGCTGGATGAAGAGAAGCATCACCCGTACCGCGTGAAGTTCTACCAGGTGGAGATCGATACCGTATCTGCCGTGACCTATCTCTATCCGGATATGCAAAAGCACAACCTGAAAGATGCCTGTGCTTTCCTCGGCATTACCAATGAACAGGAACACCGTGCCATGGGCGATGCCAGGGCAAGCGGGCAGATCCTTCTGCGCTGCATTTCCGATTTCGGTTTTACGAATTGTAAGGAAATGAACCAGAAGGTCGGTATGATGACAAAAGAAGAAGTCATGAGAAGAAAGACACCTTCTTATCACATCATTTTCCTGGTACAGGATACCCTCGGTCTTTATAACGTTTACCGTATCGTCTCGGAAGGCCATATTGAGTACTTCAGCATGCGTCCCCGTATTCCGAAATCCGAGGTGCGTTACCTGAGCGGCGGTGTGATCATCGGCGGCGCCTGTGAGCGTGGTCAGATCTTCCGCATGGTCCATCGTTACTATAAAGAGCATGGTAATAATGTGGACGAAACACTTTCGGCCCTTTCCGAAAGCAGCGAATTTGCCCGTATGATCCGGCTTTATGACTATTTCGAGATCCAGCCGATCTGTAATAACGCTTTCTATCTTCGTGAAGAAGATTCCGGTCTCCACAGTAATGATGATCTGATCGCGATTAATAAGATCATCGTGGAAATGGCAAGACGGGTCGGGAAGCCTTGTGTGGCTACCACCGATGCCCACTTCCTCAATAAAGAGGACGGAGAGTACAGAAAATATATGCTCATGGATATGGGCTTTAAGGATGCGGAATACCAGAGTGATCTGTATTTCCGTACGACCGATGAGATGCTGGAGGAATTCTCCTACCTGGGAGAAGAACTCAGTAAAGAAGTCGTTATCCGCAATCCGAAGAAGATCGCCGATTCGATCCGTTCCGACATTAAACCGTTCCCGGACGGTACTTTCCCGCCGGTCATTTTGTCTGCTCCGCAAGATCTGCGTGATATCGTATACAAGACCATGCACGAGATGTATGAGCATGAAGGAAAGATACCGGAGATCGTCGAACAGCGTGTGGAAAAAGAGCTGAACAGTATTATCGGTAACGGCTATTCCATCATGTACTATATTGCCTATAAGCTGGTTAAAAAGTCGAACTCGGATGGATATGAGGTTGGTTCGAGAGGTTCTGTCGGTTCCTCACTGGTTGCCACCCTGTCCGGTATTTCCGAGGTAAATCCACTGGCGCCGCACCGCCGCTGCCCCAAGTGTAAGTACTCGGTATTCGATCTGACCGGTGAATACGGTTCCGGGTATGACCTGCCTATCGAACCATGCCCGAAGTGCGGCACGATGATGATCTCGGATGGTCAGGATATCCCGTTTGAAACCTTCCTTGGATTTAAGGGAGATAAGCAGCCGGATATCGACCTGAACTTCTCCGGTGAATATCAGCCACGTGCCCATAAGTATGTAGAAGAACTCTTCGGAAGCCACCATACTTTCCGCGCCGGAACGATCGGCTGTTTTGCGGAGAAGAATGCGATCGCGCTGATCAAGAAGTGCTGTGAGACGAAAGGCGAGAATATCACCAATGCGGAAGCGCTCCGTCGGGCCAGCGGTATCGTTGGTGTTAAGAGAACCACCGGTCAGCATCCGGGCGGTATCGTTGTACTTCCGAAAGAGATGGATATCTATGACTTTACTCCGGTACAGCATCCGGCCAATAAAATGGACTGCGGCATTATTACCACACATTATGACTTTAATGCTTTGCATGATACCATTCTGAAACTGGATATCCTGGGTCATGATGACCCGACTATGATGCGTATGTTAAGTGACCTGACCGGTATCGATATCCGTTCGATCCCGATTCCGGATCCGAAGGTCATGTCGCTTTTTACCTCGACGGAAGCGCTGGGTATTCCGGATGGCACGTCTCCGGCGAAAGCCGCGACTCTCGGTCTTCCGGAGCTTGGCACCATGATGGCCAGAGATATGATCGCGGAAACCCAGCCGGCCCAGTTCTATGATCTGGTCCAGCTCATGGGTCTTTCCCATGGTACCGGTGTATGGAACGGAAATGCCCAGGACCTGATCAAAGAAGGTACCTGCACACTGAATACCGTTATCGGTTGCCGTGACAGTATCATGACGAGACTGATCTACTGGGGTGTTCCGTCATCGGATGCCTTCCAGATCATGGAGAAGGTGAGAAAGGGTAAGGGCCTAACACCGGAGCATGAAGCCATTATGCGCGAGAATAATGTGCCGGACTGGTATATCGATTCCTGTAAAAAGATCCAGTACATGTTCCCGAAAGCCCACGCGGCGGCATACGCTATTTCGGCTCTCCGTGTGGCCTGGTTCAAGGTGTACTATCCGGAGGAATATTACTGCGCCTACTTTACGATCCGCGCCGATGAATTCGACGGAGATCTCCTCTGTAAGGGCATCGAAAAAGTCACGGCCAAGCGTATCGAGCTGGGTAACGGTCTGGGTATGCGTAAGCCGAATGAAAAAGCACTTTACTACCTCTGCGAACTGGTGGAGGAAATGCATCTGCGTGGTATCACTTTTGCCCCGTATGATCTGAATAAATCGGAAGCGGTGAAATTCCAGAAACTGGAAAAGGGAAAGATCCTGCCACCGTTTGATGTCATTGCCACCATCAGTGATTCCATGGCGGAAGCTATCGTGCAGGCAAGAAATGAACGTCCATTCAGTACCCAGGAAGACCTGGAAAACCGGGCTCATCTCGGTCCGGTAGCCATGAAGAAACTGGAGGAGGAACACCTGATCCAGCAGCTGCCGAGATCCCGTCAGATCGATCTTTTCGACATGCTGAAGTGATTTTTTACGGGAAGGGGGAATCGTAGATGATCGCCGAAATCGTACTTCGTGAATGCGTTTGGCAGACCAATAAAAAATTCGATTACCTGGTCCCGGATTCCCTCTCGGATAAGATCCGGGTGGGGCAGTATGTCCGCGTGCCTTTCGGTCGCGGTAATAAATCGAATGTGGCCCTGATCTTAAAACTGAAAGAATCTTCAGATTCGAAATATACATTAAAAGAAATCGAATCTCTTGTGGAAGAAGAACCGGTATTAAATGAAGAACAGCTGGGTCTTCTTCGTTTTCTCGTAAACCGGTATGCCTGCACCTACGGTTCAGCCATGCATCAGATGGTGCCGGCGCTTGTCACGAAGCGGACAGGCAGAAGCCAGCTTGTGGTATCTCTGGTATCAACGGAGAAAGCGATGGAAGCGCTGGAGAGTGAAGCCATCGATTCGATTCAGCAGATCCGTACATTAGAGTGGCTTCTGGATGTGGAAGAGATCGCGCTTTCTGATCTGATGCAGGAGCTTTCGATCTCACGATCACCTATCGATACACTGGCGAAGAAAGGACTTGTTCAGGTCCGTTCCGTAAAGTTTACTGCCGAAGAAATGCAGGCGAAAAAAGAAGCAGAAAAAGCAGAAGTGACTTTGCCTGAGATCACGGAAAAACATGAACTGAATCCGGAACAGCAGGCGGCGGTGGATGCCGTTGTGGAAGCCAAAGGAAGAAAAGAGTTTCTTTTATATGGTGTTACGGGAAGCGGAAAGACGGAAGTCTATCTTCATATCACGGAAAAGATCCTCGCAGAAGGCGGATCCGTCCTTTATCTGGTACCGGAGATCGCGCTGACACCGCAGACCGTGTCCCGTATCCGTTCCCGTTTTCCGAAAGGCATCGCGGTCCTTCACAGCCGCATGACGGCAAAAGAAAGATATGATTCCTGGAAGAGTATTCAGAAGGGGGAAGTACAGATCGTGGTGGGCGCCCGGTCCGCTGTGTTTGCCCCGCTTCAGAACCTGAAACTGATCATTTTGGATGAGGAGCAGGATTCGTCTTATAAGGCAGATACGATGCTCCGCTACTCAGCAAGGGATGTGGCCCGGTACCGGGCGAATAAAGCCGGGATCCGGCTGCTTCTCGGTTCCGCCACACCGTCAATTGAAACGTACTATGCGGCTACGCATGGATACAGCTCGTTACTTCCGCTTCATCACCGGGCGGTCACCGGTTCGGTGCTTCCGCAGGTCAGTATCGTGGATATGCAAAAAGAACTGGAAAGCAATAACCGTTCCATATTCAGCCGGAAGCTGTTTACGGCGATGAAACAGGCGATCAGTAACGGTGAGCAGATCATGCTGCTTCTGAACCGGCGCGGTTTTTCCCAGAATGTCTTCTGTACCTCCTGCCGGAATATGATCCGCTGTCCGGAGTGCGATGTGCCGATGCCGCTTCATACCAAGACCATGGGGCACCATAAACTTCTGATCTGCCATTACTGCGGGAAAGTGATCCCTATGCCGGACCGCTGTCCGACGTGCGGAAGCGAATATATCACGGTCCGGGGAGACGGGATCCAGAAACTGGAAGAATTTGTCGCCAGTGACTTTCCCGAAGCACGGATACTCCGGATGGATCAGGATACTACCTCTTACCGTGGCGCTCATGCCCAGATCCTTCAGAAGTTTAAAGATCACGAGGCAGATATTCTGGTTGGAACCCAGATGATCGCCAAAGGACATGATTTCCCGAATGTTTCGGTCGTAGGTATTTTGGGCGCCGATAATGTTCTGTGGCAAAGTGACTACCGGGCAAGAGAAAGAGCCTTCCAGCTTTTAGCCCAGATCAGCGGACGTGCCGGACGGGGAGAAGTTCCGGGCCGGGTCTTTATCCAGACCGTTCAGCCGGATAATCCGATCTATACATTTGCTGCCACTCAGGATTATGCCCGCTTCTATGAAAGTGAGATCGTCTATCGGGAACAGCTGGCCTATCCGCCTTTCCGGGCCATCGGCGGCATCATGATCACCCATGAGGACGAGTCGGTATGCGCAAATCAGGCCTCTATGGTCGCCGGTACTTTCCGGGAGATGGCACAAGGCTTAGGAGACGATATGACGATCCTGGGACCCTGTCCTGCCAGCATCCCGAGGCTTATGGGAAGATACCGCTATCAGATCGTTGTCCGGGCGAAGAATAAGGCGCTGCTTTCCGACGGTTTCCTGAAACTCCAGCAGTCCTATGCCGGTTATGGAATCTCCATCTCGGTAGATATTGATGCGATGTGGTAAAATGAATAATTATAGTGTTTAATAGTGAATTCAAGTTCATAGGAGAGAATAAAGATGGCATTGCGTGAAATCGTAGTGGACGGCGATCCGATCCTTCGGAAAAAGTCCCGTCCGGTTGAAAAATTTGATGAGAAACTGGCTATCCTTCTGGATGATATGGCCGAGACGATGTATTTTGAGAACCGGGGCATCGGTATTGCCGCGGTACAGGTGGGGATCCTCCGCCGTGCTTTTGTTGTCGATGTAGGGGATGAGCATGGAAAACTGGAATTTGTAAATCCGGAGATCTATGAAAGAGAAGGGGCCGCACTGGGAATGGAAGGCTGCCTTTCCTGCCCGGGAAAGAACGGATATGTCGAGCGTCCTACAAGGATCCGTGTCCGTGCCCAGGATCGTCACGGCGAATGGTTCGATCTGGAGGCAACGGAACTTCTTGCCGTCTGTATCTGTCACGAGTACGATCATCTCGATGGCATTTTATTCATCGATAAGGTCGTTGAGGTAGAAGAAGTCGAAGAAGAGGAAGAAGAGTCCTGAGTATGCGTATCGTTTTTATGGGAACACCGGAGCTTGCTGCGACGGTACTGGAAAAGCTTATTTCCGAAAAATATGAAGTGGTGCTTTGTGTGACCCAGCCGGATAAACCGGTGGGAAGAAAGATGGTACTCACTCCGCCGCCGGCCAAGGTCATGGCGGAAAAATACGGTGTGCCTGTCTGGCAGCCGGCCAGCCTTCGAAACGAGGAGGCTGTCGCTACGCTTTCCTCCTATCAGCCGGATATGATCATTACCGCTGCCTACGGAAAGATCCTTCCGAAGGAAATGCTGGATATGCCGAAATACGGCGCGATCAATGTTCATGGATCCCTGCTTCCGAAATACCGCGGCGCCGCTCCGGTACAGTGGGCGATCATGAATCTGGATGCCGTTACCGGTGTCACTATTATGAAGATGGATCCCGGCATGGATACCGGAGATATTCTGACCCAGGTGGAAGTGACTATCAGTGATTCCGTACATACACCGGAGCTGATGGATCAGCTTGCCAGAGCCGGTGCCGATCTTCTGATCGAGACCATCCCCGGCTATGTGGATGGAAAGATCTCGCCGGTCCCGCAGGATAATGAAAAAGCAACCATGTCGCCGCCGATCAGTAAGGACCAGGGAAAGATCTGCTGGAAGAACCCGGCGGCAAAGATCTGTGCCCAGATCCGTGCTTTGTCTTCCTGGCCGGGTGCCTCCACTATGTGGAAGGGCGGCCGTATGAAGATCTATGATGCCAAGGTGCCGGAAAATGCACAGGAGATCCTGGAAAATTATAAAAATGCCAATGGGGAACCGGTTCCCGGAACTGTCCTTTATGGAAAGAAGGGGATCCTGGCTGTCATGTGTGAAGATCAGCCGCTTCTTCTTTTAGAAGTCCAGCCGGCGTCCGGAAAGCGCATGTCCGCGAAGGATTGTGCCCATAACTTTGAAGTCGGTGCCCTCATGGAGGAGGAAGCCTAATGATCTCCGGGATGGACCAGGCGAGAGGAATTGCCTATCAATGCCTGTACGAAGTCCTGGAAGAACAGGGCTACTCCAATCTCGTACTAAAACAGAATCTGGCTTCTGCTGATTTGTCAGCGAAGGAAAAGGCCCAGGTCACGGCAATGGTCTATGGAACCATTACCCGGGTCTATACTCTCGATGCCGTTTTATCCCGGTATCTTTCAAAAGATCTCTCTAAACTTCACGGACCTGTCCGTACCTGCCTTCGTATGGGCGCGTGGCAGATCCTTTTTTCCTACGGGGTAAAAAACTATGCCGCTGTCTCGGAGACAGTGGAACTGGTCAAACATGTCGGTCCCAAAGGGGCGGAGTCCATGGTCAATGCGGTTCTTCGGAAAGTGGCGGAA
Source organism: Oscillospiraceae bacterium (assembly GCA_902794115.1). Taxonomy (GTDB): domain Bacteria; phylum Bacillota; class Clostridia; order Saccharofermentanales; family Saccharofermentanaceae; genus Scatonaster. Next base: position 39,072 of record CADBGD010000010.1, read on the forward strand.
GAAGGGAAAGAGTTCCTTTCTTCTATTCCGAAAAAGAAGGCCGGTATCCGGTATTCGCTGAAGAGCGAGATCGCCGGCTGTCTTCTGAAATGGTATGGTCAGGATAAGGGAAATGCACTGATGGAAGCCTTTCTGACGATCCCGAAGGTGACGGTCCGCACCAATCTTTTCCGTACATCCGTGAAAGAACTGGAAAATGAACTTACTAAGGAAGGCATTTCTTTTTCGGAAAGTGAAGTGCTTCCTTACGGCATTGAGTTTTCCGGAAACCCGACAGATATTTCCACACTGAACTCCTACCGTGAAGGGCTTTTTTCCGTACAGAGCCTTTCTGCCATGCTTGTAGGGCATATTGCTGATCCCCGGCCCGGTTTTTCGGTGCTGGATACCTGCAGCGCGCCGGGAGGAAAGACGACGCATATGGCGGAGATCATGAAAGATCAGGGCCGGATCGATGCCCTGGATGCCAATGAAGTGCGCCTTCGGATGGTGGATGAAGCCGCAGCGCGCCTCGGTCTTTCGATCATTCATACAATGCCCTATGACTGCACCTATCTTCAGGAAGAAAAAGAAAAGCTTCTTCCGGAATACGATCTGGTACTCTGCGACGTTCCCTGCAGCGGTCTCGGACTCCTGCACAGAAAGCCGGATATCCGCCTGACCATGGATTACGAAAAGATGCAGGCTCTTATTCCGGTGCAGGAGAAGATCCTGGAAAACAGCTGTGAAAGAGTAAAAGCAGGCGGCTGCCTTGTTTATAGCACATGTACGATCGATCCGGCGGAAAACCAGCTTCAGATCGGGCATTTTCTGACATTGCATCCGGAATTTACCTGTGAAGACTTTTCGGAAATGCTGCCGGATAATATAAAAAAGAATCCACGCATACTCAAAGAAGCCGGGGAAGGTATGCTGACCCTCCTTCCGGATGAAGGGGATTTTGACGGTTTCTTTATTGCCAAGCTTCGGAGGAAAGAATGATGGAGAAGAGATTTATTCTGGACCTGACTCTCCCTGAATGGGAAGAATACATAAAAGAGAAGGGACTTCCGAAATTCCGGGCATCCCAGATCTATTCCTGGCTGAGTAAGGGCGTGATCGATGTGGAGAAGATGACCAATCTTCCAAAGACGATCCATGCGGCCCTGAAAGAAGACTTTATCACGGAGAGCATGTCCGTGGAACGCCACCTGGAGTCACGGATCGACGGGACCCAGAAATTTGTCTTCCGCCTTTATGACGGACATCTGATCGAGACCGTGCTGATGCGGTATAAAACAGGTCTTTCGATCTGTATCTCCTCGCAGGCAGGATGCAAGATGGGATGCCGGTTTTGCGCCTCGGCCCATGCCGGATTCGGCCGGTCCCTGACATCCGGAGAAATGCTCGGACAGGTTCTCCTTGCAGGTGCATTTGCCGGAGAAAGAATCCATAGCGTCGTGGTAATGGGAATCGGAGAACCCTTCGACAACTATGATGCCCTGATCGGCTTTTTGAAACTCGCCAATGACGAGAAAGGCTTGAATCTCGGCGCTCGCCACATAACCGTGTCAACTTGCGGACTTGTGCCTCAAATGATACAATTTTCAAAGATCGATATGCAGGTCAATCTGTCGGTATCCCTGCATGCGCCTAACGATGAGCTGCGGAAGAGCATTATGCCGATCGCGAACCGCTATTCGCTGGGAGAGCTTCTGGATGCCTGCCGGGAGTATGAGAAGAATACGAACCGGCGGATCACTTTCGAGTACTCGCTGTTCGACGGCGTCAATGATACGCCGGAGTGTGCGAGGGAGCTTTGTAAAGTGCTTCACGGGATCCACTGCCATATCAATCTGATCGCGGCCAACGAGTTCGATGGCAGTCCTTTCCATCGGAGCCGTCCCGAGTCGGTAAGGTCTTTTCAGGATCTTCTGACCAAAAATGGCATGACGGTCACGCTCAGGCGCGAAATGGGAACGGACATTATGGCGGCCTGCGGGCAGCTGCGTAGAGGAATTAAGGAGAAAGAAGAGACATGAAAGTCGTGAGTGTATCGGACAAGGGTCTGGTACGCGCCAACAATGAGGATTGCCTTTCGGTTTTTTCTGTCGGCCGGGACGATTGTTTCGTTATCGCGGACGGAATGGGCGGTCATGCGGCCGGGGAGCTTGCCAGCCGCACGGCGGTGGACTATGTCATGCAGTCTCTGAATGATTATCTCTATGAAGCGGACGATCCCCAGAAGCTTCTGAAACTTCTTTCTTTTACCCTGGAAAAAGCAAATGTAAAAGTATATCTGGCCTCCCTCGGCAGCTTCCGCTACAGAGGAATGGGTACGACGTTGACGGTGGCGGTACTTCGTGACGGAGTGCTGTATATTTCCCACATCGGAGACTGTCGGATCTACCGCCTTCACGGGCAGAAGATGAATGTCATTACCAAGGATCACACGCTGGTGCAGGATCTGGTGGACGCGGGGCTGATCACGGAGGCGCAGGCAGCCGTGCATCCCAACAAAAACTACATTACGCGGGCGCTGGGCGTTGCGGAAAAAGTGGAGATCGACTTTTCCGAGTTTACGTTCGCGGAGAATGAAAGAATACTGCTGTGCTCCGACGGGCTGACGAATTTCGTGACGGAAGACAAGATCGCGGAGATCCTTGCCTCCGACGATTGCGGCGGCATCCACGGAAGTGATCAATCTGGAAGCGATCCTGAACCTTCCGAAAGGGACGGAGAATTTCCTGACGGACATTCACGGGGAATATGAGGCGTTCAACCATGTCCTCAAAAACGGGTCGGGATCTGTCCGCCGCAAGATCGACGATG
>CADBGD010000011.1 GCA_902794115.1 Oscillospiraceae bacterium
GACCGCTGGGAGATCATCCGGGACTGTCTTTTGAAGAATAAAGATTACTACATGTCTTTGGATAACAATGCGGAAGACACCTGGTGCTATAAGCTTATGGATGACCACAAGCAGTCCGGCTCCTACGAGTATTTCCCGATTGCGGATTATAACGGCGTCTATGTGGATAAGAATGTCACCGATGACGATAAAGTCGTGTATCTGACTTTCGACTGCGGTTATCCGTCATCGCGCACACCGCATATTCTGGATATTCTGAAAGAGCATGATGTAAAGGCGAATTTCTTCGTCACGAAAATGTATCTGGAAGAGTGCTCGGACTATGCCGTCCGTATGAAGCAGGAAGGTCACATGGTGTGTAACCATACCGTTCACCATAAGGATCTGACATCGCTTTCTGTGGAAGAGATCGCTTCCGAGATCGTAGATGTGGCAGAGTTTTTCTATGAAAAGACCGGTTATGAACTGGATCCGTATTTCCGTACTCCGACCGGATCTTACACCAAGAGACTGATGAAGATCATTGAAGACTGCGGATACATGACAGTATTCTGGAGCTTCGCCCTTTATGATTATGATCAGAATAACCAGCCGGCACCAAGTGAAGTGTACGACCAGTTCGTAAGGAGACATCACAACGGCGCCATTATCCTGATGCATAATGACTCTTCTGCAAATGAAGCTGCCCTGGATGATGTACTTACCTATATGCAAAGTCAGGGCTACCGGTTCGCATTACTTGACGAACTGGAAAAGTAAGAATTTCGGATCGCATGAAAATGCACCCGGCCATTTTTCTAAATGACCGGGTGTATTTCTTTATGGGAGAAGGAATGGATCAGTTGCCGAGAAGGGCCTCGACCTGATCTTTCTTTTCAAAAAGTACGCATCCGCCCACATGATCTCCGCTTAAGATATTCTGGCTTTGAAGAGCCATGAAAAGCGGGGAAGAGAGAGCCTCTTTCAATGAGGAAGTTTTTACGTTGATATCCGAATAAGGTGAAAACGGACAGGGCTCTGCACCACCATGAGAATTGATATGGAAGAATCCTCTTCCTGCAGCGATACATCCGCCGGATGTCTTTTCATCTCCGGGGAAGGAAACAAATACGATCTCCGGATGATTCTGACGAAGGTCAGATAGAGCAGAAGAAAAACGTTCCCGCTCCGGATCGCCGATAGCCAGGTCCTGGCTTTCTTCTGTAACCGGCACATATTCCACATAGATCACTGCCTTGCAGCCACGCTGCGAAAGAGAAGAAATGAATTCTTCAGAGAGCACGTCTTCCAGGTTCTCGGTGGTAACGGTGACGGAACAGCCGTAGATCAGATTCGAAGATGAAAGCCGGTCGAAGATGAAAGCCGGTCCATATTCCGGATGATCCGGTCATAGACACCTTGCCCCCGGCGGGAATCCGTGGATTCTTTTCCGCCTTCGATGCTGATGATCGGAATCAGGTTTCTTTTTCTTTCCAGAAGATCCATATATTTCTCATCGAGAAGGACGCCGTTCGTAAATATCGGGAAAAGAATATTCCGGATATCTCCAGCGGCCTCGATTACATCTCTTCGAAGCATCGGTTCTCCACCGGCCAGAAGAATAAAACTGATCCCCAGTTCATTTGCTTCTTCAAAAACCTTCTGCCACTCTTCGAAGGTCAGCTGATCTTTCGGGGCGCAGTCGGTGGTGGCATGATTGGCGCGGGAATAACAGCCGGCACAGTGAAGGTTACAGTTGGAAGTGATACTGGCGATGAGAAATGGCGGGATATGTTCTCCGTTATCTTCCGCGATCCGGCGCTTCTTGGAAGCGGCTTTGGAAGCAAGGGCAAAGGAGGCCATAAAGGCACTGCCTTTCGGGTCTTTGAGGGTAGCGCGGATGGAATCTTTTACTACCCGTTCGACCCCTGCGGTCATATATGCCTGAATATCAAATGCGGAATCTTTCTGTTCCATCCTGATGCCTTTCTTTTACGTGTTTTTATATGTTTTTCTACTTGTCGTTTCTATTTATTCTTCAGTGTAATCCGTATCCATGGCAGCCTGAAGTGTATAGCCGGGGAAGGCTTTCTTTACATCTTCCTGCACTTCTTTAAATACTGCCATACGGTTTTTCGCATCCAGGCTGATCACCACATCAAACCGGAGAGTTTTATTCTCCTTGATCAGGTAGAAGCCATGTACCTGACGAACATATTCGTGCGAAAGGGCAATGCGGGAAACTTCCTGTCTGGCTTTTATGACATCCTCATCCTGGGTGTTGGTGGAATATACACCAATGGCGGTAAGTACCACGTGATGCTCCGAAACGACCTTGATCTGGATCTCGCGAAGCAGCTGGTCCAGACGGTCTGCGGAATAGAAGTCCGGCACCTCGATATGAATGGATCCGTTCCAGCGGTCCGGACCATAGTTATTCAGAACCAGGTCATAGGCGCCCTGTACATCCGGAAATTCCAGTACGGTCTTTTTGATTTCCCGGGCCAGCTCGATGTCATAGCCGCGCAGCTCCGCCTTCACGCGGTCAATCTCCTGAGATGACGGAATCCAAAGTGGCATCTTCACCGGAATTGACCAGTGAGTCCGAGTTGACCTTGACGCCGACACTCTTTACGTAGCGGCCAAGAACGATCTTCACTACGACCGCCACTCCGACAATGATGAGGGAGATGACGGAATAGTCCGGGGTCTCGGGATGGATGATGTGCTTGATGGATTCCACAAAGGAGGTGACACCGGCATAAAGCACAATGACCGAGATGATCATGGAACTTAAATATTCGATGCGGCCATAGCCGAAGGGATGTTTCTTATCCGGCTCTTTTGCGGCCAGCTTGGTTCCGATAATGGTGATCAGAGAACTTCCGGCATCGGAAATGTTATTTACCGCATCCAGCACGATGGCGATGGAGTGGGTAAGAAGACCGATCACAGCTTTAAATGCGGCCAGAAGAACGTTGGTGATGATGCCGACGATACTGGTTCTGACGATCTTCTTTTCTCTGGTCATCTCATTGCTGCTCATGGCTTTTTCTCCCGTTTCCTGATTTAATGGCAAAAGAGGTCTTTTCCGAACCGGAAAAGACCTCGCTCACTATTTCATTATAGCGCAGCTTCCACAGCCTTTTTCACTTCGTCCATTTCCACAGTCGGTTCAAAGCGGGAAATGACATTTCCTTCACGGTCGATGAGGAACTTGGTGAAGTTCCACTTGATGTAGGCCTTATCGCCGTACTTCTTATTATTGGCATTGGCAAAAGTTGTCAGAGCGGCCATCTTGATGCCCTTGCCGAATCCCTGGAATGGTTTTTCGGTTGCCAGGAAAGCAAAGAGAGGATCTGCTGTTTCCCCGTTTACATCGATCTTGGCAAACTGCGGGAACTCGGTACCGAATTTCAATGTGCAGAACTCATGGATCTCGTCATCGGAACCCGGTGCCTGATTGGCGAACTGGTTGCAAGGAAAGTCCAGGATCTCCAGACCCTTTTCTTTCAGTTCTTTATACATGGCTTCCAAAGGCTCATAGTGCGGAGTAAAGCCGCAGCCGGTGGCGGTGTTGACGATCAGCAGGACTTTTCCTTTATAGTCGGAGAGGGAGATCTCGTTGCCGCTTCTGTCTTTTACTTGAAAATCGTACACTGTCTTCATGGTCGGTCCTCCTAAATTGGTTTCTTAATGGTTCATCTGCTTTTGGGTATCCAGTAATTCATAAAGAAGTCCGTAGAGAAGTTTGGCTTTCTCCGGATCCAGACGGATGCAGCCGGAGACTTTCAAGGGGACATCCTTTGCCTGCTCCATCAGATCCCGGCCTTTTTCTGTCAGCGTGATGACCACCACACGGTCGTCTTCTGCACTTCTTTCTTTTACGATATAGCCGGTCTGCTGCATCTTCTTCAGAAGCGGGGAGAGGGTTCCGTTATCCAGCATCAGCTTTTCTCCGATCTCGCCTACCGGGATGCCATCCTTTTCCCACAGTACCAGAAATACCAGATACTGCGTATAGGTCAGCCCCAGTTCCTTGAGGATCGGTGTGTAAAGCTGGATCACATTTCTGGATGCCGCATAAAGCGGAAAACAGAGCTGATTACTTAACTTTAATGCTTCGTGATAATCGTACTTCATCGCCGTGACTCCTTGTATGTTTGATACGATTATATTTGATACAACATAATTTGTCAACGCAGATATTTCAATTTGCCGGAAAATCTTTTTTTTATTTTCCTATATAAAGGAAAGCTCCCCGATGCTTTCTTTTTGAAAAGCACTTGCGGGGAGCTGACCTAGAAAACGAACGGTTGGATTCGGTTTATCTTTCCAGTGCGGCTTTGACCAGACCGAGGAAAAGAGGATGGGGACGGTCAGGACGGCTCTTGAATTCAGGATGGAACTGGACCCCGACAAAGAAGGGGTGATTCGGAATTTCGATGGTTTCCACCAGAAGATTGTCAGGACTTGTGCCGCTGATGATCTCTTTCATCTGGTCACGGTAGATATTATTGAATTCATAGCGATGACGGTGTCTTTCGCTGATATTTAAGGATTTGTAACATTGTTCCATCTTACTTCCGGGGAGGATCGTGCAGGGATAACTGCCCAAACGGAGGGTGCCGCCCTTTTCGATCTCGTCATTCTGGCCCGGCATAAAGTCGATGACAAGATGCTCGGAGTTTTCATCAAATTCGCGGGAGTTGGCATCGGTGTAGCCGAGAACACCGCGGGCATATTCGATGACGGCGATCTGCATACCCAGGCAGATGCCTAAGTAAGGAAGTTTATGTTCTCTGGCATAACGGGCGGCCAGGACCATGCCTTCGATACCGCGGTCGCCGAAACCGCCCGGCACAAGAATGCCGTCCGCACCGTCCAGTACGGAAGAATAACTGTCTTCGGTAAGATGCTCGGAATCGATCCAGGTGATGTCTACTTTGGCGGAGCATTCATATCCTGCGTGGTGCAGCGCTTCGGCCACAGAAAGATAGCAGTCATGGAACTGGGTGTATTTGCCGACAAGAGCGATGTTGACCTTCTTTTCACAGTTCTTGATGCGGTCGACAAGTGCTTTCCACTCAGTCAGATCACAAGGCGGCACATCCAGGTGCAGGTTCCGGCATACGACGTCGGAAAAGCCACTGTCCTCCAGCATGAGCGGAGCTTCATAAAGGACCGGTACGGTGGTGTTCTCGATCACGCAGTCCGGAGAAACGTTACAGAACATGGCGATCTTTTTGAAAATGGACGGATCTTCGATGGGTTCATCGGTACGGAGGATAATGATGTCCGGAGAAACGCCCATGCCCTGCAGTTCCTTCACGGAATGCTGGGCCGGCTTGGACTTGTGCTCGCCGGAAGCTTTCAGATAGGGAACCAGTACCACATGGATGTAAAGGGCATTTTCCGGTCCCACTTCACGGCCCACCTGACGAATGGCCTCGATAAAGGGTTGTCCTTCGATGTCGCCAATGGTACCGCCGATCTCGGTAATGACCACATCGGCCTGGGATTCCACACCGACATTATAGATAAAGCTCTTGATCTCATTGGTGATATGGGGAATGGTCTGGACAGTGCTGCCCAGGTATTCGCCCCGGCGCTCTTTGGCCAGCACGGAGGAATAGACTTTACCGGTGGTCAGGTTGGAAAACTTATTGAGATCCTCATCGATGAAACGCTCATAGTGGCCTAAATCCAGATCTGTCTCGGCGCCGTCTTCGGTTACGAAAACTTCACCGTGCTGATAGGGGCTCATGGTACCCGGATCCACGTTGATATACGGATCCAGTTTCTGGGAAGCGACCTTGAGACCTCTGGTCTTCAGAAGTCTTCCCAGGGAAGCTGCCGTAATGCCTTTACCTAATCCGGATACTACACCGCCGGTTACGAAAATATACTTTGTCATATTGATTCCTCCTTTTGCGCGCCTATGCGCAATGTTTTGACACGATATGAAGCTTGCAGTTATTTACCGCTGTCTCCGTAGTTTTTCAGTACACGGGCGGACGGATCGTCTACGTCGCAGCCTTCCCAGGATTTGTTCGGCATCCAGAAATCCACCACCATCTCGGCGTTTCCGGAATAATATTTTTCAAAGATCTCCCGGTACAGCAGGGACTCTTTGGTAAACGGTTTCGCGTAAGTATATTTTTCTTTTTCTTTTGCGAACTCTTCATCAGAGTAATATTCGTTGGCATATTCTTTCAGGTGGTCGACCATGGAGTGACCGACTGCATCGGAGAAGGCCGCCTTTTCACGGTACAGGATATCGTGGGGAAGAAGATCTCCCTCAAAAGCATGACGAAGGAGATATTTTCCTTTGTTGTAGGTGTTGAGTTTTTTACTCGGATCGATGGCCATGACATAGCGGACAAAATCCAGATCGCCGAAAGGAACACGGGCTTCCAGGGAGTTACTGGAAATGCAGCGGTCCGCACGGAGTACGTCGTACATATGGATCTCGTGGATACGCTTGACGGCTTCTTCCTGGAATGCCTCTGCGGAAGGAGCAAAGTCAGTGTATTTGTAGCCGAAAAGCTCATCGGAGATCTCGCCGGTGAGAAGCACGCGGACATCGGAGATTTCATGGATCTTTTTGCAGAGGAGATACATACCCATGGAAGCACGGATGGTCGTGATATCGTAGGTGCCCAGGATCTTAATGACCTCGGGAAGAGAAGAAATGACATCTTCTTTGGTGATGATCACTTCAGTATGCTCGGAATGGATATAGTCGGCGACCTGCTTGGCATATTTCAAGTCGATGGCATCTTCGCTCATACCGATGGCGAAAGTTTTAATGGGGTGATCTTCCATGCTCTGGGCCACCGCGCAGACCAAAGACGAATCCAGACCGCCGGAAAGGAGGAAGCCCACTTTCGAATCACTGACCAGTCTTTTGCGGATACCTTCCACCAGCTTGTCGTGAATGTTTTGGCAGATGGTTTCGATATCATCGGTGATGACCTCATCCACCTGCGTGATGTCACAGTAGCAGGTGAACTTTCCGTCTTTATAGTAGTGTCCCGGCGGGAACGGAAGGATCTTTTCACAGTAGGGGACCAGGTTCTTGGCTTCACTTGCCAGGACCAGATACCCCTGCTCATCGTAGCCGTAGTAGAGAGGACGGATACCGATCGGATCTCTTGCGGCGATGACGCTTCTCGTGTCCGTGTCGTAGATAATCAGGGCAAATTCCGCATCAAGTTTCGCGAACATATCCACGCCGTATTTTTCGTAAAGCGGGAGAAGGATCTCGCAGTCACTGTCGGAGGCAAATGTATATCCGTCCGCGATCAGTTCTTCGCGGAACTTTTCAAATCCGTAGATCTCACCGTTACATACAAGATTTTTCGCACCGAGAGAGAAGGGCTGCATACCTTCTTCAGTAAGGCCCATAATGGCCAGACGGTGAAAACCCATGATACCGTCTCCCAGATCAATGATCCGGCTCTGGTCCGGTCCACGGGAAACGGTCTCGGAAAATCCTTTCTGGAAAAGTTCTTTTGTCAGATCCGGACGGAAGTAAAACATGATTGAACACATAGTAGTTGCCTCTTTCTTCTTTGAATTCGGAACAAAACGGTTCCGGTTTGAATAAATATCCAAAGGAGCCCCGCCGCCTTTGGCCGGGCTCCGATGGGATTTTAGATTCTCGTATTATTCGACGTCTTGGAGGGCATCGAAACCTTCTTCACCAGTTCGAACTTTGATGGCGTTCTCCACATCGTAGACGAAGATCTTACCATCTCCGATATGTCCGGTATAAAGTACCTTCTTCGCTGTATCGATAACGGCCTGTACCGGAACTCTTGCTAAGACAATATCCATCTGGATCTTCGGCAGAAGCGACGGTTCCACTTCAACGCCTCGGTAGAACTCTGCTTTACCTTTCTGGATGCCGCAGCCCAGTACGTGGGTGACGGTCATGCCGGTGATACCGATATCCAGAAGTGCGCTCTTAAGTGGCTCCAGCATCCGCTCTTTGCAGACGATCTCCACCTTTGTGAGCTTTCTGCCATCCGGAGACCGGGAAGGAATACCGGAGGCAACCTGTGCGACCTGTGTAACTTCAACTGCTTCTGCCATAGGTGTTTCACCGACGACCTTGATAGTAGGAAGTACGGAGTCATCTACTGTCGGAGCAAAATCTGCTACGGATGCGAAGTCAGCATAAGCGGATACGAGACCATGCTCGGAGATATCCATACCGGCCAGCTCGTCTTCTGCGGAAGCACGAAGTCCGATAGTGTGCTTGATGATCTGGAATGCCGGGATCATGCAGAGAGCTGTCCAGGCAAGGATCGCGCCGATACCCAGGCACTGTGTGCCCAGAACTTTCATGCCTTCAGAGAAGGATGTGCCGTGAACGAGTGCGTAGATCGGTCCATCCACGCCCGCATCTGCGGTGGAAGTGGAGAGGAGACCTGCAGCGATCGTACCCCAGACACCGTTTGCCAGGTGAACACCTACGGCACCAACCGGGTCATCTACGTGACACTTAATATCGAGTTTCTCAATAACAACTACTACGAGGATACCGCTTACGATACCGATGATCGTGGCACCGATAACATCTACGTTGTTGCATCCTGCGGTAACACCGACCAGACCTGCCAGAGAGGCGTTGAGACACATGGAAACATCAGGCTTTCCGTTTTTGATCCATGTAAAGATCATGGTGACACAAGTGGCGATGGCCGGAGCGACAGTCGTGGTTACGAAGATGGCAGCCAGAGACTTGATGGATGTGGCGGCAGCACCGTTGAATCCATACCAGCCAAACCAGAGAATGAAGCAGCCCAGTGCACCGAGTGTCAGGGAGTGACCCTGAATGGCCTTGACCTTAATGATCTTTCCACCGCTGTCCTTAACATACTTACCGATACGGGGCCCGAGGATGATGGCACCGATCAGAGCGGAGAGACCACCAACACTATGGATCGCGGCAGAACCTGCGAAATCGATGAAGCCCATCTTGGCAAGCCAGCCCTGAGAGTTCCATACCCAGCCGGCTTCGATCGGGTAGACCACAAGACTGATAATGGCGCTATAAACACAGTAAGAACTGAACTTTGTTCTTTCAGCCATGGCGCCGGAAACGATGGTGGCGGCGGTAGCACAGAAGACCAGGTTGAATACGAAAGACGACATCGGGAAGTTACTGAAGTCCGTAAAGATCTTCATGTTCGGTACCCCGACGATTCCCAGTACATAATCTTCACTCATCATGATGGCAAAACCCAGAAGACTGAATACGACTGTACCGATACAGAAGTCCATCAGGTTTTTCATGATGATGTTACCTGCGTTTTTTGCTCTTGTAAAACCGGTCTCGACCATGGCGAAACCACATTGCATAAAGAATACCAGCGCGGCACCTATCAGGAACCATACACCGAATATGGTGCTGTCCACATATGAAACTAATTCTTGCATTTTCTTCACCTCATTATTTCTCTTGGCGAAAAAGTGAAAGTGGCGATGCACTTGGGACAAACTGTCCTAGGCACACCGCCACGTTGCGTGTGATCTTTTTCGCTTTGTGTTTTTTTATCTGACTCCGAAGAGCAGCTCTCCGTAAGTCGGGAACGGCCAGAACTTGGAACTGGTCAGGGACTCGGCACGGTCGCAGGAAGCACGAAGGTCGGCCATGGCGACGAATACTCTGTCACGGTATGCATAGGACTGCGAAAGGATATCGGAGATCTCGTGTACTTCCAGAACTTCCTTTTCCAGTACATCGGTCTTTTCAGAAATCTCACCGGCCAGTACGGACAGTTCGGAGATCAAAGACTTTTCATAAGCCGGAACGGTATCACAGATCTTCTGGACGGCGGAGGCTGTATCAGCCAGTTCATGTACATAAGATGTGACAGCCGGGAGAATATCTTTTCTTGCCATATCGATCATGGTCAGTGCCTCGATATTGATGATCTTGCTGTAGTTCTCCAGAAGGATGTCGTGACGGGACTGCATCTCGGCAAGACTGAATACACCAAACTTCAGGAACAGATCCTTATTCTTCTGATCGAGGAAACGCTCCATGGCTTCCGGAGTGGAACGGAGATTGAGAAGACCTCTTTCTTCGGTTGCCTCTTTGATCCAGCTCTCATCGTATCCGTTACCGTTAAAGATGATCCGCTTGTGGGCGGTGATGGTTTCTTTAACAAGAGCTGCCAGTTCTGCTTTAAAGTCACTGGCCTTTTCCAGTCTGTCTGCAAATTCACAGAGGCTGTCTGCCACGGCGGTGTTGAGCATGATGTTGGCGCAGGCGATAGAGTTAGCGGAACCCAGCATTCTGAACTCGAACTTGTTACCGGTAAAGGCAAACGGGGAAGTTCTGTTTCTGTCTGTGCTGTCCTTCGGGAACTTCGGAAGAACATCCACGCCGATCTCCATCTGGACTTTCTCATGCTTGCTATAGGATTCACCACTTACGATGGATTCGATGATCTCATTTAATTCATCACCTAAGAACATGGAGACAACTGCCGGCGGAGCTTCGTTAGCACCGAGACGGTGATCGTTTCCGGCGGTGGCTACCGAGATACGGAGCAGATCCTGATGTACATCTACCGCACGGATGACGGCTGCCAGGAACAGAAGGAACTGTGCATTCTCGGAAGGAGTATCACCGGGCTCCAGAAGGTTCGTTCCGGAGGAAGTGCTGATGGACCAGTTGTTATGCTTACCGGATCCGTTGACGCCGGCGAACGGTTTTTCGTGAAGGAGACAAACCAGGCCGTGCTTCTTGGCAACTTTCTGCATAATTTCCATCATCAGCTGGTTGTGATCGGTGGCGATGTTGGTGGTAGTGAAGATCGGTGCCAGTTCGTGCTGTGCCGGAGCCACTTCGTTATGCTTTGTCTTGGCAAGTACACCCAGCTTCCAGAGTTCTTCATCCAGATCCTTCATGTAAGCGGAGACTCTCGGCTTAATGGAACCGAAGTAGTGATCTTCCAGTTCCTGACCTTTCGGAGCCTTGGCACCAAAGAGTGTTCTTCCGGTATAGATCAGGTCTTTTCTCTGATTATAAAGCTCAACCGGAATGAGGAAGTATTCCTGCTCAGGTCCGACCGTAGTCTTTACTGTAAGATGCGGATCGGTGTTACCGAAGAGTCGTAAGATTCTTACCGCCTGCTTGCTGATGACTTCCATCGAGCGGAGAAGAGGTGTTTTCTTATCCAGTGCTTCACCGCTGTAAGAGCAGAACGCGGTCGGGATGCAAAGTGTGCCGTCTTTAATGAATGCGTAACTTGTCGGGTCCCATGCTGTATAACCTCTTGCTTCGAATGTGGCACGAAGTCCGCCGCTCGGGAAAGAAGATGCATCCGGTTCGCCCTGTACGAGTTCTTTACCGGAGAACTCCATGATCACGCCGCCTTCCGATGTGGGGGAGATGAAGCTGTCGTGCTTCTCGGCGGTGATGCCGGTCAGAGGCTGGAACCAGTGAGTGAAGTGTGTGGCTCCTTTTTCTACTGCCCAATCTTTCATGGCATTGGCTACGACATTCGCAATCTCTATATTCAACGGAAGACCCTCATTAATGGTCTTCTTCATCGCTTTAAATGTTTCTTTCGGGAGACGGGCCTTCATGATCTGCTCATTAAATACCATATTACCGAAGATCTCAGGTACGTTTGTCATAATGTATTCCTCCTTACAATAGATGAAGGCGCCTGGACAATAATTTGTTCCAAGCGCCCTTGCTTATGTGGGTATCTTACCCTTTGCGTTGCACCTTGTCAACGGGAAAATGAATAATTTCTTTCGTTAACTTGCACAATATTCAAAATCATTCATGAAAAATGAACGATTTACCACACAGAATGAATTTTTTAAAACTTAAAGTTGCAAAATTGCAGATAGTACGGTAAAGTATGGCTAACAGGAGGTGATCATTATGAGTTCCACAGGTATAGATAAAGTATTGATCTTAAATAATGGCGGAAAAGCAAGCCAGGTCGTGGAAGATTTTATTAGAAAGAGCCTGAAGCATCCTCATGAGATCACCTGGTCCGATCTGAAAGAAAAAGGAAGAGGTCTTGCAAGAAAAGGTGACTTCGGTCTTCTGATCGTAGATGCCAGGCTCACCTCGCCGGAGGCGATGGCGGCCTGCCGGATCGCCACTTCCCATCCCACATCCTGCCTGTTGTTTCTCGCAGAAGAAACCGAAGCGGTAAGTGATGAGGAAAAGAAGGCACAGGCGCAGATCCTGGATCTGGGTGCAGCTATATTGCACCGGCCTTTGAAACAAAGTGCTTTTGCCGCAGCTATTAACTCGGCGGACATGGCCCATATCCGGCTTTGTGCACTTCGAAAGAAAATGGACGATGAAAAGATCGTAAACCGTGCCAAACTTCTTCTTATTTCGAATCTGGGTCTTTCAGAGGAAGAAGCGCATAAGTTCATTGAAAAGAAAGCCATGAACAGCGGAAGAACGAGAGTCGACATTGCATTTGAAATCGTGCGGACATATGAAAATAAATCCTGATTCTGATCTGTCCGGACGGAGTTATATAAGGTAAAAATTTTAAGTTTCATACATATATAGAAAGCATATAAACCTTACACAAAGGCGTGCAGGTTCGATAAGAAAGAAGGTGCCACGTTGCAGTGTGAGTTTACAAAGATGCAGGGATGCGGAAATGATTATATCTATGTGGATGCGAAGAAATACCATATAGATGATCCGGCATCCCTTTCGATCCGTATTTCGGATCCCCATTTCGGAATCGGCAGTGACGGTCTGATCCTGGTCGCTCCCTCCGAGGTGGCGGATGCCAGAATGATCATGTTTAATCTGGACGGTTCCGAAGGAAGGATGTGCGGAAATGGTATCCGCTGCGTGGCAAAATTCGTGCACGATCACTGGGGATTTTCAGGTGATGAAATGACGATCGAGACCAAAAGCGGGATCAAGACCATCAAGCTGGAAAAAGATCCGGAAGGAAATGTGACCGGCGCGGTGGTGGATATGGGTCCTGCAGAATTATCTCCCGAGAAGATCCCGGTAAATATATCCGGTGAAGAAAAAGAAGGAATTGCGGTTCCCTGTGTGGTGGACCGGGCGGTACGTATCGGCGGCGTGGACTATGCCATTACCTGCGTATCCATGGGAAATCCTCACGCGGTGGTTTTTGTGGACGACGTGGAGAATTTAGATCTCGCTTCCATCGGTCCGAAGTTTGAAAAGAATGAGCTGTTTCCGGAAAGCGTAAATACGGAATTTGTAAAAGTACTGGGCGAAAATGAACTTCGCATGCGGGTGTGGGAAAGAGGCTCCGGCGAGACCTGGGCCTGCGGTACCGGCACCTGTGCCACCGTTGTGGCTGCCTGTCTGAACGGCTTTACCAAAAAAGGAGAAGAAGTACTGGTGCATTTAAACGGCGGAGATCTTCGGATCACATATACCGATGAGACCGTGATCATGAAGGGACCGGCGGTGACCGTCTGTTCCGGCGTGATCGAATTGGAAGGATAGGGAGGAAAGAAAAATGAAGATCAACAAGAACTACGAGAATATTGAAGAAACATATTTGTTTTCCGAAGTGGCGGAGCGGGTCAGAAAGTACCTTGCTTCAGACCATACCGGCGAGTCTGTCATCAAGATGGGAATCGGTGATGTGACAAGACCTCTTTGTCGTGCGGCAGTGGAAGCCTTAAAGCAGGCGGCGGACCAGATGGGAACCGAAGAAGGATTTCACGGATATGGCCCGGAACAGGGATATGCGTTTCTCCGGGATGAGATCGCCTATTACTATGAAAGAACTTCCGGCGTGAAACTGTTCTCTGATGAGATCTTTGTGTCGGATGGCGCCAAGAGTGATCTGGGAAATATCCTGGATATTTTCGACATCGATAATGTGGTGGCGGTAACCGATCCGGTCTATCCCGTGTATGTGGATACCAACGTGATGGCAGGAAGAAAGATCATTAAGCTTCAGGCGAATTTCGAAAACGGATTCCTTCCGATGCCGACGAAAGACCTGGAAGCGGATATTATTTATCTGTGCTCTCCGAACAACCCCACCGGCGCTGCCTATACGAAAGACCAGCTTCAGAAGTGGGTGGACTTTGCCAATGCACATGGCTCGGTGATCCTTTTTGACGCGGCCTATGAGTCATTTATTACGGATGAAAATGTACCGCGTTCGATCTATGCGATCGAAGGTGCCCGCTCCTGTGCCATCGAGTTCTGCTCTTTTTCAAAGACAGCCGGTTTTACCGGCCTTCGCTGCGGATATACTATCGTGCCCGGAGGTCTGGTGAGAGATGGCATTCAGCTTCGGAAGATGTGGCTGCGTCGTCAGACGACCAAGTTTAACGGTGTGGCATATCCGGTACAGCGTGCCGCCCAGGCCTGTCTCTTAGATGACGGCCATAAAGAGATCATGGAAAATATCGCGTATTACCAGAAGAACGCCGAAGTGATGGCGAAGACTTTTTCGGAACTGGGCTGGCCCTATACCGGCGGAAAGAACTCTCCCTATCTTTGGGTCAAGTGTCCGGATGAAAAAGAATCCTGGGCCTTTTTCGATGAGCTTTTGGAGAAGGCAAGTGTAGTCTGCACACCGGGTTCGGGATTTGGCCAGAACGGGGAAGGCTATGTCCGTTTTACCTCGTTTAATACCCACGAAAATACCGAAGAAGCCATGAAGCGGATCCGGGAATTCTTTTCCTGATACTGCCGCCTCCAATCGGTGACAGCGAAATAGATGTAAGTACTTCGCAAATTTTCTTGTTTCTTGATAAACAGATGTCTGTTATAGTGAAAATACAGTTTGTGTAAAACTAGATGGAATAGGTTTATAAAGATGTGGAGGAATGACCATGAAGAAGAGGGTATTGGCGATCATTCTGACTTTGGCAAGCGTCATGTCTGTGGCAGCATGCGGCAAGAAAGAAAGCGAAGAAACGAAGAAGAAAAAGTCCAAAACGGAAAAGACGACTGCCGTGGATGAGGACGAAACGGAAGAAGAGTCTGAAACGGAATCCGTTACCGAGTCAGAAACCGAGTCGGAAACAGAATCGGAAAGCGCAACAGATTCGACAACCGAAACAACGGCGATCCCGACCGGGATCGAGACCGGAAGAAATGTGGCAGTAGAACCGATATGGGAATTTACCGAGATCAGTGATTTTACTCCCTATCTTCCGACCGTGGAGACCGGCTCGGCGACTGCGCCGGATGGTACGGAAATTACTGTATATACGACTTCTCTGGATGCGACTGAAGCGGAGACGATCGAGACACTTCGTAATGATGAGTATGTCAGAAGTCTTGGCGTTGTCACAGATTACTATAAAGAAAGCGGAGAAGCGAACGAAGAAAAGGGCAACCAGTGGACATTTAAAAATGCGGAAGGTCTTGTCACTGCCCAGAAAGATGTGGATGGAAGCGAAGGACTGAACTACCAGAACGGTTTCAAACTGATCTATTCTCATGATACATCCATATTTACCAATACAAATTATGTGTCGCTGGCTTTCTGGGAAGTGAACATTTATGATGAGAAAACTCAGGCAGAAATACAGAGACTGGTGAAAACGGTATTCGGTGAAGAACTGGGGGAGATACTTCTTTTTGCGAGAGATGCAAATGAGGATCCTGATACCATTATAAACGCCCTTTCCGTTACTGTGGAAAAGGATGGATTATGTTATGAATTCTTCCGCACGTGCGGTTGTGTAGTGGGGGATGATTACGATATGAAATTCGAAATGAAGGTTTTCAAACGGCATAGACCCCATCCCTATGATGCCGGTTTCCAGTCCAGATTATCCGAGTTCCGGGTTCAGCCGAATACGGTATTCGGAGGAGATATCGGAAATCAGGATTTCACAGATATAAATCATTTCGCTGACGTTTTCTATAGCAGCAGCGATTATGGTCATAATATTCCGTTAGGTGATGAGACCAATAAGTACAGTGCAGAAAAATGGATCAGTGAAGACGGCCGTGAATACTATATCGTGGAGTACCAGAAGTTTGAACCGTGCTACTTATCGATCATGTACGAGATTGGCCTGAAAGACGGCGTTTATGACAGTAACAAACAGATCATGGTAGTTTGTGATTCCGTTACTATGGACGGAGATCTGAAAGAAGACCGTGTAGTACTTCTTGCCGAAGTAAATCGTATGGTCCAGGTTATGTTTGGATTTGATCCGGAGCTGAAGGTCGAAGATTGTGACGAGGAAGATGAGGATGGTGCGATTCATTTCCGCGTCCAGCACTACATGGATCTCTTTGGAAAAGAGTGCAACACGCATATTGTGGTCGACATAAAAAAGGGCGAGAAAGGTGGAAACGTTTTCCGCTGGTATATGGCTTTCCGATAAGGAACAGATGAAACCACGCTGGTTTCTAAAATACAGATAGCAAGAAACGGCCCCGGTCCGGTATTTGGATCAGGGCTTTTTCTTGCGGTAAATATATATGGAGGAGGGGGGGGTATCTCTTATCGCATCAGCATACACACTGGTACATGATGCCGAAGAGTTCGCGTAAATAATTGGCAGGAAGTCTCCACGGATGTGTCGCGGCACCTTCGGTTCCGAAAGAAAGACCGAGGCTGCTGGCGATCATGCAGGCACGAAGTTCATGCCAGGCATTGGTGACAATGACGATCGTATCGCCCAGGGAATTCTGCTCCATAATGTTCTTACTAAAGAGCAGGTTCTCTCTTGTGGAAGTGGATTGATCTTCCTTATAGATCCGGGAAGGATCGATGCCCATGCGGACCAGTTCCCGGTACATGCATTCTGCTTCGGAAATACCTTCGTCATCCCCCTTGCCGCCGGATACGATGCATTTGCATTCCGGGTGGGAAGAAAGATACTCGTAAGCGGTGGAGATACGTGCCGAAAGAAGGTTACTGGGCTGGTCTCCGATAACACGGCATCCCAGTACCACGACGACCGGCGGCTTGTCCGAAGACGGAGCCCGGTGATGGGCAAAGACCACCATAAAGGAAGTGGCGGTGATGACATAGATCATGGCAAGGAAACCGGCCATAAAAGAAAAGCTTGTCACAAAACGTGTGAACTTATTCTTATTTCTCAGGTATCTGATCAGTCGGTGAATTGCATGGAAAAACACTGTATAGGTCATGACCATCACTGAAAGACCGAATCCGCAAAGTGTACCGATGTTGCTGCCGTTTCCGTTAACGATATCCATCAGGAACAGAAGCATAAAAGCAGCGGCGCACAAAAAGAATACAGCGCGAAGTATGCGGGAGATCGAAATGATTCTTTCTTTTTTTTCGTTCATAAGTTTATGCCTCCTTCTTTTCAGAAATCATCGTTTTCCGATTGACCTTATCGTACCATCCCCCTATCTTTTTGAAATGACGGAAGTGTCAGTATGAGGTGACAGTTCTGTCATCTACGTTTTTCGGGCTTTCCCGGCTATATAAGAAAAAGAAACGGAGGGGAAGAGAAAAAATCGGATGAATTGTGCAAAATGCATAAACGATGAACGAAAAATGCACTATGAAACAAAACATACCCGTTTTTTATCGTTTTTTGTGATTTATTTTGCAAGTTGTTGAAATCCAACTTGCAAATTGGTAAGATGTAGACATTGAAAACTGGCAATGGCGCTAAGTGCTTCCGGAACTTCCGCAGAATACTGCGGGAAATAGACCGGAGAAGCTGACGCCTCAGCCTTTTCCTTCTATCCGGATGTGCTTCTCATGACCGGAGGAGGAAAGAAAATGATGATGCAAAAGCAGGGGTTGTATTCCCCGGAATATGAACATGATGCGTGCGGCATCGGCTTTGTGGTAAATATCCACGGAAAGAAGACACACCAGACAGTGAAGGATGGTCTTCGTATCCTTGCAAATCTGGCCCACCGTGGTGGTGAGGGCAGTGATGAAAATACAGGTGATGGCGCCGGCATGCTTCTTCAGATCCCGGATGCCTTTTTCCGGAAAGTCTGCCCGGAAGAGAATATTACCCTTCCGGCCGCCGGCGATTATGGCGTGGGTATGGTGTTCCTTCCTAGACAAAGTGATGCCCGTGAAAAGTGCATGAAGGTCATCAACAAAGCAGTCGAAGAAGAGGGACAGATCGTTCTCGGCTGGAGAGATACACCGGTCAACGAAAGCACTATCGGTGTGACGGCAAAAGAGAACCGTCCCTATATCGCCCAGGTATTTATCGGACGTGGTGAAAAGACCAAGGCCGGTATCGCTTTTGACCGGGCATTATATATCATCCGTAAGAAGCTGGAGAAGAGAACGATGGAACTGTCCGAGACAGATCCCCGGTATTTCTATTTTGCTTCTCTTTCCACCAGAACCATCGTGTATAAGGGCATGCTGACTCCGGAACAGATGGACGCCTTCTATCTGGATCTGAAAGATCTTTCTTTCGATTCCGCACTGGCGCTGGTGCATTCCCGTTATAGTACGAATACTTTCCCGAGCTGGGAGCGTGCCCATCCATACCGCTACCTGATCCACAACGGTGAGATCAATACTTTGCGCGGAAACATCAACGCCATGTATGCCCGTTCCGCTTCCATCAGCAACAAGGCATTCGGCGACGATATGGCGAAGGTACTTCCGATCATCAACCCCAACGGTTCCGACTCGGCGATGTTCGATAACACGTTGGAGTTTCTGACTTTGTCCGGCCGTTCTTTGGCCGAGACTGCCATGATGATGGTGCCGGAACCGTGGATCAAGCACGAGCAGATGGACGAAGATCTGAAGGCTTTTTATGAATATAACAGCATGCTCATGGAGCCCTGGGACGGACCTGCTGCGCTGGCCTTTTCCGATGGCCGCAGCATCGTGGCGACCCTCGACAGAAACGGTCTTCGTCCGGCACGTTATGTGGTGACGGAAGACGGCTATGTGATCCTCTCTTCGGAAGCCGGTGTTCTGCCGGTAGATGAATCCCGTGTTCTTTCCAAGAACCGTCTGCGTCCGGGCCGTATGCTCCTGATCGATACAGAGGAAGGCCGTATTATTACTAATGAAGAGATCAAGAAAAAGGTCTCTACCGCTCACCCTTACAAGCAGTGGGTGGAAGAAAATATGGTGCCGCTGAGTTCTCTGGTGGAAGAATACCGTTCTTCTGAAAAAGCACCTTCCAAGGGAAAGACTTCCTCAAAGTCTGCCAAGACATCGAAGGCAAGTAAGACTTCTTCTGAAGAAAACATCGAAGTCCGTCAGAAGATGTTCGGCTACACATATGAAGATATCAGAAAGATGGTCATTCCGATGGCCCAGACCGGAAATGAGGCAATCGGCGCCATGGGTAACGACAGCCCGATCGCAGTGCTTTCCGATAAGCCGCAGCTTCTGTATAACTACTTCAAGCAGCTGTTTGCCCAGGTCACCAACCCGCCGATCGACTGCATCCGTGAAGACATCGTCATCATGGAAAGAATGTATCTGGGAAATGAAGGCAACATCATCGAGCCGAAGGCCACCGATGCACGGCATATCGCTCTTCCTTGCCCGATCTTAAAGGACGAAGAATTGGCAGCCGTAAAGAATATTAAGAGAAAAGGATTTAAGTCTGTAGTGATCCCGATCCTCTATGAGGCAAACGGTGACGGACATACTCTTGAGAAGGCGATGGATGCACTCTGCAAGACTGCATCGGAAGCGGTGGAAAAGGGTACGAATATCCTCATTCTTTCCGACCGCGATGCAGATGCGGATAAGAGCCCGATTCCGGCACTTTTGGCAGTGGCCGGTCTGCACCAGCATCTCGTTCGTGCCGGACAGCGTCACATGACTTCCATCGTTCTGGAGTCCGGTGAGCCGAGAGAAGTACATCACTTCGCACTGCTGGTCGGTTACGGTGCATCCGCCATCAACCCGTACATGGCTTATGCAACGATCGCAGATGAGATCGCGCACCAGCGTCTTGATAAAGAACTGGATGAAGCGATCGATAACTACATCAACGCGGCCCGTCATGGTATCGTGAAGATCCTTTCCAAGATGGGTATCTCGGCAGTCAAGAGTTACCAGGGCGCCCAGATCTTTGAAGCACTGGGTATCGGAGAAGAAGTCATTGAAAAGTACTTCACTTCGACCGCATCTCGTATCGGCGGTATCGGTCTTTCTGAGATCGCAAAAGAAGTGCAGCAGCGTATGGAAGCGGCATATAAGACAGAGGAGACCCAGCCCGGTCTTGCTTCCGGTGGTGTATACCAGTGGAGAAAAGACGGCGAGTACCATATGTTTAATCCGAAGACCATCTACCAGCTGCAGAATGCAGTCAGAAAAGGTGACTATGCACTCTTTAAAGAATATAGTAAGGGGTTAAACGAAGAGAACGAACGTCTCTGCACGATCCGCGGTCTTCTGGAATTCGTTCCCAGTAAGCAGCCTATCTCCATCTATGAAGTCGAGCCGGTGGAAAGCATCGTAAAGCGTTTTAAGACCGGTGCCATGTCCTATGGTTCCATCTCTCAGGAAGCGCACGAAACCTTGGCCATCGCCATGAACCGTCTGGGCGGAAAGAGCAACACCGGTGAAGGTGGTGAGGATCCGAAGCGTTATGAAAGAATGCCGAACGGCGATTCGAAAATGAGTGCCATCAAGCAGGTGGCATCCGGACGATTCGGTGTGACTTCCGATTATCTCGTACATGCAAAAGAGATCCAGATCAAGATGGCCCAGGGTGCCAAGCCGGGTGAAGGCGGACAGCTGCCAGCCGGAAAAGTCTATCCCTGGATCGCCAAGACCCGTCACAGTACGCCGGGTGTAGGTCTGATCTCTCCGCCGCCGCATCACGATATCTATTCCATCGAGGACTTAGCGGAACTGATCCATGACTTAAAAAATGCCAACCGCTTTGCCCGGATCAACGTCAAGCTGGTTTCGGAAGTCGGTGTCGGTACGGTTGCTGCCGGTGTGGCCAAAGCAAGAGCTGATGTGGTCCTGATCTCCGGTTACGACGGAGGTACCGGTGCGGCTCCGAGAACATCCATCCGTCATGCCGGTCTTCCCTGGGAGCTGGGTGTGGCAGAAGCCCATCAGACACTGCTCCTCAATGACCTTCGTTCCCGTATCACGGTGGAAGCAGACGGTAAACTTCTGACCGGCCGTGATGTGGCCATCGCCTGCCTCTTAGGCGCCGAGGAATTCGGTTTTGCAACGGGACCTCTGGTTGCGCTGGGATGCGCCATGATGCGTGTATGTAACCTGGATACCTGCCCCTTTGGTGTGGCGACCCAGAACCCGAAACTTCGTGCCAAGTTCGAAGGCAAGCCGGAATATGTAGTGAACTTCATGCGCTTTATCGCGGAAGAACTTCGTGAGATCATGGCGCAGCTGGGCTTCCGTACCATCGATGAGATGGTGGGCCGTTCCGATATGCTGCGTGTCAATAAGGCCATTAAGTTCTGGAAATCCACCGGTATCGATCTTTCTTCGATCCTTTACCGTCCGCAGCTGGATTCCACTGTAGTGACCCATCACACGGTTGCCCAGGATCACAAGCTGGAAGAGACTTTGGACTATAAGGTTCTGATCCCGCTTTCCGAACCGGCACTGCATGAAAACAGAAAAGTCAGCCTGTCGCTTGAGATCCATAACACGGACCGTGCCGCCGGTACCCAGCTGGGTTCTGCCATCACCCGTGTACATGGTGAAGAAGGACTTCCGGAAGATTCCATCGATGTGCATTTCCGCGGATCTGCCGGACAGAGCTTCGGTGCATTTATTCCTCACGGCCTGACACTTCGTCTGGAAGGCGATGCCAACGACTATGTGGGTAAGGGACTGTCCGGAGGAAAGATCGTCGTTAAGAAAGATAGAGAAGCTTCTTTCCGTTCCGAAGAAAACACCATCATCGGAAACGTGGCGCTCTATGGTGCCACATCCGGTGAGGCCTATATCAGCGGTATCGCCGGTGAACGCTTCTGCGTCAGAAACAGTGGCGCGACGGCGGTGGTCGAAGGTGTAGGTGATCACGGATGTGAATATATGACCGGCGGACGTGTGATCGTTCTCGGTCCTACAGGCAGAAACTTTGCAGCCGGTATGTCCGGCGGTATCGCTTATGTCTACGATGCCAACGGAGATTTTGCTTCCCGCTGCAATCAGGAAATGGTCGCACTGCTGCCGCTTTCCGATGCGGAAGAAGTGGAGTTTGTCAGAGAACAAATCAGTGCTCATGTTAGAAATACAGAGAGCACTTACGCCGAGCATATCCTGACGAACTTCGATGATCTGATCGGACGTTTCGTAAAGGTACTGCCGCATGATTATGCGAAGTTCAATGAGAAGCTTTCCGAAGTCAAGGCCCAGGGTCACGATGGCGAAGAAGCGCTGATGATGGCCTTTGAAATGGCAACAGGTAAAGGAGGGAAGAAGAATGGGTAAGAATACCGGTTTTCTGGAGTACGAGAGAGCAACGGGTCCGGATCGGGATGTGAAGACACGTGTCCGGGATTACCGGGAAGTGCACCAGATCTATCAAAGTGAAGAAGATGCCATTACCCAGGGTGCACGCTGTATGGACTGCGGCGTTCCCTTCTGCCAGACCGGTATGTTCCTTGGCCGGGCGGCCACAGGATGCCCGTTAAGCAACCTCATTCCGGAGTTTAACGATCTTCTCTATAAAGGCCATTTCGAGGATGCCTACCGGCGTCTTCGAAAGACCAACGGTTTCCCGGAATTTACAGGACGGGTATGTCCGGCTCTTTGTGAAGGTGCCTGCACCTGCGGCCATAGTTTCGGCTCCACTTCGGTCCGGAATAACGAGTGGTTCCTTTCGGAGACCGCATGGAAAAACGGCACCATGAAAGCAGATCCGCCGAAGCACCGGACCGGCAAGAAAGTGGCGGTCATCGGCTCCGGCCCGTCGGGACTTTCCTGCGCCGACCAGCTGAACCGCGCCGGCCACACTGTGACTGTGTTTGAACGTGCTGACCGTCCGGGCGGACTTCTGATGTACGGCATTCCGAATATGAAACTGGATAAGCAGGTGATCCTGCGCCGCGTGAAACTGATGGAAGAAGAAGGCATCACTTTCCGCGTTGGCGTGGAGGTGGGTCACGACATCACCATCGAAGAAATACGAAGCAGTTTTGATGCGGTGGTCCTCTGCTGTGGCGCCACCAAGCCTAGAAATCTCGTGGTGGAAGGAAGAGAATTGAAAGGCATTCATTTTGCCGTGGATTATCTTCGTACCAATACAAAAGCACTGTTCGAGAAAGAGCATTTCGATAAGTCGGGGCCGGCGCCGGATCTTTCCATCTCGGCAAAGGGAAAGCATGTGGTCATTATCGGTGGCGGTGATACCGGTACCGACTGCTCGGCCACAGCCGTCCGTCAGGGTGCCAAGAGCGTGACCCAGCTGGAGATCATGGGACCTCTGCCGGAGAGCCGTGCTGCCAATAACCCGTGGCCGGAATATCCTTTTATTAAAAAGACAGATTATGGTCAGGAAGAAGTGGCCGCTGTCTATGGTGAAGATCCGAGACAGTATTTCATGTCCACCGAGAAGTTTATCGGCGACAGCAAAGGCAACGTCAAGAAACTTCAAGTCGTACAGGTCTCCTGGGAAAAAGACAGCAAGACCGGCCGGATGAATCCGGTACCGATCGAATCCACGAGAAAGACCATCGATGCCGATCTGGTGATCCTGGCCATGGGCTTTCTGGGACCGGAAGATACGATCCCGTCTGCACTGGGCCTGGAGCGGGACGCCAGATCCAATGTGTCTGCCGAGTTCGGAAAATTCCATACCTCTGTGGAAGGTGTTTTTGCCGCAGGCGATATGAGAAGAGGCCAGTCCCTTGTGGTGTGGGCCCTGACCGAAGGCCGGGGCGCCGCCAGAGAGTGCGACAAATACCTCATGAACGGCCACGGGATCCTGCCGTGACCTGCTGAAACGAAAAGCGTCATCTCCATAAAACTATACCGGAAGTAGAATAATACCTATCCAAATTGTACAGGTGGTGTATTTTCCTTCCGGTATTTTTCTTATACAATGAGGACAGTGAAAGCACTACTTCGAGTATAGGAGGAGCAAGAGATGAAAAACGATCTGGCACAGAATATCCGGGTGTTCCGAAAAGAAAAGGGACTGACCCAGGAGCAGCTGGCGGAAGTCTTCGATGTGACCGTCGGCGCGATCCATAAATGGGAAGCGGGCCTTTCCACTCCGGATGTTTCCGTTCTGATGGAACTGGCGGATTTCTTCGATATCTCCATGG
The DNA here is from genome assembly GCA_902794115.1 of Oscillospiraceae bacterium. Taxonomy (GTDB): domain Bacteria; phylum Bacillota; class Clostridia; order Saccharofermentanales; family Saccharofermentanaceae; genus Scatonaster. The sequence continues at coordinate 24,197 of CADBGD010000011.1, forward strand.
ATACGCTTCTGGGTTTCGACCTTCGGGACAACCGGGTGAAGGAACTGGCAAAGCGGCTCCGGAATATGACAGACAGAATGGAAAAAGACGGCCTGCAGGAAGCGGAGAAGGCGCTTCTGAAGTATCCCCACAGCATCGAAGTGGTGCATGAAGCGGCCTATATGTATCAGGCATTTGCTTCCACGATTGCGGATAAAGAAAAGTATTTTAAAAGAGCAAAGGAACTCTATGAACTGGCTATCCGGCTTCTTCCTTCCGGATGCTCGGATCCCTGGATCAACGACACGGTACTCTACGGCGGACTGGCAAGCACGATCCTGGCCATGGGGGATGTGGAGGAAGCCGTGAAGATCCTCAAGGCGCATAACGCCGGCGGAGCATTTAATGCCACCATCGGAAATATCCTGGCCGGGCAGAAGGATACGAAAGAAGCAGATGTATTTCTTTCTTACGGCCTGATCATTCAGCTGGGAAGATATATGAATCTGGTGGTCGGGAAAGTGCTTTTTTACCTGAATACGAAGCAGTATCAGGAAGCCAAAGATGTCACCCTGTGGGCGATCGATACCCTTTCCCATCTTCGGAAAGAAGACAAACCCTGTTATATCGATAAACTGGAATGTATCGCCCTTTGCGGCCTGGCAATGGCAGAGCTGAAAATGAAAAAGAAGGCAGAAGCCAAAAAGATCCTTCAGAAGGCAAAAGAAAAAGCGGACTTTTTCGATTCCGCACCGGACTATAACGGACAGAGTCTTCGGTTCGTTTCGATTACGGAAAAATGCGAACTCTATGATATGAGCGGCGATAAGACCGCAAAAGAAAGTATCGGCGATGTTATTTCCCAACTGGAAGATACGGAACTTCAATCAATCTGGAAATCCATAAATAAATGAGGTGAAACAACATGAAAAAGAATCCTGTAGCGAAGGAGCTGGTCTCCCAGTTCTTTCGGAAGAATCACTGCGCCTTTTTTTCGGCACTTTTTGTTACGATCGTTACCAGCACATTCGGACTTGTGGTGTCCTGGCTTTTAAAAGAACTCATCGATATGATGGCCGGAGAAAGCCGTTTTACTTTGACACAGATCATGTATATCGTTCTGGGTGTGGTTATTGTAGACATCGTCTTTATGGTAATGAGTTATTTCTCGGAACCCCACTTTATCCGCCGGGCCATGCGGCAGTATAAAGCCAGCGCGTTTTCCTATCTTTCGAAAAAGAATATCGCTTCTTTCCAGAAAGAATCTTCCGCTTCCTATCTTTCGGCTCTCACCAACGATGCGACGGCCATCGAGAATAATTATCTCGGACAGATCATGATGATCATCAGTAAGATCCTGGCCTTTTTCGGATCCTTGATCTTAATGCTTTACTATTCTCCGATTCTGACCGGATTTGTGATCCTGATCCTTTTACTGCCCACGATGGTTTCCGCCGTGATGGGAAAGAAGATGCAGAAAGCACAGAAAGAAGTATCGGACCGGAACAGTGCATTTACCGCAGCTATGACTGACTGCCTCGGCGGATTTACAGTAATTAAGAGTTTCCGTGCAGAAGATGAGGCACTGAAGATCTTTTCCGAAGAAAACGACAAACTGGAAGATGCCAAGTGCCGTCTCAGAAAGATCGGCGTGGTCGCCGGAAACCTGGGAATGATGGCCGGCATGGCGGCGCAGATGGGCGTATTTCTTATGGGTACCTATCTGGCCATGAGCGGAAAAGGACTGACACCGGGTTCGGTCATGCTTTTCGTAAACCTGATGAATTTCCTGATCTCGCCGGTATCGGAACTTCCGAAACTTCTGGCCGGGAAAAAGGCGGCATCGGCGCTGATCGATAAGCTCGCTGAATCTCTTTCCGAAAACAAAAAAACAGAAGGCGACGAGACAGTCGGGACCATCGGCGAAGGGATCCATTTCCGGAATGTGTCTTTCTCCTATGACGGAGAAAAGGAAGTCCTTCATAACATCGACTGCGATTTCAAGCCCGGCAAGTCCTATGCCATCGTAGGCGGCAGCGGCTCCGGAAAATCCACTCTTTTGAATCTGCTTCTTTCCGGAAACAATTCGTATCAGGGCAATATCTCCATTGACGGAAAAGAACTGAAGACCATCTCCACCGATTCACTTTATGACCTGATGACCGTGATCCAACAGAATGTATTTATCTTTAATTCCACCATCCGGGATAACGTGACCATGTTCCGTGATTTCTCTTCGGGGAAAGTGGAAGCGGCCATGAGAAAAGCCCACCTTCTTCCGCTGGTCACAGAAAGAGGAGAAGACTACCGTTGCGGCGAAAACGGAAATCAGCTTTCCGGTGGTGAAAAGCAGCGCATCTCCATCGCCAGAAGTCTTCTGAAAGAATCTTCCGTTCTTCTGGCCGACGAAGTGACATCTGCACTGGATGCCCAGACTTCCTGCGAAGTCATTAACGGGATCCTGGATCTGGAAGACGTGACCCGGATCGTCGTGACCCATACTCTGGAGGAATCTCTCCTTCGCCGCTACGATGAGATCCTGGTGGTCAGAAACGGCACCATTGAAGAGAAGGGCTCTTTTGAAGAACTGATGAGAAAAGACGGCTATTTCAAAGCTCTCTTCACCGTGTCAAAGTAAGAAAACACTTTGTCGGACGAGAAAATCCCCTGGAGACAGGGGATTTTTGGCGTCGGAAAAAACTTTTCAAAAAAGTGAAAAAAGGGTATTGCATTTTCGGATTTGAGTAGTATCATTAACAGGTTTAGCGATAAACCGTTACTAAACACAAAGGAGGAATCCGAATATGAGAAGGATTTCGAAGTCTAGAAAAGGTTTTTCACTGGTAGAAATGGTTATCGTTATCGCGATTATAGTGATCCTGGCCTCCGTGGTGCTGTTTAACGCGAAAGATATCCTGGATATGCTCAATGAACTGAGCTGCGAGTGACACGTTCACTGATCCTCATAGATCACAACATTCTTTCCATGCTGCTTTCCGTAATACATCCGCTCATCCGCGGCCTTGATGATCTCCTCCGCATTGGTAAATGCACCCTGGTTTTCCTCAAGTCCGATGGTGATGGTGACGGAGATCTTGTGGGAATAGAACACGGTCGGATTTGATTCGATCCGCTTTCTGATCCGCTCCATTCTTTCTCTGGCTGTCGCCAGGTCACAGTTCCGCATCAGGATGACGATCTCTTCGCCACCCCAGCGGCAGATGTCACAGTCATTCAGATCTTTCACGATCAGTTTCGTCATATGCTTGAGCACTTCGTCACCGGCATCATGTCCGTAGGTGTCGTTGACGCGCTTGAAATCATCCAGATCACAGAAAGCGATACAGAAATGACTCTGCCGTTCATCCTGCATCAGAGATTCGACCATGGGAAGGAAGCCGCGACGGTTCAGAAGGCTTGTCAGCGCATCTTCATGGGCATCGGAAGATAACTGTCTGTTCGTTCTCTCCAGATTTCCGTATTCAAGCTCGCTGGCATAGATGTACATCATGTTATAAAAGATCATGGAAAAGACCATGACGAAAGAAGAATAGATCAGAACAGTGAGCTTGGAAGAATAGGAAAGTTCATAGACCGGATCGTTTCCCGCATAGATCAGATGCAGTATGATGAATACCAGGAAATTGACTGCAAGTAAACAAACGATCGTCCAGCGTTTCTTTCCCTGAAGAAGATGACATCCAAAATAAATGATGATCGGTACGATGGACACAAGGAAACAATAGGTGCCGCTGGAAAGACCGATATAATGGGTGGAAACAATGGTGTAGGCCGTGACTTCCAAAATGATACTGACATATACCGGCATAATATGTTCTGTCCGGCAAAGAAGGTAACAGAAGATATAGACGACCACACTGAGAATATTAAACTGTACCAGCGGCCAGACTTTATTGAAGAGCATGAAAAGCAGTAAGATGGCGTGTACTATGCCCATTATAGACACAGTAAAGGCATATACATTTTGAAAAAGAAAATGTAATGTCGTTCCAATGAAGCCTTGCTTTTCAGTTTGGTTGGATATGTCACTCATATAATTTCCAGCCCTTTTTTCATTATGCACATGTTTATTATACATCTACTGTTTTCTATCCTGCATAAGATGAGTGTAAACATTATGAAAACCTGGTGGAGAAAAAGGTAAATCAGAAAGGAGTACCCGGGAAATATGGTATACTGAAACTACCTTTTTTGGAGGATTGAAAATGGCAAATATACAGATCGAAACTGTCCGTACCGGTGATTTTTCCATGGATTACTTCCGTTTCGGACACGGGAAAAATATACTGGTGATCCTTCCGGGACTCAGCGTGGACAGCGTGATGAAATATGCTGATGGAGTAGCAGATGCCTACCACGTTTTGACGGATGATTTTACGGTCTATCTTTTTGACCGGAGAAAAGAACTCCCGGATCCTTATTCCATTTCGGATATGGCCAGAGATACGGTTCTTGCGATCCGGGAACTGGGTCTTCGGGATATCTGCCTTTTCGGCGCATCTCAGGGCGGCATGATCGCCATGACGATCGCCATCGAAGAGCCGGATCTGGTAAAGAAACTGGTCCTGGGGTCCACCGCAGCGCGGGTGGAGAGAAAAAAGAGCGGGACCGTGGAAAACTGGATCCGTCTTGCCAGGGAGAAAAAGATCGAAGACCTGTATCTGGCATTCGGAGAAGCCATCTATCCACCGGAAGTGTTTTCTTCCGCAAAAGATATGCTTCTTTCCGGTGCCAAAGGAATTACGGAAGAAGATCTTTTCCGGTTCGGGATCCTGTCAAAGGCGGTCAAAGGTTTCGATGTGACGGAAAAGCTTTCTTCCATCCAATGCCCGGTACTGATACTTGGTTCGAAAGATGACCGGGTACTGGGACCGGAGACTTCCGAAGAGATATATGAATACTTGAAAGAAAGGAAAGACTGCGAGCTTTTTATGTATGACGGATACGGACATGCGGCCTATGACATGGCGCCGGATTATAAAGAAAGGCTTCTGCGGTTCTTTACAGCTTAATAAATCGGGACAAAGAGGTTACCACGGGATGTGCTGCGGTGACCTCTTTTAGTGTGAAATGTCGGGAAAATGCAAATACCTATTGACATGGTAGGTAAATGGAATACAATAGTATCCATACCAGAATAAAGGAGGCGAAAAAACCTATGACACTGAACCAGCTGAGATACGTTGTTGCCCTTTCAGAGGAAAACTCCATCAACGATGCGGCTAAAAGACTTTTTGTTTCCCAGCCGGCGCTGACTGCAGCATTAAAGACACTGGAAGAGGAGGTGGGTTTTGATATTTTCCTCCGTACCAAAAGCGGTATTTCCCTGACGGTAAAGGGAAGCGAGTTTCTGGGATATGCCAAGTCAGTTCTGGAGCAGTACGATATTCTGGAATCCAAGTTTATCGAAGGAAAGAATACCAAGCGGTCGTTTTCTGTTTCCATGCAGCACTATACTTTCGCAGTTCAGGCTTTTGTCGCCGTGATCAAGCAGTACGGTATGGATGAGTACGAATTCGAGATCCATGAGACCAAGACCCACGAGGTCATCGAGAATGTGAAAAACCAGAGAAGTGAGCTGGGCGTGATCTATGAAAATGATTTTAACAGAAGCGTCCTGAACCGGATCCTGAGTGAGGGCAATCTCCAGTTTACGCCGCTTTTCGACTGCGGGATCTACGTTTATATGAGTAAGACGAATCCCCTTTCCAAGAAGGAGAAAGTCACCATGAAGGATCTGGAGGCGTATCCGTGTCTGGCATTTGTGCAGGGCGATCAGAATTCTTTCTACTTTGCCGAAGAAGTCTTAAGCACATATGAGTACAAGCGGATCGTAAGAGCCAGTGACCGGGCCACGCTTTTAAATCTGATGGTCGGCATCAACGGCTATACACTCTGTTCCGGCATTATCTGTGAGGAACTCAACGGCCTTGACTATTGTGCTGTGAAGCTGGATGTGGACGAGACCATGACGATCGGGTATATTTCCCGGAAGAACACCGTGTTAAGTGAGCCGGCGGAAAAGTATATCTTTGAATTAAGTAAGTATAAAGAACGGGTACTGGTAGACTGAACTTTCACCTGTTATAGATTTTTCTTATGACGTGTGATACGAAAAGACGATTATTCAAAAAACTGATCGGATGTTATATTCCTTAGCAATAGATACGGCTTTATATAAGCAGATAAGGGGCGTAAAAATGAGCAGAGGAATCAACACACGATGTTTACATATAGAGGCAGATGAGGGAAAGACAGAACATTTCGGATCGTTAAGTTATCCGATCTACCAGACAGCGACCTATGCCCATCCGGGTGTCGGCAAAAGCACCGGTTATGACTACAGCCGGCTTCAGAATCCGACAAGGGCGCAGCTGGAAAAAGTCGTGGCGGATCTGGAAGGCGGAATCGATGCCTTCGCACTTTCCACCGGCATGGCGGCGATTACATTATTATTCGAGATCTTCAGACCAGGAGATCACATCATTTCGGACGCGGACCTTTACGGAGGAAGCATCCGTCTTTTCGATAATGTATCGAAGAAAAACGGCATCGAATTTACTTTTCTGGATTGTTCCCGAAATGATCCGGAAAAGGAGATCCGCCCGAATACGAAGGCGATCTATATCGAGACACCGACCAATCCGATGATGCATGTGTCGGATATCAGAAAGACCGCAGAGATCGCGAAGAAGCACGGGCTTCTTCTGATCGTGGACAATACGTTCCTGTCACCGTATTTCCAGAATCCTCTTCTTCTGGGAGCGGATGTGGTGATTCACAGCGGAACGAAATTCCTGGGAGGGCACAACGATACCCTGGCGGGATTCATTGTGACGAACCGGCCGGAGATCTCCGAGAAGCTCCGGTTCCTGATCAAGACCACTGGTGCGGGGCTGGCCCCGTTTGACAGCTGGCTTTTGATCCGGGGCATCAAGACACTGGGCCTTCGTATGGAAAGGACATCGCAGAATGCCGCACTCCTGGCCGGGTGGCTGAAAGAACAGAAGATCGTAAAGACCGTGTATTATCCAGGTCTTTCGGATCACCCGGGACATGAGATCATGAAGAGCCAGGCCCGTGGATTCGGGTCCATGATCACCTTTACCGTGGATACGCAGGAGCATGCGCTCCGGATCCTGGAGGAAGTACGCATGATCAAGTATGCGGAGAGCCTTGGCGGCGTGGAAACACTGATTACGTATCCGACCACCCAGACCCATGCGGATGTGCCGGAGGAAGTCAGACTGAAAAACGGGATCACGCCGTGTACGCTCCGGCTTTCGGTAGGGATCGAAGACGGAGAAGATCTGGTCGAAGAGCTGAAGTCAGTCTTTGCCCGATGTACGTGAGAATAGAAGACCGCATGTAAAATGCGGGCAGAAAAGAGAAAAAGAAGCAGAAAGAAGGAAAGACCATGCCGGAAAGAAATCTGGATTTTGATACATATGTGGAGAGACGGAATACCGATAGCCTGAAGTACGATTTTGCCGTACGAAGGGGCATGCCGGCCGATGTCCTTCCTCTCTGGGTCGCCGACATGGATTTTCCGACCAGCTCCTACGTGATCGATGCCGTGATCGAACGGACGAAGCACGGAATTTTCGGCTACACCGAGACCGGCGCGGACAGAGAACATGATGATTACTTTGACGCGGTCGCCGGCTGGATGAAAAGGCACCACGACTGGGAGGTCAAGCCCAACTGGCTCATAAAGAC
>CADBGD010000012.1 GCA_902794115.1 Oscillospiraceae bacterium
TTGATGTAATAGCGGTATACACCCGGCTCGTCGAACTTGACCACATTCTCTCCGGACGCATCGGTCGCATCACCAAAATCCACTGTAATGGTCTTCTTGTAGGTCTTGTAACCGGTCAAAAGTGTAGAAGTTTCCGCAGCATCCGCGCTTCCGAAAGAAACATCTTCGATCTTCGGATAGGTTGCCGCATTCGCTCCTGTAGTAGTAACAGTTTTACCTTTGTACAGCGGCAGATGAGTAGAATCTCCAGGAATGCCTGCAGCAGGAGTGCTCACCTCATACTGGAAAGTCAGGGACGGAACCTGCATATCCTCTTCCAAAAGCAGATACTTATTGAATGTTGCGTCCTGCGCAGCTATGGGCACGTAGTTCGTTCCCGCTGCCATCGTCGGGAGTGCCATCGCGGCCGCTACCATACCTGTGGTGACCACAGTAGATAGCATCTTCAAAATAGATTTCGCTCTCATTTTTGTTTACTCCTCCTCAAAAATGATTTTTCTTATATTCCCCGTCTTCGTAAAATGAGAACGACTTCTCCTTCCACATCTGACAAAGGAATGGCCCCATATGTTCTACTATCCCCCGCATCAGACCGGTAATCGTTTAACACGAATACCGTTCCTTTCGGGACGATATACGGAAATGATATCGCTGCTCCAGAAGAAGTCGTAGGATAGACCACATCTTCCAGGATCCCGTAGCCGTTGACTAACAGGCCCTGATCGGTGATGTCGACCGTATCGCCTTCTTTGGCAACGATTCTGCCGAACTTTACCTTACCGTTGAATTTATAGGCGATCTCTACTCCGTTCTGGCCCTTGTCCAGTTTGTAGGTGATCACCAGATCGCCATCCTTGATCATCGGATAGGCGGAATTGCCGTGGTTAACATGAATGCCGACCACAAAGATCAGAAGTGCAGCTACGGCCAGAGCCGTGATGCCGACCTTGATGAAAAACTCGATCGCATAGTCTTTCGCGGTTTTCTTCTTCCGCTTTTTCGACTTACCAGGTTTCTTTTCCGAAGACGTTTCCTTCTTTATTTCAGAAGAGGCTTCCGTCTTCGTTTCCGGAGATACAGCTTCGTCCCTGACCGTTCCGTCAGACTCTATCTCCATTTTCGATTCTTTTTCTTTCGTATCCTCCGGATCCGGACCGGTCTCCATCCCGATATCCATCTCCGGCGCCGCATCTTTAGAACCGGTCACTTCTTCAGAAGACTGCTCTTCCAAAACTCCTTCCGTGAACTGTTCTTCCCCGGCCTTTTCTTGCTCCTGTTTCAGCGTCTTGTCTTCATCCGGCAATTCGTTCATATGCAGGTGTAAGTTCGTCAAATTCTCCTTTTCATTAGTCTTACTGGATCATCCCCAGCTAAAAACAGGTATACTTCACCTATTTTTATACATGGTATTATACACCGAAATCCCCTATTTGTTAAATTTCCTTATTGTTTCGTTTCTGTAAACAAATCTTTAGAAGTACAGTAAAGGTTGAAAAAAGAGGCTTTTCCATTTCGGAAAAGCCTCCACTGAACCTATTTCGCAAGTAGGTAATATGATATCTGCCATCATCTGGCATTCGGATCCTCACCCCGGGAAATCTTTATGGCCACCTTATCTTCGTACATCCGCTGATCGGCCTGTTCCATAACCGTCTTTAGGTCGAAAGGTGCTTTTGCATAGGCCAGACCGCAGGCTACCACGCACTCCGGCACCGGTTCTTCCTGATTCATCCTGTCCAGATTCTCTCTCCATTTATCCCGGATCCCCACCGCTTCTTCTTCCGAAAGATTCACGGCGATGACCAGAAATTCATCTCCGCCGACACGAAAACCGAATACGTTCTCCTTCCCGATGAAGCGGATGCTCTCTGCCGCCTTACAGATCAGCCGGTTTCCGGCTTCATGACCCAGGGTATCGTTTGTGCGCTTTAGATAGTTCACATCCAGATTATAGACTGCTACACTCTCCGCCTTCGGTATAACATCCCGGATCACCTCAGCCTGCTTAGTCTTGTTATATAGCTTCGTCATGTGATCGTGCTCATTTTCATAAACGATCTGATTCTGCATGAGAGAGTTCTCAATATACAGTTTGAACGGGTGACTGAGCATGCTCAAAAGGCGCTCGTCCTTATCGTCGTTATTGGAGACATAAAGGGCATAATCAGCGCCGGTAACCGATTCACCGCAGCAGACGCAGAGCATTTCACGGTTATCCAGATCTTCTCTGATCACAAGTTCCCCTTCCTTCCCGTCGATCCCGATTTTCGGAAGCGCCGTTTTCCTGGTGCCTTCTTCCCCTTTATTCCGGATATACTGCTTGACGTTATCCCTGTTTTTTCGGGATGTATAAAGCACGGCCATATCCACGTTACAGTACTTGACCACGATCGGCAGGCACTCCCCGGGATCCGTGGCCAGATGGGAGATCAGGTCGACCTGACAGGCCGAAAGGCTCCGCCATTCTTTGACATAGGAGGTCAGATCCCGGAAAAGACCCGCATAATCACTGACATCATAGATATGGTGCACCAGAATATCCCGTCCGTTATATTTCTCTGCAAAGGAATGGACTTTAAAATAGCGGTCCTCATCACGATTGGCGATCTCCCAGTCGAATCCGTTCTTATCCACCGGCTCTTCCTGATAAAGGCGGGACCATTTATTCCACTGCTCTTCATCAAAACCGATCGCATTATTTCTCTGGATGATCTTCCAGCTGGTATCGGTTACAACGATCTCGGCGGTCTTATCGATTCTGCTGTTCTGAATAATGACATCAACGTTGTCCATAGTTGTCCCCCATCACCCGAAATCCATTTAAGCAAATGATTTTGTATTATACCATAAGCCACCTTCCCTTTTCGCGCGCAATTCATCTATTGCCCGCCGGCGCTGAAATAGGATCAAATATTCTCTTGCGGGCATGCAAATACATATGTTCCGATCTTATCAGAAATCGTTTACATCCTTTCCTGCTCCATATAAAATAAATAGTGTAACGCGAGGGACGCTTTCCAAAGAAAGAAAAGTTACCTCGAAGGCCCACATAATCATTTATTTGACGGTAGGAGGTAGGGATTATGCCAAGGGATATCATTATTTTAATCGGAATTGCCGTAGGCGCAGTGATTCTTCTCATCATCATTCTTTTTGCGATGATCAAGACTGCAAACGGTAACGAGGCGCTGGTCGTGTCCGGTGTCGGTGCCACCGACAAGAACGGAAACCCCACGATCAAGAGAGCGGGCGGCCGCGTGGTTATCCCCTTCATTCAGAAAGCGAAGTATTTTGACCTTTGTGTCAGAACCGCCAAGGTAGAAGGCGATGTGACCAAGACCCAGACCGGTGTACCGATCCAGATCGACTGGGCGGTAGCTTACAATCCGGATGTTTCTTCCAACGAGAGCCTGCAGCGCGCTGTCTGCAACTTCCTTGACAAGAATGACAAAGAACTGGAGCGTGTTATCCTGGACGTTGTGTCCGGTGGTGTACGTGCCGTCATCGCAAAGATGACTCCGGAAGAAGTCATGAACGGAAAAGACAAGCTGGATGATCAGGTCAAAGATTCCATTTCCGCACAGATGAAGGATCTGGGATTTAATACGATCCTTTCTATCCACGAAGTAGAAGATGCCGCCGGTTCCACCTATTATCAGGATCTGGCCGCCAGAGACAGAGAGACCAGACGTCGTGATGCCGCGAACATCTCCGCAGAAGCCGAGCAGTCGGTTCGTGAAAAGAGAGCGGAAACAGACCGTATGGCTCAGGAAAAAGAACTGGATGCCCAGGTCGCCGTGGCTGAGCGTCAGCGCGACACGGATGTAAAGAAAGCCCAGTTCATGGCAGAGACCGCAAGAGAGCAGGCCAAGTCCGAAATGGCAGGTCAGCTGGAGCAGGAAGCCATAAATCAGCAGCTTGCGGAAAAGCAGGGTGCAGTAAAGGTCACCATCGCCGAGCAGGCCAATCAGGCTGCATTGAAGCAGCAAGAGGTGGAGATCACCCGCGCGGAGACTCAGAAGAGAACCACAGTCATCAATGCCGAAGCCGAAGCCGAGAGAAAGAAGGCAGAAGCCGCCGGTGAAGCCGAAGCCAAGAAAGTATCTGCAGCCGGTAACGCAGAAGCCCAGAAGCTGACCGCAGCCGGTGAAGCCGAAGCTGCCGCAGTCAGAAGAACCCGTGAAGCAGCTGCCACAGCCGAGGCCAGAAAGACCGAGGCAGACGGTGCGGCAGAAGCCAGAAAACTGGAAGCCGAAGGTGCGGCTACCGCACGTAAGACAGAAGCTGCCGCAGAAGCAGAAGCTGTAAAGGTGCAGGCAGACGCCGAAGCCACTGCCACCAAGGCAAAGGGTGAAGCGGAAGCTGCCGCCATCGCTGCCAAAGGTAAGGCGGAAGCGGAAGCAATCGAAGCAAAAGGTAAGGCGGAGGCTGAAGCTGCCCGTGCCCTGTCTGATGCCCAGGCCGCCAACGACAAGGTCAACTTCGAACTTCGTAAGATCGAGATCGAGCAGAACACCCGCGTACAGGTGGCCACCAATGTGGCAACGGTTATGGCCGAGATCGGTAAGAACGCCAAGTTCTATGACTTTGGCGGCGGTTCCAAAAACGAAGGTGGCGGAGATCTTCTGACCTCTGTACTGGGACGCATCCCGCAGGTCTTTGCCCAGGCCGATATGCAGAATCAGGCATTAAACGGCGAAGAGCTGGCAGACACAGTGAAGAAACTGGTCGCTTCGGTGGCGGATCCCATCAAGGGAAAAAAGGACGCTCCGGAAGTCACCTCTGAAGTAAAAGAAGCTGTTGCGGAAGTCAAAGAGGCTGCTGATCTGAACGAGTAACCTGAAAGAGCAACCTGAAAAGGTCAGAAAGTAATCGAGGCGCATCCCGGAAATTTTCGGGGTGCGCCTCTTCTTTTTCTTTCTTATCAGTACCAGTCGTGGTGCCGCTTGATATAGACTGTTTTCATGATCTGGGCCAGGATCATGTAGACCAGCATCAGGATAAGAAGCCAGGGAAGGTACATGATCGTGATGGTCGGCATAGTGAAGAAAGTGGAAATACCGGTAAAGCCGATCAGCATCGTAATGGCAATGATCGCCGCCGTGGAAAGCGAAAGCTGGACCGAGGCCCGGTCGTGGATGAACGGCAGTTTCGGCGTACGGATCGTATGGATGACCATGGTCTGGGAGATAACACCGAACATAAACCAGCCGCACTGGAAATATCCGGCCATATCTTCACAGTTGAATTTGAAGACGAACCAGAGTACCAGGAAGCACAGGACATCCAGCACGGTACTTAGTAGTCCGAAAGACACCATAAAACTTCGGATACCTTTGAGATCCCACTTCTTCGGTCTTTCAATATAGCGTGATTCCACATGGTCAAAAGGCATACCCAGCTGGGCAAAGTCATTTAAAAGGTTCTGTACCAGGATATGAACCGGAAGCATCGGCAGAAACGGCAGGAAGATACTTGCGATCAAAACGGAGAACATGTTACCGAAGTTACCGCTGACCGACATTTTCAGATACTTGGACATATTGGCAAAGGTGGTTCGTCCCTCGACCACACCCTCGTCCAGTACATTCAGGTCCTTTTCCAGAAGGATGATGTCCGCCACCTCTTTTGCAATATCCACGGCATTATCTACGGAAATACCGATATCCGCCTGCTTGAGCGGCAAACTGTCGTTGATGCCGTCACCCATGTAGCCGACGGTGTGGCCCTTGGACTGGAACATCTTTACCACACGCTGTTTCTGATACGGGGAAAGTTTGGAGAAGATATCGCACTTTTCGCAGGCTTCCGCCAGTTCTTCATCGGACATGGCCTCGATCTTGGCGCCGATCAGCGTCATCTCGGTACTGAATCCCAGTCTTCCGCAGATATTGATCGCCACACCTTCGCTGTCGCCGGTAAGCACGACCGTACGTACACCGTTCTTCCGAAGGGCATTGATGGCTGTGGCGGCCGACTCCTTCGGCGGATCCAGGAAGCCTACAAATCCGATCAGCACCATATCGCTTTCGTCCTGTACGCCAAATACATCTACACCATGGACGTTATTTTTCTGGGCAACGGCAATTACACGGATTCCTTCCAGGTTATTCTCCTCCGCCAGTTTCTTTGCATTGACACGAAGTTCTTCTGTGATCTCTTTGACTTCGCCGTCGATCTCGATAAAGGAGCAGATCGACAAGATCTCGTCTACCGCGCCTTTTGTGATCAGCTGGCGTTTGCCTTTTTCGTCTTTGAGCACGACGCTCATACGGCGGCGGGAAAAATCGAAGGGGATCTCATCCTCGCGGATATAGGCGGATTTTAAAAAGGACAGTTCTTCTTTTTCTGCCCGGCTGATAATGGCCACATCCATCAGGTTCTTAAGTCCGGTCTGGAAATAACTGTTCAGGAAGGCATGGCGCAGGATACGCTTATCTTCTCTTCCCAGCACATCCATATATTTTTCCAGAATGATCTCATCCTGGGTCAGCGTACCGGTCTTATCCGTGCAGAACACATCCATCTCGCCGAAGGTCTGAATGGCGCCCAGACGTTTTACGATGGTCTTTTTCCGGGACATGTTGATCGCGCCCCGGGCCAGAGACGAGTTCATGATAACAGGGAGCATTTCCGGCATGATCCCGACTGCGATGGTGATACCGAACATCAGGGACTGAAGCCAGCTTCCCTTCGTCAGGAAGTTCGCGATAAAGATCACCGGGACCGTGATCAGCATGAAACGGATCAGAAGCTTACTTACGGAATCCAGGTTCTTTTCAAAGGCGCTCTTTTCTTCGTAGGAGTTCAGGCTCTTGGCCATACTGCCGAAGTAGGTATCGCCGCCTGTTGTGAGGATAATGGCCTTGGCGCTTCCGGATACGATATTACTTCCCATAAAGCCGATGTTGGCCAGGTCCGTCACACCTACGTTGGTTTCGGAAGTGGTGAACTTCTCGACCGGGTTACTCTCACCGGTGAGCTGGGACTGGTCGATAAAAAGGTCCTTGGTTTCCAGGAAACGCACGTCACCGGGGATCATGTCGCCGGATGCAAGTTTCACGATATCACCGGGAACGATCTCTTCGATCTCGATTTCCGCCTCGACACCGTTACGGATCACATCCAGTTTGTTGGTGATCATGCCCTGAAGTTTTTTTGCCGCATTATTGGATTTTTCTTCCTGGACAAAGGAAATGACTGCGGAGATAACGATAACTGCCGTCAGCATGATAAAGGTGGCAAAGGATGGTTCGTCCGCCAGGATCACGTCCGTGATGAATGTAATGATCGCCACCACCAGAAGTACGATATTGAACGGGTTGATAATGGCGTCCTTGATTCGGACAAAAAGACTCTTCTCTTTTCCGAAATCGATAATATTTCTGCCGTATTCATCCAGACGGTCATCGGCCTGGATCGGATCTAATCCGTCTTCGTCTGTCTGATATTTTTCAAACAGCGCGGTCTTCTCCATGGCGCTTAACTCGAGAAGCACTTTCTCGACTTCATTACGGTGTTCGGGGTTCTCTTTTTTCCTCATCGGGCCCTCCTTATTCCCGGGAAGACAGATCCACGCCCATCGCCTGTAAGATCCCTTCTGCGGTCTTTACCTGATCTTCACCGATGGCTTCCGTACTGAAGTGCAGGTTTTCCGTCTGAGCCAAAACAAAGAGCATGGAAAGCCCGTCTTCCGCCTGACAATAATAGGCCTGCATCTTTTTCCCTTCTTCGTCAATGATCACGTCCCGGGTGACAAGATCTTCTTCGTACCATCCACCGTAATCCAGGACCTCCTTATACACTTTTTCTGCCGAGGCACTGTCCGGATGCTTCTCCACAACGAACCGCAGTTCCCGGCACTCATACCGGATCCCACCGTTTTCTTCACTAGTGAAATACTGGATTCCGTTATCATCGCAATATTGGAGAAATGCTTTTTCCATTTCATCCGGACTCAAATTCTCCGGAATGGCCGAGGAAGCGGTCGAAGACTCTTCTTCCGATGAACTTTCCGTCTCAGATTCAGTGGACGATTCAGTCGTCGTTTCCTTTTCGGTATCAGAAGTGGAAGAATCATCCGCGCTGGTTTCCGTCGATTCCGTTACCACCGTTTCAGATTTACCCGTCGTCTCTTCCGATTTCTGCTTCTCGCTACTGCTACAGCCACACATGGCTACAGATAAACTCAGAAGAATACTTATCAGAATTTCTTTTCTTCGAATCATATTATCATCTCCTCTTTACGTACTTGTTTC
Organism: Oscillospiraceae bacterium; assembly: GCA_902794115.1. GTDB lineage: Bacteria > Bacillota > Clostridia > Saccharofermentanales > Saccharofermentanaceae > Scatonaster. Next base: position 8,259 of record CADBGD010000012.1, read on the forward strand.
CTGCAAATAGATCTCTACCCGGTTCTGGATCAGTTCGGCCGCATGTTCCGCCGAACAGCTGCCGGAAAAGTAAACGTCTGCCTCCTCGAGAACGATATCCAGTACAGAACGGGGCCCGTACAGATAGTGATCCGCTCTGGCTATCGCCGTCATCGCCATCTCGTGATACTCTTCCTTGCTATGATCCTGGTATCGGGGATCATCCGCATAATACTGATACTGTTCCTCAAAGGCGTCTTCCCAGGCCTTCCGGTTCACCGGCATCGCGCCCGAAAGAAGGGCCGGATTGTTATATTGAAAATCTTCACTGACAGCATATTGGATGATCTCTTTAGCCAGGTCTTCCTGCGAGGTCGTTACCGAGACCGCCAGCAGGTTATAGGGGATCACATGAAGCGAGCCGTTCTCATTCGGAAATCCGACCACAATATGGTCCTGATATCCAATTACGGATCCCGGCGAAGAGATACTCGTCCAATCCAGCATAAACAGTCCGTCGTCCAGACCCGCTTCCGTATATTCGTCCCAGTCGCTCTTTTTTCCTATATCATTCGCCCATTTCAAAAGATTCAGGAAATCCTCACTTGTGAAATTCGCTTTTCCGTCCGGAGTGAATTCGTCCAGCTGCGCCAGAACACCATGCTCCAGAAGTTTCTTTTTGGAATATATGCTCTGGACACAGGAAAGATCCGTAAACTTCTCCGCGCTTTTATAAAAATCCTCATAGGTCCAGGTATCCGGGTTCTCCACATAGCGGGGAGACGCTTCAAAACCGAGAATATTGAAAGAGAGGCAGGCACAGTAAGGAGTCTCCTTTCCCATGGTGATCTTCTCCATGAAGTAGTCCTCTTTATTCAGATCATTTAGATACGGCGACAGATCTTTCAGGCATCCGAGCCGCCCCTGTTCGCCCAGTCCGAGTTCATTCTCGCAATCAAAATACATATCCGGTGCATTTCCATTGGCCAGATCCAGGCTCATAATTCTGTATATTTCATTCCGAATCTGCGCCTTGTCTCCCTCTGCATCTACTTCGTCCATATAATCCCGCATGACGAAATTCACGTCAGGATGAAGAAGGCTCAGTTTTTCCACCAGAAGCGGCAGAGGACTTTCGATCAGATTATATCCCGCGATGACGAACTCTTTTTTATTCTCATATGTCTTCTTATCTGATGGCTTCAGGTGATAAAGGATGATCATATCATCACTCATCGGACGGACAAGAAGATCCATTTCTCCATTTCCGGTTTTCCTGATATCCTGCACAGTTCCAAAGACCGAGGCCTCTTCAAGATTCAGTTTTTGTTCCGATTCTCCGCCCAGCCGGTCGATCTGCGACATCCCGATACTGAGAAGGTCGCCATCTCTCACAAGAAGCCGGTGCCAGTTTTCCGTGACCGGGATATCTGTTTCCGTCCATTTTCCAGTCTTCTCATCGTACTGGAAAAGCACCTGTATATCCTGGCTTCCGAGCCCCTCACAGGTCAGTTTTTGATTCCAGACCGCAATATCGCCGTATTTACAGACCTCGGGAAGATGGATCGTATCTTTTACGGTTCCGTCTTCTTCCAGCACAAAAATGTCGCCGCTTAAAGAGGAAAGAAGGATCTGCCCGTCGTCCCCGACCCGGATCGAATTGGGTCTTCCCGATCCTGCCTTACTGTCCACACCGATATGTTTCGTCAGGCCCTTTTCGGCGTCAATGCAGTCAATGAAATACTCTGTTCTGCCGCCTTGTATCTCATGTTCCGTTAAGATCCAACAGGAATCCCCGGTGCAGTACATTTTCCGGTAACCGGTGGAGGCGCCGCATTTTTCATTCAGATCGTAGGTTTCTTTGATCTGCCCATTCTTATCCAGAATAAGAAGAAGGTTTTCCGGCGTGATCTCTTTTCCATTCTCATCCACAGGAATGCTTCTCAGCCCGTCTCCGCCGTTTTCTATGGTCGGAATGCACTGTTCATGATACGCATCCCAAAACTCATCAGATTCAAAGAAGGTCTGCACAAAAGCGCCCTCTTTTGAAAAGCCGCCGTCGATCACATGAGGAATCGAAAAGATCTGATTCGTTGTGGAATAGTAAGGAGAAAAATACGAAGAATCAGAATCAGATTCAGGCTGACTTTTTTTACATGCACAGCCAAGAACCAGTCCCAGTACCAGTAAGACCGACATTATTCCCCTGCGGAACTTTTTAACAGAACACATCGTATTACCCGCCTCAAACTTGATAATATAATTATACTCCCTTTTCAGCTGCTCATCCGCGTTCCTGAACGACGGCTTTACTTCGTTTCTGGATGATCTTCACGACATCATCCAGAGTTCTGTCGTCGGTATAGTATCCCGGCGCTTCTTCGTTAATGATCATCATGACTGTCGGATCATACGCTCTTGCTTCCCGGATACTCTCGACCACTTCCCGAAGCTCGGTAACATCATCTTCCGTAAGCGGATTGCTCTGAATTCTCAAAATTCTTTCCACCTCCGGATCGGATGCGGCCTCTTCCCACCGTTTTCGATCCTCTTCAAGTTCCTGCTCCATCAGATCGTCAAAAGCTTTCCGGTTCACAGGGAAAGAGCCCACGCCAATAGCGAGCTGTACATCTTCTTCGAAGAAAGAACGGACAAACCCCCACGCTTCGTCCTTATACTGAGAGGACCGGGTAATGGCCATCGAGAATGCCGTATCTGCCCTCGCTCCTGTACCATCCAGACTGGGATAACCGATAAAACGTATAGGATCACTGCAGTGGAAATCGGCATTTGCATAATTGTAAAGATCTCGTATCGTGCTGTCTGTTGCAACGAGTATTCCTTCGGCAAGCATCACTTCATCGTGCATCACCGTCTCATCGTTTTCGATGTTTACATTGATTTCTCTTCGGGTTTTCGGGATACCATAGGTCTTTACGATATCCAGGATCTCCCGGAATTCCCGGTTATCGAAATCTACGGTCTGCTTGTTATAATCCACAATATGTCCGGTGGCCCCGTCCATCAGGTTCTCGAGAAGCTCACTCTGTGGCACGTTTCCCAGGATCTTCACGCCGTCAGGAAGATTTCTGTCAATCTCCCGGAACTCTTCGTAGGTCCATCCGGTCCTTTCACCCACATATTTCTGATTCGCAAACATACCGTCGATCACGAAGCTCAGCGGGATCTGGTAGAGTTTCCCATCCTTTTCGTTCGCACGGATGACATTATCGAAGAAGAGATCCCGGTCCAGCGGCATGCTTCCGTCGATCAACGTATTCAGATCCACCAGCGCACGCTCTGTATTGAACTGGGAGAATGCTCCGAAATTCAGAAGGATATCCGGTCCATCCCCACCCAGGATATCCAGATACACCTGATCTGCGATCAGCGAGGTCTGATCGGTCGAGAAGTGCGCAAGTTCGATCCACGAAGTCCCGGAATTCGCATATTCTGTAGAATAAAGATCATCTCCGGAATAATCCAGGACCACGATCCTTGTGTGGTTTTTCGTCTCCAGATTATACTGATTAATATGGTCAATAAACTCCGCTTGAAGGGTGCCGATCGTGCCCAGATAGATGATGTTTTCTCCGGCATGCGGATTTGTTTCCTGACGATGAAGATGCATAAGCCGATAGGAATAAGAAGCTTCCTCACGCGCCATGCGCAAAGTGTAGATATCGTCTTCCGATACGATATTCGAACTTGTGCTCTCGATACCCGAATAATTACAGTCCGCATCCTTCCACGAAAAGATCGTCTGTGCATCCTTTCCGTTCAGAAGATCATATTTGCGAAAGCCGTTGCTGAGGATCGCATAGACACCGTCTTTTCCCTGAAGAAGGAAAGTGCTATGTACCGGACAGGTCACTTCCAATCGATCCCCCTCCTTTTTCCCGGTTGCCGGATCGATCTCATACATATATGTTGTGGTCGGCGCGGAAAACGTATCGTATATATCGTCGATCAAAAAATAAGCATAGTACTTCTCCCCGACCTTGAAGAGTCGGTTTACGTTATTTCCAAACCCGAAGTTTTCTTCCCCAAGAAGATTCCCATCCGGATCATAAAGAAGAACCGACGAATCTCCTCGGCAGAGCATATTCCCGTTTTCAAGGAACAAAATATCCGCCGTGGAATGGATGCTTCTGTCCAGTGTAATAGGATTCGTCAGTTCTCCTTCCGGCGAGATCTCATATAGAACAGAATTCCCATACATATAGACTTCCGGAACATAGGGAGTGATCAGGATCTTCCCTTTCCCCGACAGATCTTCGGTCACACACAGAACACTCGACCCGGCTTCCAGTTCGTTGTAGTTCTTCGTGCTTCCATCTAATCCGAAAACCATCAGTCCAAAACGTCTGTATTCATCTTTCTCCGAAAGAAGTTTCTTATATTCCTCTACATTTGAGGGATCGTATTGAAAGCTGTTCCATCGTTCCTCCAGTTCACGTGGAACGACATACTCCTCTTCTACGTCCATGACAACGCAGTCTGATAATACCTTCATAACTGATGTCCAGCGGTGATCCAGTTCTTTTCCTTCCGGCTCCGGGAAAGAAAGCGCGATCTCCTCACAGCTGTAATATGGATCCGAATCCAGAACGACTCTCTGAAGCGGCTCTTTTTTCTTCTTGCAGCCTGCAGCAAGCAAAAAAGTCAGAACAAGCATCCATGCCCAAAAGCGTTTCGATATCTTCATCATTGAACCATCTCCCCAACCCGAATCATATCCGCGGTCAAAAAGTCACACCTACAGTTATCTTTATCTTACTGCAAATGAAAAGGCTCTGTCACCACTTAAGAATGAATCTCACCCTGCTCCAATTCTAAGGTGCCAAATTGGCACCTTAGAACACTCATTTTCTACTAAAACAAAGCAACAGAAAAAGTCCCACATCTTGCTTCGAGCCGATAGCGCAAAGCAATCCAACAAGATTGAAAAGCATAGAAAAAGACCCGATTTGTTGTTCCGCGACGCGAGTTTTTTGCCGCAGGCAAAACTGTTTGAAGCGTCAAGGACCAACAATCGGGTCTTAATGTTTACTCTTTTACGATCTTACTTGTTGTTCTGCTCAGCAATAGCAGCCTGTGCAGCAGCGAGTCTTGCGATCGGTACACGGAACGGCGAGCAGGATACATAATCCAGGCCGATCTTGTGGCAGAACTCTACGGACGTCGGGTCACCGCCGTGCTCACCGCAGATACCGATGTGCAGGTTCGGGTTGACCGGCTTACCGAGGTCGATGGCCATCTTCATGAGCTTACCTACGCCGTTCTGGTCGAGACGGGCGAACGGGTCAGACTCGAAGATCTTGGACTCGTAGTATGCCTCGAGGAACTTTCCGGAGTCGTCACGGGAGAAACCGAATGTCATCTGTGTCAGGTCATTTGTACCGAAGCAGAAGAATGCAGCTTCTTTTGCGATCTCGTCAGCTGTCAGAGCAGCACGCGGGATCTCGATCATGGTACCTACTTCGTACTTGAGGTCAGAACCTGCTGCAGCGATCTCCGCATCAGCTGTCTCCACAACGATGTTCTTCACGACCTTGAGCTCCTTGATGTCGCCGATGAGCGGGATCATGATCTCCGGCTCGATGTTCCAATCCGGATGATTCTTCTTCACGTTCAGAGCCGCACGGATGACAGCCTTAGTCTGCATCTTTGCGATTTCCGGATAGGTAACGGCCAGACGGCATCCACGGTGACCCATCATCGGGTTGAACTCGTGGAGGGAGTCGATCATAGCCTTGATGGCCTCAACTGTCTTGCCCTTGGAATCAGCCAGCTTCTTGATGTCGGCTTCTTCTGTCGGTACGAACTCGTGAAGCGGCGGATCCAGGAAACGGATGGTTACCGGATAGCCTTCCAGAGCCTCGTAGAGAGCTTCGAAGTCAGACTGCTGCATCGGCAGGATCTTCTCGAGAGCTTCTTCTCTCTCTTCTACTGTCTCGGAGCAGATCATTTCACGGAAAGCGTCGATTCTTCCGTCACCGAAGAACATGTGCTCGGTACGGCAGAGGCCGATACCCTCAGCGCCCAGCTCACGAGCCTTCTTGGCATCCTTCGGAGTATCTGCGTTTGTTCTAACCTTAAGTCTTCTGTACTTGTCGGCCCATGCCATGATGCGGCCGAACTCACCGGCGATGGTAGCATCTACTGTCGGGATGATACCGTCATAGATCTTACCTGTGGAACCGTCAATGGAGATCTCATCACCTTCGTGATATTCCTTACCGGCGAGAGTGAACTTCTTGTTGGCTTCGTCCATGTTGATCTCGGAGCAGCCGGATACGCAGCAGGTACCCATACCACGGGCAACAACGGCAGCGTGGGATGTCATACCACCACGAACGGTGAGGATACCCTGGGAAGCCTTCATGCCTTCGATATCCTCCGGAGAGGTCTCGAGACGTACGAGAACGACTTTCTTACCCTGTGCCTTCCAAGCCTTGGCATCTTCAGCCGTGAAAACGATCTGGCCGCAGGCAGCACCCGGGGAAGCACCCAGAGCCTGAGCGATCGGCTTGGCATCCTTCAGTGCCTTTGCATCGAACTGCGGGTGAAGGAGTGTATCCAGGTTACGCGGATCGATCATGGCAACAGCCTCAGCTTCGGTTCTCATGCCTTCGTCAACGAGGTCGCAGGCGATCTTGAGAGCAGCCTGAGCGGTTCTCTTACCGTTTCTGGTCTGGAGCATATAGAGCTTACCGTGCTCAACTGTGAACTCCATATCCTGCATATCTCTGTAGTGCTTTTCGAGAATGGAGCATACTTCTGTGAACTGCTTGAAAGCTTCCGGGAACTTCTCCTGCATCTCAGCGATCTTCATCGGAGTACGAACGCCGGCAACAACGTCCTCGCCCTGCGCATTGGTCAGGAACTCACCGAAGAGACCCTTCTCACCGGTTGCCGGGTCACGGGTAAAGGCAACACCGGTACCGCAATCGTCACCCATGTTACCAAATGCCATGGACTGTACGTTAACAGCTGTACCCCAGGAATACGGGATATCGTTGTCACGACGGTAAACGTTAGCACGCGGGTTGTCCCAGGAACGGAATACGGCCTTGATGGCGCCCATGAGCTGTTCCTTCGGATCTGTCGGGAAGTCGGAACCGATCTTGGACTTGTACTCTGCCTTGAACTGGTTAGCCAGCTCCTTGAGGTCGTCTGCAGTCAGTTCTACGTCCTGCTTTACGCCCTTTTCGGCCTTCATCTTATCGATGAGCTCTTCGAAGTACTTCTTGCCGACTTCCATAACAACGTCGGAATACATCTGGATAAATCTTCTGTAGCAGTCCCAAGCCCAGCGCGGGTTATTGGACTTTTCTGCGATTACGTTAACAACTTCTTCGTTGAGACCGAGGTTGAGGATGGTATCCATCATACCCGGCATGGACGCTCTCGCACCGGAACGGACAGAAACGAGAAGCGGGTTCTCCAGGTCACCGAATTTCTTACCGGTGATCTCCTCCATCTTTCCGATGTACTCCAGGATCTGAGCGAAGATCTCGTCATTGATCTGACGACCATCTTCGTAGTACTTTGTACAAGCCTCTGTGGTGATCGTGAAACCCTGCGGAACAGGAAGTCCCAGGTTGGTCATCTCAGCAAGGTTTGCGCCCTTACCGCCGAGGAGCTCACGCATATTGCCGTTGCCCTCAGAAAACAAGTAAACATATTTGGTCATTGTTTAGCCCGCCTTTCATAATTTTTTGCTTCTAGTTACTTTTTATTTTCAGTGCCTCTCCGTTCTCCGTGGAAAAAGCACTTCAAACCTTGTTCATTTGCCGGATCCCTTCCGGCGGGGGTATGGCCTGCGGCTTTTCTTTCACGCCGCGGGCCGGGTGCATTTCCGGCATCAGAAGTCGAATTTGCCTTCGAAGAATTCTCCGAGCTTGTCGATCGGGAAACGGATGTTGCCCGGCTCGAACTCCACATTCTTCATGGAGTCACGCTCACGGATGGTGACGCAGTTATCGTTCTCGGAATCGAAGTCGTATACGACACAGTACGGAGTACCGATCTCGTCCTGTCTTCTATAACGCTTACCGATAGACTGTCTGTCATCGAATTCGCACATGTACTTCTTCGAAAGATCAGTAAAGATCTTCTCTGCCTTCTCGCTGAGCTTCGCGGAAAGCGGCAGGATACCGATCTTGATCGGAGCCAGGAACGGGTGGAAATGCATTACGGTACGGACGTCTTCCTTGTCGCCGTCAACGATCTTTTCTTCGTCGTATGCGGAGCAGAGGAAAGCCAGTGTCACACGGTCTGCGCCGAGAGACGGCTCGATAACGTACGGAACGTACTTCTCGTTCTTTGTCGGATCGAAGTAGGAAAGATCCTGCTTAGAAAATTCCATATGCTGCTTGAGGTCATAGTCGGTTCTGTCCGCCACGCCCCAGAGTTCGCCCCACTGGCCTTCGCCGAAGGGGAACCAGAACTCGAAGTCGGTGGTGGCATTGGAATAGAAAGCCAGCTCCTCCGGAGAGTGGTCACGGGTACGAAGTTCGTCTTCTTTCAGACCCAGACCGGTAAGCCAGTTGTAGCAATAATCCTTCCAATACTTGAACCACTCCAGATCAGTGCCCGGCTCGCAGAAGAACTCCAGTTCCATCTGCTCGAACTCACGGGTACGGAAAATGAAGTTACCCGGTGTAATCTCGTTTCTAAAGCTCTTACCAACCTGGCAGATACCGAACGGGATCTTCTTTCTGGAAGAACGCTGTACGTTCAGGAAGTTTACGAAAATACCCTGGGCGGTTTCCGGACGGAGATATACTTCGTTCTTCGCGTCCTCGGTAACACCCATGAAGGTCTTAAACATCAGGTTGAATTTTCTGACATCGGTGAAGTTGTGGCCACCGCATGTCGGGCAGGGAATATTCTTTTCTTTAATGTAGGCAACCAGCTGCTCGTCGTTCATGCCCTCGACGTTGACATCGGTGATGCCGTTCTCGGAGTTAAAGTCCTCTACGAGTTTATCGGCACGGGCACGGGCCTTACACTGCTTACAGTCGATCAGCGGATCGGAAAAACCGCCGACGTGACCGGAAGCCACCCATACCTGCGGATTCATGAGGATCGCGCAGTCCACACCTACGTTATAGGGGCTTTCCTGAACGAACTTCTTCCACCAGGCTGCCTTTACATTATTCTTCAGCTGGACACCCAAAGGACCAAAGTCCCAGGCATTGGCCAGACCGCCGTAAATATCGGAACCCGGATATACGAAACCTCTGGTCTTCGCAAGGGCTACGATCTTTTCCATTGACTTTTTCGTCGGCATCAGACTTCCTCCTCCTCAGAAGAAGCGTCGTCTGCTTCCTCGTTTTCAACGAATTCTTCGACTACGTCCATTACCGGCTCCTCGGAAGATTCATCCGAAGCGGCATTTTCAGCATTCTCGGAAGCACCTTCCATAGCGGCTTCCGCATCCAGGCGGGCCTGGTTCTCAGCGGCTTCCTTCGCCAGACGGCGGGCTTCCTCGATCTCCGGACGGAGCGGGACATACGGTGTATGCTGTCCTTCTACGCCGACTACCTTATCAGCGGCAATCTCCTTGCACGCCAGAGTAACGAAACTCGGTGTCGGATCATCTACCATCGGCTGGGCGCCGTCCACCAGCTGGCGGGCACGCTTAGCTACCAGCATACACAGGGAATACCGGCATTCGGCCTTTGGTAACAGTTCTTCAACAGACGGATCAACTAACATTTTCAATTCCTCCCTTTATTATTGACCTTCAAGTACGCTTCATGTTTCTTATTCGGCAAGAAGTGTGTCCACTTCTACGCTTCTTCTTTGGTACCGGCAATGCTCTGCCAGCATGATGGCGGCAATCTCATCGGCCGCCTGCTCTACGCTCCGGTTCGTCACCACGTAATCGAACTTCGGCGCTTTCTCGATCTCGCCTCTGGCCTCCGAAAGTCTCTTCTCGACCAGATCTTCTGTCTCGGTCCCTCTTCCCACCAGTCGGTTTCTCAGTTCATCGAAAGACGGCGGCAGAAGGAAGATCGTGACGGTCTCGTCAAATTTCTCTTTCAGCGCCAGGCTTCCCGGAACGGTCAGATCCAAAAGCACGTCCTGTCCTCCCTGGGACATGGTCAGAAGCGGGGTAAGCGGGGTTCCGTAGTAATTTCCGACATACTGGTCATATTCCACGATCTCGCCGTCGGCGATCATCTTCTCGAACTCTTCCCGGGTCCGGAAATAATATTCCACTCCATCCTGCTCTTCTCCACGCGGCGCACGTGATGTGGCCGAGATGGATCTTCCGCTGTCCGGCAGCATCTCCCGTAATCTCTCGATAACGGTGCCCTTGCCGACGCCGGACGGACCGGATATGGAAACGATCAGACCATTGCCCATATACTTACTTCTTCTCCTCGTTCTTCAAATCTTCCAGTGCGGCGGAGATCTCCTCCGGCGGCAGCGACGACAGGATAATGTGACCACTGTCCGTCACCAGCACGGCCTTGCTCTTCTTTCCGGAAGAGCAGTCCACCAGCGCACCTCTATCTCTTGCATCCTGCACCAGTCTGCGGATCGGGGCCGATTCCGAACCGGCCACGCAGACCAGTCTCTTCTCGGATACCATATTTCCAAAACCGATGTCGATAAATGCCATACGTTCTTCCTCTTATACCAGATTCTGGATCTGCTCGCGGATCTTTTCCAGTTCCGTCTTCATATCCAGTACGTGGTTCGTGATCGTCAGATCATTGGCCTTCGAGCCGATGGTGTTGACCTCCCGGTTCATTTCCTGAAGAAGGAAGTCCAGTCTCTTTCCGATGCTGCCCTTGCCATTCAGCGTTTCACGAAGCTGGCTCATATGGCTGGAAAGACGGGTCAGTTCCTCGTCGATGGCGCACTTGTCGGCAAACAGGGCCACTTCCGCTTCTCTTCTGGCTTCGTCATAGACCAGGCTGGCCTTCTCGTCCAGCAGATCCTGAACACGGGCCATCAGGCGGGCGCGGTATTCCTTCGGTACCAGCGGGGCACGAAGCAGGATCGCGGCATGGAGACTCTCAAACACACTGACCTTGGTAAGAAGGTCGTCTACCAGCTTCTGTCCCTCGATACTTCTCATCTTCAGCATATCCTCGATGGCAGCATCCACCACAGGCAGAAGCTCGGCACCGGCTTCTTCCGGAGTCAGGCTGGTGGCGCGGGCCACAAGCACATCCGGGAAACGGGCGATCTGATACGCATCGGTAGTATCGGGGCGGCCTGTCTCTTCGGAGATTCGGGAAATGGCTTCGGAGTAAGCCTTGGCCAGACCGGCATTCAGTTCCACGGTCTGGTTTCCGTCTCCTACATCCTCGATGGTCACAAAGACATCGATCTTACCGCGCAGAAGCTGTTCGGAGATCTTTTCACGGATCTTATTTTCCAGGGCAATATAGCCTCTCGGCATTCTAACGGAAATATCGCAGAATCGATTGTTTACTGATTTAATTTCGACAAGATAGCGCCGAGTCGCGTAGGTAGCCTCCCCGCGGCCATAACCCGTCATGCTGAATGCCATGAAAAAGTCTCCATTTCACATATAGTCGAATATCGCGTCATCGCCGGGCCCGGCAACAACGCGCATTTTTCGTACATAGAATTATAGTACAGGTCCGAAATTTACGCAAGTGTCAAAATGTGATTTCTTCCTAGAGCCGCAAGGCTTTCGGGAAATTTTCAACTTATATTTCCACGGGGTCAAAGCGGAGATAGTCCGCCGAAATGAGCCGGTACTCCACTCCGTTTTTCTCTCCGTTATAGGCTTTCTGGTGCCCGCGGCCGTGCAAATGCCCGTAAAGACAGAGTTCCACGCCGTACTTTTCCAGCGTGTCGGTAAAGCCGTTGGAACGTCTCGGATCGTAGATCGGCGGGTAATGGAGCATGGCGACTCTCCGAAGAGATCCGGGCTCGGTCCCGTCTGACTCCCACTTCTGGAGAGCATCCTGCAAAGATCTTTCCAGTCTTCCCACTTCCCGAAGATAGATCTTCTCATCGGCTTCTTTACTTTCCGGATTTTCCGGAAGGAGCCATCCTCTAGTACCGGCCACCAGTGTATTTTCCACCACAAAGCCGTTATTTTTCAGCACCTTCATGGAAGTCAGGCCTTTTTCAATTAGGAAATCTTCCACTTTCTTGTTGGTGCCCCACCAGTAATCGTGATTGCCTTTACTTAAGATCTTCGTGCCGGGAAGGGATTCAATGAACTGAAGGTCGGAAAGGGCTTCCTCCATAGAAATGCCCCAGGAAATATCTCCCGGGATCAGGACCGTGTCTCCGTCCTTGATCTTCCCTCTCCAGGCCTCTTCCAGACGGGCCACATAGTTCTGCCAGCCCGGACCGAACACGTCCATAGGCTTATTCGTCGAAAGAGACAAGTGCAGATCGGCGATGGCAAAAATACTCAACTTGGAAAAGCTCCTTTTCTAATCAGGCTACTAGTTAATGATACCATACCCGCGGACTTTCCGTTTTCCGGCATTCCCTATTTCTTCGGGAAATGCACCTGTCCCCGTCAGTTCTCCGGGTGGAAATGGGCGTAGATGGCCTCCGCATCTTTCTGCGACAGGCGCTCCACTTTCGCCAGATCTTCCACAGATGCCTGGGAGATGGCCTTAATGGAGCCCAGTTCCTTCATCAGGTTCTTTCTCTTGGCCGTACCGATACCCGGAATGGTCTCCAGAGAATAGGTGAGATTTCTCTTCTTGCTGAGTTTTCGCTGATAGGTGATAGCGAAGCGGTGGACTTCGTTCTGTACCGCGGTCACCAGACGGAACAGCGCCAGCATCTCTTCGTCATTTCTGGCCTCTTCCTGAAGGTCGATCTCCACCCCGTCCCGGTTCACGAGCCCATGGGTTCTGTGGCGGCGGTCTTTGACCATGCCGGCCAGCGCGACCTTATCCTGAAGGCCAAGTTCACACAGCACCTCATAGATGGCATTGACCTGTCCCATGCCGCCGTCAGCCAGGATCAGATCCGGCATTTTTGCAAATTTATCGTCTCCGCTGTGGGTAAAGCGGCGGGTCAGTACTTCCCGCATGGAGGCATAGTCATCCTGGCCTTCCACGGTCTTGATCTTAAAAAGCCGGTAGGATGTCTTATCCGGGCGTCCGGATGTAAATACCACCATGCCGCCGCAGCGGTCATCGTTACCCAGGTTACTGATATCGTAGGATTCGATCCTGGAAGGCACTTCCGGAAGGCCCAGTTTTTCGGCCAGAAGCCGAAGCGCGGTATCCACGCTTTCGTTACTGGAACCCACACGAAGTATCCGTCTTCGAAGCGCCTCTTTGGCATTGCTGTTGGCAAGTTCCAGAAGTCTGGCGCCGTCGCCTCTTTGCGGTACGTGAAGTGCGACCTTATGTCCGGCCATATCAGAGATCGCCTGTTCCACCGTTTCCCGGTCTTCCAGTTCGATGGACACCAGGATCTCTTTCGGGATCGCGGCCGCCGTCGGATAGTACTGCATAAGGAAAGCCTCCAGAAGGCTTTCTTCCGTCTCCCCTTCATCTTTCAGGAAATAGGTGGAAGAGCCGATAATGCGGCCGGAACGAAGTTCCAGTTTCCGGAAACACATCTCGCCGGCATCGCGGAAGAATCCCACCGCGTCTCTGTCGGACTCTCTGGGGAAAGACACGTTCTGGCCCGCCATCAGCTGGGTCAGTGCAGAAAGGCGGTCCCGGTAGACCGCGGCTTTTTCAAAGTCCAGCGCTTCGGATGCCTGCTCCATCTGGGTCTGCAGATCCTTTAAGATCCCGTCGTATTTGCCTTCGAAGAAACGGCAGATGTCCTCCATGACTTTTCTGTATTCGGAAGCCGGTACGTCTCCCCGGCAGGGACCGACGCATCTTCCGATGTGATAATTCAGGCAGGGACGCTCCTTTCCGATATCTCTCGGAAGGACTTTCTTACAGGTCTTTGTAGGAAAAATATCCCGAAGCGCCTGAAGCGCACGGAAAAGATCGCCGCTTAAATACGGTCCGTAGTATTTCGCCCCTACCATATTCTTATCCGGGCGGAATACTTTCATGATGCGCGGATATTCCTCCTGCATCGTCACGCAGACATAAGGAAATCCTTTGTCGTCCCGCAGCAGGATGTTGTAATGGGGCTGATACCGCTTGATCAGATTACACTCGAGGAGAAGCGCTTCCAGCTCACTTGCCACCACCACATACTCGAAGTCGGCCACATGCGAGATCATGGCCATGACTTTGGCGTTGCCCTTCGGATTCTTTCCGAAATAGCTCCGCAGGCGGTTTCTTAAGTTCTTCGCTTTTCCCACATATATGACAGAATCCGAGGCGTCCTTCATCAGGTACACTCCCGGATCCGTAGGTACTATATCTAATCTTGCGTCAAATGTGGATGTGCCGTCACCGATCATTGGATCTTCGGATCATTCAGATATCCGACCAATGTCTCGACTGCCTCTTCCTGATCATCGCCGTCCGCGGTGATCTCGATCTCCGCATCATTCTCGATGCCCAGAGACATCACGCCAAGAAGGCTCTTCGCATTGGCCCGTCTTCCGGATCTGGTCAGATAGATGCTGCTCTTGAATGCAGACGCCTTCTGAATCAGGATCGCTACTGCCTTCATCTGGAGTGCTTCGTCGCACTGAAAAGTCACTGTCTGAGAAACCATGTTCCATCCTCCTTGAGGTTCTATATGTATCTGTCTACGCCGAAAAACGTGCGTAAACTCCTCTTTCTAAACTACAAGGAAAGTATAGAAACACTTAAGTTTAATGTCAATAATTTGCCGTTACCGCCATTTGATTTTCGTGTTTTTGTGTCAAAAACACTTCTCCGAAGTGGCATTTCTTGTCATTCTGTCATATAGAAAGAGAAAAGAGTATGGCATCATCTTTCGGTGCTTCGTAGTAGTTCTTTCTTCTTCCCACTTCTTCAAAACCGAACGCCCGGTACATATGGATAGCCGCCTCGTTTTCCGAGCGCACTTCCAGGTGAAGACGGGTGATCTTTTTTGCCTGGCAGAATCTCCGTATCTCTTCGAGGATGATCCGTCCCAGCCCCTGTCTTCTGTACTTTCTTTTCACGGCGATAATGGCGATCTCCGCCTCGTCGATCACATACTGGAGGGCGTAATATCCGATGATCTCCCCGGTCTCTTTTTCCTTGGCGCACATCAGTGTCCGCACGGACTCATCGGAGGCAAAGGTCCAGAGGGAATCCACGCTCCACGGATCCGGGAACGAAGCGATCTCAATTTCATGAATGCCTTCTAAATCTTCTTTTCTTGCTCTTTGAAACTCGATATTCATCCTCGTCCCTCCTTTTTACTTTATATCGTTGGTGCTGTAGTAGCGGATCGGGACGGATTCCACATCCTTTCCCTGTTCTTTTGCCATTCTTTCCGCCTGGGTCTTGGCCCGATATACCGGCATCAGCGCGCTGGCGGGATATTTTTCCAGAAGTGCTTTTCCCGGATCTTTTTCGCCGGCAAATGCACTTGTCACCTCTTCAGCCATCTTCGCCACTGCTTCAGAATGGATCTCATCAAAACCTTCCCGGAATTCCACATTTTCCGAGATCTCGTCAAGAAGCATCTTTCCGCCGTTTCCGATCAGAACGATTTTGCTATCGGGCGCATTTTCCTTCCGCCAGGAAAGGCAGGCCTCCGCGATCTTTTCCACTTCCGCGGCCCCTTCCGGGATCACTTCTTTTCCATGGAAATAACCGGCTGCCCAGGCACGGCGGTTTCTACAGTCGATCATGGGGACCACCAGTGCATTTTCCAAAGAAAGCGGATACGCCATCGCCGCCAGAGACGACACCGGGATCGCCGGTTTTCCCAGGACCAGCGCCATGGTCTTAATAGCCGAGACGCCGATACGGATACCGGTAAAGGAACCGGGGCCCACGGTACAGGCCAGGGCGTCCAGATCCTCGTATTTCATGCCGTTTTTTTCCATCAGGTCATGGACCTGGGGCATAAAAGTCTGGGAATGGGTAAGTCCGTTATTTAGAAAGCGGGCGTCAACGACGTTCCCATCCGAAAGAAGGCAGCTGGAGCAGGCCCGGTTCGATGTATCACATGCCAGGATCTTCATGCCTTTTTTCCTCCTTCTTCCGCTTCGTCCGCTTTTTCCGATTCGTCTGCGTTTTCCGATTCGTCTGCTTTTTCTATTTCAGTATACTTCATATCCAGCTGTTTTTTCACTTCGTCGATCTTTCCCTGATCTTTCGCGGAATAACAGATCTTTATCGTTCTTTCGTCGCCGGTGCCGGAAATGGAAATGGCGATCCGGTCCTCCGGAAGGGCATCTTCGATGACCGAGCTCCACTCAATGGCGCAGACGCCATCTCTGTCGAAATACTCGTCGAGGCCCGCGTCGTAGAAATCATCGCTGGAGCTTAAGCGGTAGGTGTCGAAATGAAAAAGTTTCGCCACTCCGTTTGCATCGTTATATTCGTTCACGATAGTAAAGGTGGGGCTGGTGACCCGTGAGCGAAGACCCATACCCCGGGCTAGTCCCCGGGTAAAGGCTGTCTTTCCGGCGCCCAGATCTCCGTCCAATGTGATCACATCTCCGGATTTCGCCGCCTGGCCCAGTGCTTCTCCTAAGGCTTCCGTCTCTTCTACCGATCTGCTTGTTATCTCCCAGATTTCCATGAACGTCAGCCTCGCTTATCCGTCACGATCCGGCCGGAGCCGATCACCAGCTGGACTTCACTCATAATGTCCAGCGGATTTCCCGAGATCAGGACCAGATCCGGTGCTTTTCCCACAGAGATCGAACCGTAAAGGTCCTGTACTCCCAGGATCTTTGCCGCCGTCAGGGTAATGGAAGCCATAGCGGCTTCTTCCGTCATGCCGCCCTTTCTGGCCAGCGCCGCCGAAAGGGGAAGATAGGCTTCCGGAATGCAGGGGTGATCCGTCATGATGGCGACGGGAAGACCTTCCTTTTCCAGTTCTCCTGCGGTGGAAAGCTTCATATTCCGAAGTTCCGGCTTGCTTCTTTCACCGATCACCGGTCCCACGATCACGCCCAGAAGTTTTCCTCCGGAAGGTTTTCCCGCATCTGTCCTAAGGCCCAGACCACGGTTTTCTTTCTGTCCGTTCTCATATTCCTCGAAAAGCACATCTGCGATCAGATGCCCCTCGGTACAATGGTCGAGAGTGTATTTCAGATTGAATTCATTGGCAATGCGGATGGCCGTCAGAATATCGTCCTGGCGGTGGGCATGGATCTTTAACGGCTTTTCTCCCAGAAGCACCGGGATCATGGCCTCGAGTTCCAGATCTTTTTCAAATACATCCGGCCGCTCGGGCTTATCGTCGCCTTCCTTATTCTCCGCATTTCTATACTCGGCCCACTTTTCTTCCGACTGGGTCTTCTTTTCGTAGTACTCGATGGTCTCCGAAAGCACGCTTCGAAGAAGCGCGGCATTGCCCATACGGGTCTGGGGCGCTTTATTTTCTTTTCCGTAGCACATCTTCGGATTCTCACCGAGAGCGGCTTTCATGGCGATATACGGATCCACCAGCGCCCGGTCCACGGTCTTTTCGTAGGTCTTCAGAAGGGCGAACTGGCCCCCGACGATGTTGGCGCTTCCGGGGCCGGCCGCTACCATGGTCACGCCGGCTTCCAGCGCTTCCTGAAAGCAGGGGTCCGCATTATGGATGCCGTCGATGGCCCGAAGATCCGGGGAAATGGGGGAAACGATCTCGTTTCCGTCACTGCCCTCTTCCGTCAGGCCGTCATCGAAAAGGCCTAAGTGGGAGTGCGCATCGATAAAGCCCGGATAGAGCCGCGCGCCCTTGGCATCGATCGTATTCAGAAGAGTGGTCTGCTCATCGTTTTCCGCGAAATCCCGCCGGACATAGAGATCCGGGTTTTCTTTTCCCTGTCTCTCCATATAGTCCTGCCAGCCATCTCCTGATCCGACTTCCAGGATCTTTTTTCTGTCAAAGACCACATACCCGTCATGGATCGGCTCCGGCTGCTCCATAGTATAGATTTCCGCGTTATAAATGATCATGTTTCCTCTTTCCTTATCCTATCCGGATCTTTTCCTTATTGTGCCAAAAATCCCTAGGGATTACAATTTCTCAGCCCAGCAGATCGGAAATTTTCTGAAGAGCCGCATCTGCCTGCTCCCGTGTGACTTTTCCTTCGGTCACCATATCTTCGATCGCATTCCGTGCGTATTCTTCCGTAGTTGTATTTCCATCGTAATAGGTGAAATAGATCGCCATGGCGTAGTAGTCCAGCGCAGCTTCGTAGTCCTGCCGGACTCCGCCTTTTCCATACTGGGATGCCCAGCCCATATTCGAGGCGGAGGTGGAGTCGCTCTCTTTGACGCCCTTTGTCCACCACTCGACTGCCTTGACATCATCTTTCGGAACACCGATACCTTCACTGTAGATATAGCCCAGACGGCCAAAGGCCGCGCCATATCCCTCCTGCGCCGCGATCTCAAAACAGTTCAGCATCAGGTCATAATCAGGTGCGATGTCCTTGTTATAAAGATACAAACAGCCCAGATCAAAGACGCCTGTCCGGCTTCCGAGTTCGCAGGAGAGTTTATACCACTGCTCGGCTTTTTTCGGATCCGCATCGACACCGATCCCCTTTTCATAGGCCCAGCCCATTTCGCAGGCCGCGTCAGCGTGACCTCTTCCTGCGGCCTCGGTGAAATACTCCTGGGCCTTAGCAGGATCCTGCGGCACACCTTCTCCGGCATTATATCTTCTTCCGGTATTAAAGATCGCCGGCGTGTAATCCCCGTCGATCGCCTTCTGATACCACTCCAGTGCTTTGGCAAAATCCTGCGGCTGGGTTCCGCAGCCGGACGAATACAGGTTTCCGATAGCATTTGTCGCATACATGGCCGCATACCAGTCATCGCTTTCGATCGCTTTCTGATAGTACTCCAGGGACTTTTCCGGATCCGGCGTGCCAAATCCCGACATACCGGTACGGTACATCTGGCCCATACCTGTAGTGCCGAAAGCACATCCCTGCTCCGCCGCCTGCTGATAAAGAGAGAAAGCCAGATCAACATCATATTCCACGCCCCAGGCACTCTCGTACAAAGACGCCTTTCCGCAGAGTCCTTCCGGGCAGTTCATTTCGATGGCCTTTTCAAAATACTCCATCGCTTTCTGGTAGTGCCCCGCCTCCAGGGAGCGGTCTCTTTCGATCAGTCCCAGTCCGAAATAGCCCCGTCCGTCTCCGGCATCCGCCGCCATCTGGAAGGCCTGTCTGGCATCCGAAAGGCTGAAATCCTTTCCGTGGGCGCCATAAAGATAGTCCATTCCGGCGTCATACGGTTCCATCTCCCCGATGTCGAGAGCCGATGTCTCATCCGTCGCCGAAGATCCGTCTGTACTTTCCTCGGGAGTCGTGTCCGTCTGGTCCGGCTTTTCTGTCTGCTCCGGCTCCTCTGTATCTTCTGTCTCGTCTTCTGTCTCGTCTATGGTCTTTTCTGTCTTCTTCCCGCTCTTCTTGGATTTTTTACTGGTCTCTTCTTTTTTACTGCATCCGGAAAAGAAAATACCGGCGCTCAGTACCACGGCCAATGCGGCCAGAATCAGGTTCGATGTCTTCTTCATATGATGTAATACCCCTCTTGAAAATGTCTGTCATAAGTATACCTTCCCGGACGAAAAAGGCAAACACCCGTGCATTTCCCGTAGATTTATCATGCAAAAAAGCCGCCCCATAAGGAACGGCTTCTTTGGTAAATGCACTTGTGTCTCGTCCAAAAAGACGTAACCGAAAGGCTTCGATTAACGCTTACTGAACTGGGAAGCCTTACGAGCTTTCTTGAGACCCGGCTTCTTTCTTTCCTTCATACGTGCGTCACGTGTGAGGAAACCGGCCTTCTTCAGGATTGCCTTGTAAGCTTCTTCATCTGCCTGAACCAGAGCACGGGAAATACCGTGACGGATCGCACCGGCCTGACCGGCAATACCGCCGCCGATGGCCTTGCAGATGATATCGAACTTGCCTTCTGTAGCGGTCGCTACCAGCGGCTGACGAACGATGAGCTTCAGAGTCTCGAGACCGAAGTACTCGTCCATATCTTTGTCGTTAATGGTGATCTTACCTGTGCCAGGAAGAAGACGTACGCATGCTACAGCATTCTTACGACGACCTGTGCCATAGAAGTAAACTTTAGTAGCTTTCTTAGCCATGTATCTTATTCCTCCCTATATTAGTCGAAGTTCAGGACTTCCGGCTTCTGTGCAGCGTGCTCATGCTCAGCGCCTGCATAAACCTTCAGCTTCTTAAACATCTGACGTCCGAGAGCGTTCTTCGGGAGCATACCCTTTACTGCAATCTCGAAAGCCTTCTCCGGCTTCGTATCCATAAGCTTTCTGTATGTGGTCTCCTTGAGTCCGCCAGCGTAGCCTGTGTGATAACGATACATCTTCTTATCCAGCTTGTTACCCGTAAGAACGAGCTTGCTTGCATTGATAACGATTACATAGTCTCCTGTATCGATGAAAGGTGTGTATGTCGGCTTATTCTTGCCGCGCAGAACAGTTGCCACTTCAGTAGCCAGACGACCAAGTGTCTTGCCGGAAGCATCAACTACGTACCATTTTCTCTCGATATTTGATGGTGTAGCAACAAATGTCTTCATAATGGACTTCTTCCTCCTAAAAAGTATCACGCATAAATCCCCCTGTTTCAGGGCGCTTCACTATAATATATGCGAGGAAGAGGATTGTCAACACTTTTTCTTCAAAAATCTCGATGATTTTCAAAAATTCATCGATTTTCGCCGTTTTTCTCTCTCATTCACACATTCAACATGCTTTTTTCGATACTATCATAATCCCGGCTGGAATCCACAGAAGCGCGGAATATCAGCATTCCGGACTTATCATACATGGAATATACCGTCTCCGTGTAATACCAGATGGAACTGAATCTCCGTAATCGATATAGCTTCCGACTCCGCCGGCATCAAATCCATCGAACATCGGATCGTTACTGTAAAGAGGCTTGCCGTCTTTTTCGCCTACATAGGTCGGATACGGCGGGCGTTCCCCGAGCTGTTCTTTTCCTGTGATATTCAGCTCCTTATCAATCGTGATCTGGTAGAAGAGCTCATGGAAATTCGCTCCGGATCCGGAAAAGTCCCCATCTTCCGACATAGAATCCACCAGGAGCACAAATCCGTCCCCGTCCTTTTCGACATGCCGCAGCTGATCGTGGCTGCTTCCGCCGATGGTCTTAAATGAAACCGGATTTCCTTTTCCGTCTACGATCTGCATGGCAACATCCGGATATTTATCTTTGGGGGTCTCACCGAAGAAATAGAAGTTACCGTCCATTTCTATACAATACTTTAAAGCCGCGATCGCCACATCTTCCATGACCGTATCAAATACGACCTGTCCTTTTTCATCACATCGGATGATCTCGGAGTGATATCCCTTTTCGGCAAGATCTCTTCCGGGAATGTAATTGGCGTTATATCCGGCAGCGAAAATGAACCCGCCGTCTGATGTGGGAGTAAATCCGGATATGTCATAGGCATCAACCAGTTGAATGGTATAAGAAGCCAGAGGATTTCCATAAAGATCCATCATGGTGATGGTGTGATCCCTCTGCCCCTCATCCGATTCGCTGCCTTCAAAGTGAAAGATCCTGTCGGAATACGCCCTTACACGCCGGAAACGGTCTTCTTCGATGATCTTCTGAAATTCTTCCGGAACCGTTCCCACCTGTGGAACACTTTCTGTCGGACGGGTGTCTTCTGTAGAAAAAGAAGTTTCTTCAGATGATTCCTCTTTCTTGCAGGCAGAGAACGCAAAAGAAGAAACTGCGACCGCCAAAGCAACGAAAAGGCGCACTGCCCGCATCCGGGAAATGTGATGGTTATCTTTCGCGTTTCTATATACCATGTGCGCCTCCGGATGGTTTAAAAAGTTCAGAGTTCCTTTTCCATCATAAAGTCATCGCAGATGAACCCGGATCCGATATCGGTCTTCTTTTCCTCTATTATACGGAATCCCCGGCGCAAATACACCCGCAGCGGGACATAGTTTCGCTTATTGACATAAAGACGGAGTTTTTTCTTTCCCAGTTCTCTTGCCACGTGCTCAGCCTTTTCAAACAGCGGGATACTTTTTCTCTGTCCCCGGAAAGGCTTCATAAGATAGAGTTTACTTAAGAGCAGTGCATCATCCTCTTCCGGCACCACGCCCATATACCCGATCGGCGTGTCACCCAGGATCAGAAGGAAATACTGATAGTGGTCATCTGTGATCGCCTTATCAATGGCCGGCATGCTCTGGAATTTCTCCACCATATAGTTGACCTGTTCCTGGGAAATGATCTTCGGGAAATGCTCATTCCAGATGATCTGGGCCAGAGACACCACCGCCATTTTTCTCGTGGGGGAAGTGACTGGAAGAACTTTGACTTCCGATAATTGGGAGATGATCTTCGGGATCTCCTTTAAAGATTTTACGACCACATCCGCCGCTTCGACATTCTGGCCGCCGGATGTGGGATTATCGTATCCGATAGTGTACATTCCGGCCATGCGTCCGGCCTGCACGCCTGCCGTGGAATCTTCCACAACAAGACATCTTTCCGGATCGATATCCAGACGTGTCGCCGCCAGAAGATAGATATCCGGCATCGGTTTTCCGTTTTCTACTTCCGATCCGCTGGCAAATACTTCCACATAGGGCCACAGGTTCAAGTGGTCGAATACCGCTTCCACAAAGTCCTGCCGGGACGAGGACGCAACTGCGATCCGGATCCCCTTTTCATGGCAGAAATCCAGAAGTTCCGTCAATCCCTCGGAACGCTCCAGTCCCGAGTCTTTGATGCCCGCCACATTCTTTTTCCATTGAAGTTCGATTACAAAAGGCCGGATCGCCTCATAGGCCCCCTTGGCGCCATAGCTTTCCAGGATAGATGTGGTGGTCTGGTCGTGGAAGGGCTCGCTGTCCAGAAGGACTCCGTCCATATCGAAAATCACTGCAGAAATCATGATGTCTCTCCTTATTCCTCCATCATGTCGATGCCGGTCTCTTCGTTGGGGTAGTTCCCGGTAAAGCAGGCATCACAGAAAGAATGGGTCGTATCGCCGATAAGATCGCCGAGAGAATCCACTTCCAGGTAGCCGAGGGAATCGGCGCCCAGGATCTCACAGATCTCCGGGATCGTGTGCTGGCAGGCGATCAGCATATCACAGCTGGGCACGTCGGTGCCGTAATAACACGGGGAAATAAACGGCGGAGAACTGATCCGCACATGAACCTCGGTGGCTCCGGCCTCCCGAAGCATACGGACGATCTTGGCCATGGTGGTGCCGCGGACGATGGAGTCATCGATAAGTACCACACGTTTTCCCTTGACCGCCGGAGAAACGGGATTGAGCTTGATCCGTACCGCTTCCGCCCGCTGGTCCTGGGCAGGCTTGATAAAGGTTCTGCCGACATAGGTGTTTTTCATGAAGCCGCGGACGCAGGGAATACCGGATGCTTCCGCATAACCGTTGGCCGCGTCAAGACCGGATTCCGGAACTCCGATGACCACATCCGCTTCCACCGGATGCTGGCTGGCAAGAAGGCGTCCTGCCTGAAGCCGGGCCTCGTAAACGCTTTTACCGTCAATGAAGCTGTCGGGTCTTGCGAAGTAGATATATTCGAAAATGCACATTTTGCAGATACCGCGGCAATGAGTCTTTATGCTTCGGATCCCGTTCTCATCACAGACGACGATCTCTCCGGGTTCCACATCCCGCTCGAACTTGGCGCCGACAGCATCCAGTGCGCAGGTTTCGGAGGCAAACACAACGGAATCGCCGATTTTTCCCATGCAAAGGGGCTTAAATCCATAAGGGTCACGGGCAGCGATCAGTTTTTTCGGACTCATGACCAGAAGCGCATAGCCGCCCTGGATCTTTTCCATGGTCTTTTCTACTGCTTCTTCTACAGACGGAGTCTGGGTCCGCTCTTTTGCAACCAGATACGCGATGATCTCCGAGTCAACAGTGGTCTGGAAGAAGGCACCCTGGGCTTCCAGTTCTTTTCTTAAGGTGATGGCATTGGTGAGGTTGCCGTTATGGGCAAGAGACAGGGTACCTTTGACGTACTGGGTAACCAGCGGCTGGGTGTTACTTAAGACACTGGCTCCGGTTGTAGAATAGCGCACATGTCCGATGGCGATGGTCCCTTCCAGCGCATCCAATGTCTGATGGGTGAAGACTTCATTCACAAGTCCCATGTTCTTATGGCAGCGGATCCAGCCATCGTTATTGATCGCGATTCCGCAGCTTTCCTGACCACGATGCTGCAGAGCAAAAAGTCCGTAGTACACCAGTGGCGCAATTTTCAGTTCATTTCGGTCATAAATACCGAAAACACCGCATTCTTCATGACGGGTACCCATCACGCAACATCACCTGCTTTCTATTTACGTCAACATTTTAGAAGATACGCTATTTTACTGTCAATGCGATATACTGATAAGAAATGAATGGAAAGGAACCTCTTTTTCGTGGATTCTGGTAAATCGGTTTTCTCCTCCTACGATCACTGCACACTCTGCCCGAGAAACTGCGGCGCAAAACGAAGCGCCGGGAAGGTCGGGTTTTGCGGTATGGGATCGGAGCTCCGTCTTTCCCGTGTCGGTCTTCACATGTGGGAAGAGCCCTGCCTTTCCGGAGACAAAGGTTCCGGCACCATTTTCTTTACCGGCTGCAGCCTGGGCTGTATCTTTTGTCAGAATCACGATATTTCCCGCCGTTCCGGAACAGGCACTTCTGTCCCCATTTTCCGAAGATCCGGAGAAACCCCTTCAGTCCCCTACTCTCGTCCGGGCAAGGTCTATTCCCTGGAGGCTTTTTCCGATGCCATGCTGGACCTTCAGGCCCAAGGCGCCCATAACATCAACTTCGTTACCGGATGCCACTATGTCCCGCACATTATCGAAGGCGTCCGGCTGGCAAGAAGTAAAGGTCTTTCGATCCCGACGCTTTATAACTGCGGCGGCTATGAATCCGTGGAGACGATCCGCGCCCTTTCCGGCACGATCGATATCTACTTACCGGACATGAAGTTCTTTTCCCCGGAAATCAGTATGAAATATGCGGGCGCCAAAGACTATTTTTTCCGTGCCAAAGACGCACTGGCTGAGATGGTCCGGCAAGCTCCCGATCAGATCTTCGATGAAGACGGGATCATGCAAAAGGGCGTGATCGTCCGTCACCTCATGCTTCCGGGGCTTCTTTTTGACACCAAGCATATTCTGGACTATCTTTGCGAGACCTATGGAAATCAAATCACCATCAGTCTCATGAATCAGTACACCCCCATGCCCGGCGTTCCGGAAGAACTTCAATCGCCTCTTTCTGCGAAACACTATGATTCCATGGTCAACTATCTGACGATCCTCGGGCAAGAGAATGCCTTTACTCAGGAAGGCGGCACTGTAAGTGAGAGCTTTATTCCGGATTTTGAATAAAGCAAGATTTGTTCCCTATTCTCGACCTTTTCCGCAAGATTTGTTATACTCGCTATATGACATGTTAAACTCGCTATTTGGAATAGGAGATGTCCATGTATCCTAGGCACAAAGATGTGCCCCGTTACGAAAGGATCCGCCGTATGAACGATGAACTCATTCACAATCCTGAACCGACGTCCGGCTACGAATACGATGAAACGACTCCGATCATCTATAACCAGCCGGTCAAGCAGTTCAGTAAGCGAGTGCTGCACGGAGAAGATGAAGATATTGAATTTGTACCGGATACCCGTATGCGTATCTGGTACAACAATCAATATAAGAGTTATGCGCCCCACAGACACGATGCCCTGGAGATTTGTATCCCTATCGAAAATGAATACAAATATATAGTGGGCAGTAAGTCCTATACTCTGGTTCCGGGAGATATTCTCTTTATCCCGCCGGGAACACTTCATGAGATCGAATGTGAAAATGAAGGTTGCCGCTTCATCTACCTGTTCATCATCCGCTTCATGGAAGAGCTTCATGACTTCACTTACCTCTCGGAGTTCTTCAGAGAGCCCCGCCTTGTAAATGAATCCACCTATCCTTCGATCTACGGAAAGATCTATGAGATCTTTATGGGGATCAATGACAACTATTTTCTCTATGAAAATATGGTACTGGAGATGCCGATCTACTCCCGTCTCATGAACATCTTCAGTCTCCTCGTGACTGCAAATCCGCAGTTCAACCCGATCCGGCTGGAGGACAGTAAGAGCAAGAGTAAATATGTAAAGTTTAAGTCCCTGATCAACCATATCAATGCCCACTTTATGGATGAGCTTTCCCTGGAATGGGCGGCGGACTATGTCGGTTTTTCCAAGTTCCATTTCTCCCGTCTCTTCAAAGAATACACGGATGTCACTTTCTACGATTTCCTTTTGCACCGCAGAATGCAGGCAGCCAAGGTACTTCTCACCGATACAGAAAAATCCATCACGGAGATCGCATTTCAGTCCGGCTTTAATAACCTGACCAGTTTCACCCGAAGTTTTAAAAATATAACCGGTCATACGCCATCGGATTATCGGCTTCTGAGGCAGAAAGATCGGCCTGCTGCTGAGGAAGAATAGTCTCATTACGTCAAATTGCATCAGTATTTTCCTGATTGATAAATTCATGTCTGCTGGCGCGTCTACTAATGTTTAGATATAGACGTGCTGGCAGACAAATCGTGTTATTGTCAGCGCTTGTGTCTGCTTTTGATTGAATATAGACGCAGCGGCAGACAAATCGTGTTATTGTCTGCCCTCTTGTCTGCTTTTGATTAAATATAGACGCGTCGGCAGACAAATCGTGATATTGTCTGCCCTCTTGTCTGCTTTTGATTAAATATAGACGCGTCGGCAGACAAATCGTGATAATGTCAGCGCTTATGTCTTCTTTTGATTAAATATAGACGCAGCGGCAGACAAG
>CADBGD010000013.1 GCA_902794115.1 Oscillospiraceae bacterium
TGATCTATAACCGCCAGCTGAATCTGTGCGTACTGATCGATGAGGCGGAAGAGGAGAAGAAAGCAAGACTGGCTAAGCAGGAAAAGAAAGGGAAGACCATCGATCCTTCCTACCGTTTTGCTACCCTTCAGGTTCCGGCGGTCGTTCCGAGACTATTCCAAATGCACCTGTCAACGGGCGTTTGCTTCGTGCCGATCGAGCAGATCATCAAGGCCAACCTTTCGTCTCTGTTTGTGGGCTCGTCAGTTCTGGCCTGCGGGTTCTACCGCGTTATGCGTAACGCCGATCTGGATATCGACGAGGATGAGGCAGAAGATCTTCTGAAAGAAATCGAAGAGCAGGTCAGAAAGAGACGTTTCGGCGAGATCATCCGCATGGAGATCAATGAGGACATGGACCAGAGACTTCTGAAGCTTCTGACATCGTCATTAAAGATCTCGAAGAAGGATATCTTTGCGGTCAGCGGCCCCATCGATCTGACTTTCCTCATGAAAGTGGTCGGAAAGATCAGTGATGATTATCCGGAGCTTTGCTACCATGCTTTCCAGCCGGCCAAGCCCCAGATGTTCCCGAAAGATATGAATATTTTCGATGCGATCCGCCAGAAAGACCGGCTGGTCCATCACCCCTATGAGTCTTTTGATCCGGTAGTGGAATTTGTCCGCCAGGCAGCTGAAGACCCGAAGGTACTTGCGATCAAGCAGACCCTTTACCGTGTCAGCAGCAGTTCCCCGATCATCCGCTCTCTGGCGGAAGCCGCCCAGAACGGAAAACAGGTCATGGTATTGGTTGAACTGAAGGCGCGTTTCGATGAGGAGAACAACATCAACTGGGCGAAGATGCTGGAGAAAGCCGGCTGCCATGTTATCTACGGTCTGGTGGGATTAAAGACCCACAGTAAGATCACGCTGGTGGTCCGTGATGAAGAAGACGGGATCCGCCGTTACCTTCACCTGGCGACCGGTAACTATAACGATATTACGGCAAAGATCTATACCGACATCGGTCTTTTCACCGCATCGGAAACATTCGGTGTGGATGCATCGGAATTCTTCAACACCCTTTCGGGCTTTTCGGAACCGCCGGAGTGGCGCCGCCTGATTCCGGCTCCGACCAGAATGAAAAAGTATTTCCTGGAAAAGATCTCTCAGGAGACAAAGAATGCGAAGAAGGGAAAGAAGAGCCGGATCATCGCCAAGATGAATTCACTTGTGGATGCTTCCATCATCGATGCGCTTTACGATGCATCCAATGCGGGCGTCAAGATCGATCTGATCGTACGAGGGATCTGCTGTCTCCGTCCGGGGGTGCCGGGCCTTTCGGAAAATATCACGGTCAGATCCATTACCGGACGTTTCCTGGAGCATTCCCGTATCTATTATTTCTATAACGAAGGACAGGAAGATATCTACCTTTCTTCGGCTGACTGGATGCCGAGAAATCTGATCCGGAGAGTGGAGCTTCTATTCCCTGTGGAGGACCCGGATTGTAAGGCAAGAGTCATGGAAGTTCTGAATGTGGAACTGGAAGATACGGTTCGAAGTCACTTCCTGGATCAGGACGGCAGCTACCATAAGATCGACCTGCGCGGAAAGAAAAAAGTAGATAGTCAGGAAAAACTGCAAATCCAAAAATATTGATACGGTTTCGCAAAAGTTGTCAATAAAATTTGATTCGACCTTATAAATTTTGCACAACATCGAAAAATATTCGACAATTTTTTTGTGCGTATCGACCTCCGTCATGCTACTCTGAATTTGCGATAAAAATTGCGAAAGCAAATTTACGGAGGTAGAAAAAATGAAGAAGAAGTTTTTGAGTGTGCTTCTTGCCGGTACCATGCTGATGGGTCTGGGCGCAGGTTGTGCGAAAAAACAGGACAGCAAGAAAGTCGGTGTTGCCATGCCGACAAAAACTCTGCAGAGATGGAACCAGGATGGTGACAACATGAAGAAGAAGCTGGAAGCTGCCGGTTTCCAGGTTGACCTTCAGTATGCAGATAACGATATCCCGACACAGCAGAACCAGATCGAGAACATGATCAACGGCGGATGCAAAGTTCTGGTTATCGCTTCCATCGATGGTAGCTCTCTGGGTACAGTTCTTGCCGCTGCTCAGGAAAAGAACATTCCGGTTATCGCTTATGACCGTCTGATCATGGATACCGAAGCAGTTTCCTACTACGCTACATTCGATAACTATCAGGTTGGTACTATCCAGGGCGAATACATTCGCGATCAGCTGCAGCTCGACAGCACCGATGGTCCTTACAACATTGAGATCTTCACCGGTGACCCGGGTGACAACAACGCCCGTTTCTTCTACGGCGGTGCAATGGATGTCCTCAAGCCGTACATCGAGAAGGGTAAGCTCGTTGTAAAGTCCGGCCAGGTTGATTTCGAAACTGTTGCTACAGCTGACTGGTCCACAGAGAATGCTCAGAAGAGAATGGATGCTATCATCGCAGGTCAGTATGCTGACGGCACAAAGCTGGATGCAGTCCTCTGCTCCAACGACTCCACCGCTCTTGGTGTTGCCAACGCTCTGGAAGCTGCTTACACAGGTGAATATCCGATCATCACAGGTCAGGATTGCGACATCGCAAACGTAAAGAACATGATCAACGGCAAACAGTCCATGTCCGTATTCAAGGATACACGTACACTGGCAGATCAGGTTGTTGAAATGGTTAAGGCCATCATGGAAGGTAAGACCGCTCCGACAAACGATGATTCCACATACAACAACAATAAGAAGGTCGTTCCGTCCTTCCTCTGCAAGCCGGTATTCGCTGATGCAAACAACTACAAGGAACTGCTCGTTGATTCCGGTTACTACACAGAAGATCAGCTGAAGTAATTTCAGTAATCCCAATATAGTAGTTTTTTGAATCGACATCTCGAGTCCCCTTATTTCTTGGCAACGAGATCTAAGGGGACTCGCCTTGTAAAAGAGGAAATGACAGGACAAAGAGGAGGCATGACATTTGGCAAAGATTTTGCTTGAAATGAAAAGTATTACCAAGACCTTTCCTGCCGTAAAAGCACTGGATGATGTCAATCTTCAGGTGGAAGAAGGGGAGATCCATGCTCTCGTAGGAGAAAATGGCGCAGGAAAGTCTACCCTGATGAAAGTTCTTAGCGGAATTCATCCGTATGGTTCCTATGAAGGACAGGTCTTTTTTGATGGCGAGGAATGTCACTTCACGAATACCAAGGACAGTGAGAAAAAGGGTATCGTCATTATCCATCAGGAATTAGCTCTGGTCCCGTATATGACCATCGGCGAGAATATGTTCCTGGGTAATGAACAGGGGTCATCATTTAAAATCAACTGGAATGAAACATATGGAAAGGGAAATGAATATCTGCGTATCGTAGGTCTTCAAGAATCATCCCGGACATTGATTAAAGATATTGGCGTAGGAAAACAGCAGCTGGTCGAGATCGCAAAAGCATTGGCGAAGAACGCCCGGCTCCTGATCTTGGATGAACCGACATCTTCTCTGAATGAATCGGAATCCAAGCATCTTCTGGATCTTCTTTTGAAGTTTAAATCCGAGGGTATGACCTCGATCATTATCTCCCATAAACTCAATGAGATCTCTTATGTAGCAGATAAGATCACAGTCATTCGTGACGGTCATACGATCGAGACACTGACAAAGGGTGTGGATGATTGTTCCGAAGCCCGGATCATCAAAGGCATGGTCGGCCGTGACCTTTCCGACCGTTTCCCGAAGCGGGAAAGCCATATCGGCGAGATCTGCATGGAAGTGAAAGACTGGAATGTATATCATCCGCTTTATACCGAAAGAAAGATCGTAGATAATGTAAGCTTCAATGTCAGAAAAGGTGAGGTATTAGGAATCTCCGGTCTGATGGGCGCAGGAAGAACCGAGCTTGCCATGAGTATCTTCGGTAAATCCTACGGTGAAGCAATAAGCGGTACCATCATTAAAGACGGAAAGGTGCTGCATCTGAATTCCGTAAAAGAAGCCATAACAAATAAGATCGCCTATGCTACGGAAGACCGAAAAGGTAACGGCCTGATCTTAAGTAATCCGATCAAGACCAATACCACTCTTTCGAACTTAAAGGGTATCAGTTTCAAAGGTATCCTCGACCGGGATAAAGAGTATAAAGTCGCGGTGGATTACAAAGAAAAGCTGCATACCAAAGCCCCGACGGTGGAACAGTTTGTAGGTAACTTAAGCGGCGGTAACCAGCAGAAAGTCCTTCTGGCAAAGTGGATGTTTGCAGATCCGGATATCCTTATCCTGGACGAGCCGACAAGAGGTATCGATGTTGGTGCAAAGTATGAGATCTACTGCATCATCAACCAGCTGGTAGCCGAAGGAAAATCCGTTATCCTGATCTCGTCGGAAATGCCGGAACTTCTCGGAATGTGCGACCGTATCTATGTCATGAGCGAAGGTAAATTCGTAGGTGAACTGGATGGCAAGGAAGCAACCCAGGAGAAGATCATGGCCATGATCATCAATAGTGACAACAGCCCGAAACTGGTAGACGATGAGCCGGCTTCGGAAGAAAACAAAGAAGAGAAGAAAGGAGAAAAATGATGAATACGAATAGCAAAGTACTCAATTTTGTGAATAAGTATACCATGATCTTCGCATTGATCGCGGTCGTCATTTTCTTTAGCATCAGTACAAATGGTGCGATCTTATACCCAAGTAACGTGAGTAACCTGATTGCCCAGAACGCATATGTATTTGTACTGGCAACCGGTATGCTCCTTTGTATCCTGACCGGTGGTAACATCGATCTGAGTGTCGGTTCCGTAGTCTGCTTCGTCGGTGCGGTCGGCGCGACATTAATGGTATCGAAAAACGTTCATCCGGTCCTGGCCGTGATCATCATGTTCGTAGTCGGTACCCTGATCGGTGCCTGGCAGGCATTCTGGATCGCTTATGTGCGTATCCCTCCCTTTATCGTGACCTTGTCAGGAATGCTGATCTTCCGTGGATTAAGTAACGTTGTACTCGATGGTTTGACTGTTTCGATCCAGGACTGCACAGGTTTCGTCCGTCTCTTCGGTGGTGGCGCAAACTGCTATGTTCCGGATTTCTTCCACGGCAAAGATATCAATATTACCTGTATCCTGGCAACGGTTCTGGCTATCATCATCTACTGTGCGATCATGATCAACAGCAGAATGAAGAGACTGAAGAAGAATTACGAAGTGGAAGCCATCACTCCCTGGACGGTCAAGATCGTTCTGGTATGTGCAGCAATCACTGCTTTTGGTATCCGTCTTGCTCAGTATAAAGGTATCCCGAACGTACTTCTGATCGTTGTCGGAGTAATCGTGATCTATTCTTACATTACCTCCAATACTACCATCGGCCGTCACTTCTATGCAGTCGGCGGTAACGAGAAGGCCACCAAGCTTTCCGGTATCGACACCAACCGTGTCTACTTCCTGGCTTACACCAATATGGGTCTTCTCTCCGCTCTGGCCGGTATGATCACCATTGCCCGTATGACATCGGCTCAGCCGACTTACGGTCAGAACTACGAGATGGATGCCATCGCTTCCTGCTTTATCGGTGGTGCCTCTGCTTACGGCGGAATCGGTACGGTTCCGGGCGTTATCATCGGTGCTCTCCTGATGGGTGTCATCAACCTGGGTATGTTCTCCATGGGTGTTGACCAGAATATGCAGAAAGTGGTTAAGGGCTTAGTACTTCTCGCTGCGGTTATCTTCGATGTAATCAGTAAGCGTGGCGGTAAAGTCATTGCCAAAAACTGATCCTTCCTCTTCCCCCGAGGAATCAGGCAGAATGAAACAGCGGATCTCCCCCGGGTCCGCTGTTTCTTTTTGCGGAAAGTGCATTTCCCTATATAAAGAAAAAATGGTAAAATACGGAGATAGACACCTTTGGCTGTCAGATTAAACGAGGAGCGAAATGCACATGTTTTCCATTGTGATGCCCGCGTATAATGAGGGCTCGCATATATACGAGAATCTTCTCAAGACAAATGAGATCATATCTTCCTTCTGCGATGATTTCGAGATCGTCTGCGTCAATGACGGAAGTAAAGATAATACCAAAGAAGAAATGGAAAGAGCCGCGAGTGAATGCAGCCGGATCCATGTTGTTTCCTATACACCGAACGGCGGAAAAGGCCACGCTATTAAGACAGGAGTTCTGAGCGCAAACGGAGATGTCATCGGCTTTTTAGATGCGGATCTGGATCTGTCTCCGGATCATTTCGAGGATTTCCTTTCCCACATGAAATCGGAACAGGCCGATGTGGTCATCGGAAGCAAGATGCATAAAGAATCCAAGCTCGATTATCCGCCGCTTAGAAAATTCATCAGCTTCGGTTATTACGTGATGCTGCGGCTGATGTTCCGTTTGAAAGTGCACGATACCCAGACAGGCATTAAGATCTACCGGGCAGACCTTTTAAAGAGCATCGTAGCAGATGTCATCACAAAGGGATTTGCCTACGACATCGAGCTTTTGGCCTGCGCCAACGAAATGGGCGCCAAGATCATCGAGCGTCCGATCAGACTTGTATTTACCCGGTCGGGTGGTTTTTCGAGAATTCATTTTTCGGACATCTGGCAGGTGTTTAAAGATACATTCCGTATCAAAGGAAAAATCAGAAAGATCCGTAAGGAAAGACGAAAGGCAGGGAAGTAACATGGAAAAGAAGTACGATTATCTCGTTGTCGGTGCCGGTCTTTATGGCGCGGTATTTGCCCATGAAGCCAAAAAGCGCGGAAAGAGCGTGCTGGTTCTGGAAAAGCGCCCGCATGTGGCCGGAAATGTCTACTGTGAAGATGTGGAAGGCATCAAAGTCCATACTTACGGTGCCCATATTTTCCATACCAACAATACGGAAGTGTGGGAATACTTAAACCAGTTCACCACCTTTAACCGCTTCACCAACAGTCCGGTGGCCAACTATAAAGGAGAGCTTTACTCCCTTCCTTTCAACATGTATACCTTCAACAAGATGTGGGGCGTGGTGACACCTGAGGAAGCCATGGCCAAGATCGAAGAACAGAAAGCGGAGATGGCTGGAAAAGAACCGCAGAATCTGGAAGAGCAGGCGATCTCCCTGATCGGCCGTGATATTTTCGAAAAGCTCGTAAAGGGCTATACCGAGAAGCAGTGGGGAAGAGACTGTAAAGATCTTCCGGCTTTTATCATCAAGCGCCTTCCGGTGCGCCTGACTTTCGACAACAATTATTTCAATGCACTTTACCAGGGCATCCCGACCGGCGGCTACACCAAGATGGTGGAGAATATGCTGGAAGGAATTGAAGTAAAACTCAATACCAACTATCTGGAAGAAAAAGAGAAGTGGAACGATATGGCTGAAAAGGTCGTCTATACCGGCCCTATCGATGCCTATTTCGACTATTCTCTCGGGTATCTTCAGTACCGTTCCGTACGCTTTGAAACGGAGCTTCTGGATAAGCCGAATTTCCAGGGAAATGCAGCTGTCAACTATACGGACAGAGAGACACCTTGGACCCGGATCATCGAGCACAAGTGGTTTACATTCGGAAAAGATGAGGATGGAAACGATCTTCAAAAGACCGTCATCAGCCGTGAATTCAGCTCCGAGTGGAAGCCGGGAGATGAGCCATATTATCCGGTCAACGATGAAACGAACGGCGCTCTTTACAGCAAGTACAAGGAGCTGGCCGACAAAGAAGAGAAAGTCATCTTCGGCGGACGCCTGGGTGAGTATAAGTACTATGACATGGATGCGGTCGTGGCTTCGGCATTATCTATGGTCAAAAAAGAGTGGGCATGATACATTGGTAATAGAAAGTGCCTAGGAGGATGGGAATATGGATAATCTGTACATTGTAATGCCGGCCTATAACGAAGAGGCCAATATCGAATCGGTAGTGAAGGCCTGGTACCCGGTCCTGGAAGGAAAGGGCGAAGGATCCCGTCTGGTGGTGGCCGACAGCGGCAGTGTCGACTCGACGCATGCCAAGCTTCTGGCTTTAAAGGAACAGTATCCGCAGCTGGAAGTTCTTCCGGATACATTAAAGCAGCATGGACCGAAGCTGATCGCGTTATATAAGTATGCGATCGC
Organism: Oscillospiraceae bacterium; assembly: GCA_902794115.1. Taxonomy (GTDB): domain Bacteria; phylum Bacillota; class Clostridia; order Saccharofermentanales; family Saccharofermentanaceae; genus Scatonaster. Next base: position 8,094 of record CADBGD010000013.1, read on the forward strand.
AAACGGCGCCGATTATATTTTCCAGACTGACTCGGACGGACAGACCAATCCTTTAGAGTTCCCGGCTTTCTGGGACCTTCGTGAGCAGTATGATGCGATCCTGGGTAACCGTGTGGTCAGAGGCGATGGTAAATCCAGAAAATTCGTCGAGAATTTCCTGTGCTTCCTTCTGAGACTGCATTTCGGTGTGAAGGTAAAAGATTCCAATGCTCCTTTCCGTCTCATGAAGTCCTCACTGGTCAATAAGTATGTGGGACGTTTCCGTGAAGACTATAACCTTCCGAATGTTATGCTGACCACTTTCTTTGCCTATTACAAAGAGAAATACACTCTCCGTGAGATCACCTTTAAGCCGCGTCAGGGTGGAAAGAATTCCATCAACATCAAGAAGATCATTAAGATCGGCTGGGCGGCATTGGCGGATTTCCGTGCCTTTAAGAAAGAAATGAAAAAGTCCTGATACGGGTTTGCCGTAAATCAGAAGAAATGGAAAAAGAAACACATGAGTGAAGAGAAGAAATCCGATAAGGTGAAACTGCCTTCATCGGAAAAACCTGCCGGTACTCCGCCGGAGAAAAAGGAGACGGTCCAGCCGGATCCGAAGGTCCTTGCCATGACCAAAGAAGAGGCCATGGCCTATTTCGAACTGCCGGAATGGGCAAAAAGAGAAGATCTGGATAATCAGTTCTGGAAACTTGGCAAGATCTATAAAGCGCAGAAAGATGAGCAGAAACTGGCGGATCTGGCTGCGGCCTACAATATTGCCACCGGTGCCCGTGACCGGAAAGAAGCGGAGAAAAAAGAAGAAGAATCCGCCAAGCATTATTTCGGTAAGACCAAGAAGCAGTGGCAGGAATTCTGGCACTATGAATGGTGGAAGTTCGCCATCGCGGCAGCGGCGGTGATCTTTATTATCGCCATTATCCAGGTGTATCTCATTCCGGAGAAGACCGATTTCCGAGTGGCGTCTGTCGGACATTTCACCCAGGATGCGGAGATCCTTTTGGATTATTTAGAGAATAATAAACTGGCAAAAGCACCGGATGTGGATATGGCCAACGTGATCTCCCAAAATGACGAGGGCGAGGAAGTGGACCCGTATGCCACCCAGCGCGCCGTTGCCCTGATCGCTGTCCGTCCGGATATTATCGCTTTTGATGCGATGAATGCACCGGTCTATGTCAATAGTGAAAACCTTTCCGATCTGGATGCCATGTGGGCGCAGATGCAGGCGACCTGGTCGGAAGAACAGCTGTCCCATATCGAGCCGTATATCTATTCCAAGGCGCGTTTCTATGAGGAGTACGCGGCATCGCTTCCGGAGATCTATCAGGAAGATCTGGAAGAACTGCAGCCGGAAGATTATATCGACCATGTGTACGGATTTGTTATCAAGGATAAGATCGACCAGCAGTCACTGGGCTATACGGTGATGTGGAAGGAATCCGATTCATCCTTGATCATCGGTGTGAATCTGGCAAGTGGTCAGATCGAGCGGGCGCAGGAAGTGCTTCTTCAGATCCTTTCGGATATGCCGAAGCTTCGAAGCCAGTATCTGGAACTTCACCCGTACGCGGAATCCACAGACTGATCTTTATTTCATTTCCACAGACTTCAGAAGAAGGTCGAGCTGCTGCCCGGAAAGGGCGATGAGTTCACCTTCTTTTTGATTGGGATCTAATTGTAGGTTTCCGATCCGTTCCCGGTGAAGTCCGATGACGGAACGGCCGGTGGCGGCCAGCATGCGCTTGACCTGATGCGTCTTTCCTTCCGTCAGAGTCAGACGGCAAGAAGAATCAGTAAGAAGAGAAAGATCGGCCGGTTTTAGTTTCTCCGGTTTATGTCCGTCTTCCATCAGGGTCATTCCGGAAGAAAAAAGACGGACTTCTTTTTCCGTCAACGGCTCTCCGGTATAGTTCACCAGATACACTTTTTCCTGGTGCCATCTGGGACTTGTCAGCCGGTGGGAAAGCTCGCCGTCGTTGGTCAGAATAAGAAGACCGGTGGTGTGGTAATCCAGTCTTCCCACGGGTGAGATCTTCTTGTTTTTCAGATTCCCGGGAAGCAGGTCGCCGACACAGGGAAGACGGTCATCCGTCATAGCAGTCAGATAGCCATCCGGCTTATTTAGGATGAAGTACAGATGGCTCGAAAGAAGCACGGGCTGGCCGTCCAGCGTCAGGTTCGAAAGGTCTTCTTCAGAAAGAGAAAACCCCGGGTCGGCAAGGGTTTTTCCACTAAGGCATACGCGACCTTTTCGGAAGAATTCTTTTACTTCCGAACGGGATCCGTAACCTGAATTGGCGAACCATTTATCTGCTCTCATGAGGATATTATATAACAAAATTGATAGTTTTCCGGGGCAAGTTTTGGCCGAATCTGTGATATAATATAGGTGAATTCATAATAATGAGGAGTAGTATGGCTGCGAGTATCATTAATATCAAAGATGGAATGCCGAAGGTTGATGTTGCCATCCGTAAATTGCGTTTGGAACTCAATACTTTGCGCCGTGTCGGAGTGAATCAGGTCAAGATCATTCATGGCTATGGTTCTACCGGAAAGGGCGGTGTGATCAAGACGGCGACCCATGAGGTATTACGTACGATGCAGGAAGAAGGAAAGATCAAGTCCTTCTGTCCCGGCGAGCAGTTCGGCCCCTTTGAATCTTTAGGAAGAAACATGGTGGAGAAGTGTCCGGCTTTCCGAAACGATCCGGACTGGGCCAAGGCAAATGACGGCGTGACGTTAGTGCTTCTCCGTTAACGATATACGATATGAAGATCTCCTGGAATGATTTTGTAGAACAGTGCAGAAGCTGTCAGGCCTGCCCTTTGGCCAAGACGCGTAAAAATGTGGTCATTTACCGCGGAAGCGTAATGGCGCCGGTCATGTTTATCGGAGAAGGCCCCGGTGCCAACGAGGATGAGCAGGGACTTCCTTTTGTCGGACAGGCGGGAAGACTTCTGCAGCTTCTTTTGGATGCCCAGGGTTTTGAAATGAAAGATTTTCACATTGCCAATGTGGTCAAGTGCCGCCCGCCGGAAAACCGTGTGCCGACCGATGCGGAAGCATCTGCCTGTAAGAAGCTTTTAGGCACCCAGATCCTTCTTGCCAAGCCGAAGATCATCGTGCTTTTGGGAAAGACCGCCTATACTCTTTTTACGGGAGATAAGTCGGCGAAGATGACAGAGATCCGGGGACATTTCGTGGAGAAGAACGGATATCTTATCATGCCGACTTTCCATCCGGCCTATATCCTCAGAAATAACAACGAGCGCGTCAAGCTCTGGCAGGATATCGATCAGGTGAGAAGAAAGGCTGTGGAGCTCGGCCTTATGGAACCGCTTCAGCAGGATCCGGATATGCCGACGGATCGTCCTTCTTCCAAATAGAAAAAGGATCAGTAATTTTTGTCCGGGGAAGGGGCAAAAAAGGCTTGCACTATTGAGATACATTTGGTATACTTTCAAACGTTGATTAACAACATTGCCGAATTGTGTAAGGGTAGCACTCCGGTTTCTGGCACCGTCTGTCTGGGTTCGAATCCTAGTTCGGCAGCCACGAAAACTGTCTTAAGAGATAATCTTAAGGCAGTTTCTTTTTTATCTTTCACTGAAAATGAAAACAAACGAAAAGGAAACGTTGACAAACGATAGTCTGCCCTTTATCATATAACTCGTTCCGAAAAAATCGGGAAGTGGGGGAAGTATATGATTAATGTCGATAGACGAAAGAGAATACTGGAGATCCTGGAGAAGGATGGCCGTATTTCCACAACAGACCTGATGAACCGTCTGGGGGTCACCGGCGCGACCGTACGAAGCGATCTTCGTGACCTGGAAAGAGAAGGCGCCATTGTGCGTTTTCATGGCGGTGCGTCTATTCCGGATTCCGTGAAGCAGTCTCCGTCTCCGGAGAATTATATGCGCCGAAGCGTTATGGCGGTGGCTGAAAAGACCGCCATCGGAAAAGAAGCCGGCCGTTATGTCAGAGAAGGGGAGACCATCTTTATCGATGCCAGCTCCACTACCTTTCATATGATTCCGTTTATCAGTAATCTGGATAATCTGACGATCGTGACCAACGGTATCCATACCGCTATGGAGATCCAGAGATACAGTAATTTCCGTACCGTTCTGGTGGGCGGCGTATTGCGTCCTCATTCCGGTGCCATCGAGGGACTCCTCTGTGAAGAAATGCTGCGCCGTATTTCCGGCGACAGTTACTTTGTATCCGGAAACGGGTTTTCTATTACTTCCGGACTTACCGGCCATAACTTCTATGAGCTGGAGCTGAAGAAGCGTTTTGCCGAAAAGTGCAAGCGGATCATTGCCCTGGTGGACTCGACTAAGCTCAATGCGGACTCGACTTCCACCTTTATTCCGGCGGAAAAGATCGATGTCCTGATCACTGACTCCGGCATCTCTCCCAAGCAGATCCAGGAGATCCGTGACTTCGGTATTGAACTGGTGATCGCGCCGATGGAAGGGCAGTAAGAAGAACCGATCAGAATAAACGAAAAATGCAAATAGAAAGAGCCGGCTTCGAAAAGTGAGCCGGCTCTTTTATGTTTTGACCCTTGTTCCTATTTGCTTGCTTAAATGCGCATCGGATCGGAAAGGGCGATCTTCTGTTTTAACTGCTTCGGCGTAATGTGCCGGTGCTTTTTAAACTGGGTAATGAAATAGCTGGAAGTGCTAAAGCCGGTATCCAGTGCGATCTGGGAGATGGAGCGGGAAGAAGTCATAAGGAGCTTTTCGGCCTCCATCAGACGGACATAAAGGAGATAATCCGAGAATGTCTGTCCCATGCAGTGACGGAAGAAACGGGAAAAATAACTGTAGCTCATGTTGCACATCTTCGCCATCTTCTCGGCAAGGACCGGATGCATATAGTTCTCATGAATGTAGTCCAGTACGGCCTTTAAGCGGACGATGTCCTCCTGACGGATATTCGAGGCATGGTAAAGGGAAATGCCCTCCTGCTCCATACGGCGCAGATACCAGAGGAACACCCGGTAGATATCCGAACGGATCGCAAGTTCATAGCCCGGGGCTCTTGTCTGGAATTCTTCGTGATAATCCTTGATCAGTTCCGGGATCCGGGTGCCGATCAGTTCGTCTTTCGTGGCAAAAAGCGAATAGCTCTTATTCGTCTGGGGACGGTAAGAAGTAGACATCAGAAACGGCAGGATATATCTGGCTCCGGTGGAATAGGCAGGAGAGGTAAAGACCAGCGACGGGTCGAACTGCAGACAGTAATATTCGCAGGGCTCGTAGTGGTGGAAGGAGTGAACTTCGTTGACGTTGATAAGAAGCATGTCTCCTTCGTTGACAGTGAATTCGCAGTCGGAAAGCTTGGCTAAAAAACTGCCGCGAATCCCGTAAATCACTTCAATAAAATCATGGTAATGAGCGGGGATTTCACGGCAGTGATTCCCGTTTTCTAAAAAATGCAGACAACTGGCAATCGCATCATTAAGATCCGGACGGTGAAGATCTTCGTAAAGCGCTTCTCCGGAAGGATTCGGATAATCAAATTGCATTTCATCTCACTCCATTATTCTGTAATATTGCAATACCTGAAACAAGCGGACTTGTCTTAATCAGAATACCATTCTTATAGCAAAAACAAAAGATTTTAGAGCAAAATGATGCGATTTTTTGTCCTACCTTTGCAGCACGGGCTCACCCTCTGGTTCCAGTTGTGTCATGTCTGCCAGATCATCTTCGTGCAGACGGGGATAGAGAAGAAAATACTGCTGTTCCAGTGCGATCATCTCAAAAAAGCGCACCGGCGAGACGGATAACGTCCGAAGAAGGGACGTGAGGATCCGAAACGAAGGATTCGCTTCGCCACGTTCGATCTTGCAATAGTAGGAGAGATTGATCTCCGCGCGGTAGGCCACGTCGAACTGGGACAGCTGACGCTCCCGTCGCAAGGTGCGGACTACTCTTCCCATACAGATGGATTCGTCCATGTCGGCACCTCCTTTCAAATAGTTTTGTCTTTTCTCATAGTAAGAGGGGAGAAAAAGCATGAAAAGAAAAGGGGCGAAATGTCAAATGCGGCGGGAGGGGGCGGTTCGAACGTAGTTACCGAATATGAACTGTGTGTATATTATATACATACTCCATTACAATCCCGAGAAGTTGTCGTATAATAGTGAATGAGAAAATGCGGAAAGGTGTCGAAATTTATATGACCCAAACGAACGATATACATCTGCCATCCTGGATCTCACCGGGGATGGTGTTTCAGCAGGGGGTGCCGGTGGTGCTTCGTGGAGAAGTCGGTTCTCCGAATACGCCGGTAACGCTGGAAGTCATGAAAGATCCTACAGATGGACGTAAAGTATCCAAACTGGATGCGGACTACGGTGTCATCTTAAGTCTGGAAACGATTGCCGGAGATGACGGAAGCTTCCGTTTTGAGCTTCCTGCCTACCGGTCTTCCACAGACGCCTATACGCTGGTTTTTCATTCCCTGACAGATAGTCTGACCATTGAAGACTGCCGATGCGGTGATGTCTGGGTCATGTTCGGCGGCCGTCCTTTGTCGGCGGCGATCTCGGAGACCGCAGCGCCCAGAACGCCGCTGAAAAAAGATGTGATGCCGCTTCTTCGTTTCTATTCGCCGAAGAAGGGTGTGCTGGACCAGGTGGAGAAGCTTTCCTATGAGCCGGTCCTGACAAGTACCGACGAGAAGTGGATCCGTATCCGCGATACGAAAGAACTGGCTGCTGTGTCCGCCGTGGCATTTTCCTATGCCTATCACCTGGCAGAACAGCTTCATTATCCGGTGGGTATCCTGGATCTGGCCGAAGATTACGCGCCGATCTACCGGTGGCTTTCCCACGAAGGCATCGATAATAACGAAGCGATCCGGAATTATCTGGAAGAGAAGAATCTGTATTTCGACGAAGAGGGCTGGCGTGCCAATATTGCCCGTCTGGACCAGAAAAAAGACGCGATCCTTTCCGGTACGATCCTGAAAAAGGAAGAAGACGAAGAAGGCGAAGGCTCTGACAGCGAAGAGTCTTTCGTATTCGAGGACGAAGAGAAGATCGATGTGCCGATCGATCCGGAGGGGGCATTAGCCTTTGAAGATCAGGCAGGCGGTTCTACGGAAAAAGCACCTGAGGAAGAAGATTCCGAGGCGGCCTCTTCTGAAGAGAAGAAAGAAGAAGTGTCTTCTGAAGAAGAGAAGAAGGAAGATACGGAAGTTTCCGAAGAGAAAGGAAAAGTCGTTGAGGAAAAGATCCCGGAAGAGAGCAAAGAGATCTCGCCTGACGACCTCATGAAGATCCCTGAGGATAGTGATGAGGACAAGGATGACGATGACGAACCGCCGCTTTCCTTCCCGACAGAAGAACTGGCGCATTTCGAAAAGGAAAAGCATAACAATCACGATCTTTTGAATTCACTGATCCCGTCGGCGGAGACGATCCAGACAGAGACGCTGGTATCTGAAGCCGCCCACCGTCCTCTGGTCGGACCTCAGGACATGATGAGTGTGTTCTATAACCATAAGCTGGCGCCGCTTTGCGACACCAGTATCCGTGGTATCGTATTTGCTCCGGATGCATCTGATGCCGAGATCGAAAAGTCCTATGTATCCATGGTCCGTCAGCTCCTGATCGACCTGGCGGGAGTATTCGGTCCGAGAAAGATCGACGATAAGCATCAGGTGCCGTCTTTCATCATCATGCAGCTGCACCCGGATGCCATGGATCCGGAAGCACCGTACCGTCACGTGGAATTTAACGAGCGCCTCTGCGCGATTCGAAGAAAGTTCCCGATGCCGATCGGTATCCTGGGCCAGCACGATCTTCTGCTTCCGAATAAGGCCGTATCCTTTACGTTGGGCAGACGACTTTCCTGCATCGCTTTGGGCCTGCACTTTACTCCGAAAATGCCGGCTTCATCTCCGGAATGCGTCGGTGTCGAAGTGGTGGGAAATAAGATCATGCTGTCTTTTGATAACACCATCGATGGCCTGCGTCTTTCGGAAAATGAATCGATCCTTCGAGGATTTGCCGTCTGTGATGAGAGCCGTGTTTATGTGCCGGCTTCCGCCCGTATCCTTCACGGCGTGCGGGTCATGGTATGGAATGACGACATCGAAAATCCGGTGGGCGTTACCTACGGCTATTCTCCGATCCCGCATCAGGCCACATTCCGGAACCGTATCGATCTTCCGGTACTGCCTTTCCGCTTTGACCGGATCCCGTCGGAATACTGCCCGGATCTGACTTTTACCGGATGTGAGGATCTGTCCTTTATCGGAAAGAAGACATGGGATTCCGAATTTGAAAAGCTGGAGACCTATAAGGTCACCAAGGGCAAAGCCAACATTTTCCGTGAGGTCATGAATAAGACCCAGGGCGCGGCATCCCTTCGTATCGAGTATGAGCCGGAAAACAGTCTTCTGTCTTTCGGCCCGGTCCTTTCCTATGCCTCGGTCATGGCGCCGATCCGCTTCTCCAAGGCAAGAAGGATCTGTCTGGATGTGTTTAATCCGGATCAGGTGGAAAAGACCATGCAGATCTCCGGATTCAGGGGAGAGGCTACGATTGAGATCGGCCTGAAGTGGCAGACGATCACTCTGAACTGGGGTTCCTTCGATGATATGGAGATCTCGGAACTTCTGTTCACCATCTTTGACAGACAGCGCTCCGGCGCCATCTATATCGACAACATCCGATTCCTGCCATAAGGTACAAGAAAGGAAGGTCAGCCCATGGTTGAAGATTTATTACCGGCTTTGGAAAAAAGCCTGCTGGAGTCATCCGGCTCGATTCCGGTAGTCTTTGAAGGCGTGGAACATTGTTACGAGACATCCACACCTTTCCCGACTTCCAGTTCCCACACGTCCCATGAGCTCCTATACCTTCGCCGGGGAAAATGTGAGTTCACGGTGGAAGGAAAGACCTTCCAGCTCAATAAAGGAAGCACTCTGATCATCCGTCCCCAGGCGGTGCATTCGGTACGTGTCTTAGAAGGTCCGGCGGATATGGTCGTACTGTATTTCGGTTTTTCTTCCGATATCGGTAAAGCCCAGCAGGCCCTTCTTTCCAAGCCGAAGGATACCCAGCCCATGGCAAACGGACGTCTTCGCGGCGGTCCGACAGTGCCTTTCCTGCAGGAAAATATTTCTTCGAAGCCTCTGGAGGCGTTCCTGGATTTTGCCAGCGGAGAAAAAGCGTTTGAAGATGCGCCGTATCTGATCATTTCGGGAAAGAGCCGTCAGGCCATCAGCGCCCTGGCGGACCGGATCATGAGAGAGAGCCGTCAGGACGGCTATGCCAAGGACATGATGATGCAGCTTCTGACCATGGAACTTCTGATCACCCTTTCGCGTGCATTTCAGGAAGAATGGGAAGAGAGTCTGCGCGTAAAGAACGGCCGGGCAAGAGAACTGGTCCTGATCGCCAAAGAGTATCTGGACGAGAATTACGACCGGGGCGTGACGGTAGCAGAAACGGCGGCCTACGTGTTCCTGAGCCAGGGATATTTTACCCGTGCATTCCGGGATGAATTCGGCATCAGCCCTATGAATTATCTGATGCAGATCCGGATCGAGGCGGCCTGCCGTCTTCTGACCAAGAAAGAGATCAAGGTCAGCGGTATTGCCACCTCCGTCGGTTTTTCCAGTCCGCAGCGGTTTAATGTGGCCTTCCGTAAGCAGAAGGGCATGACGCCGATGGAATATAGACACAAGTACGCAAAATAAGGAGAATTGAAACCATGAGTATGTATGACGATGATTTCCGTGTACCGGAAGAAAGCCGGAAGGGAATGGATCTGGAACGGATCGAGAAGGCCGTTAGGGAGATCCTGATCGCAGTCGGAGAAGATCCGGACAGAGAAGGACTTCTTGAGACGCCGAACCGAGTCGCCAGAATGTACGGCGAGGTCTTTTCCGGATTGCATCGTGATATCAGTAAAGACGTGAAGGTCTTCACCGAGACCGGAAACGATGAGATGATCCTCATCGGCGACATTCCGTTCTACTCTATGTGTGAACATCACCTTCTGCCTTTCCACGGCAAAGCCCACGTGGTCTATGTGCCGAGAAACGGCATGATCCTGGGCCTTTCCAAGGTGGCCCGTATCGTGGATACACTCTCCCGGAAACCGCAGCTTCAGGAGAGACTGACATCCGAGATCGCCGATACGATCCAGGAAGCGGTAGATGCTCTTTCTGTCTGCGTTGTGATCGAAGCCGAGCACCTTTGCATGACCATGCGAGGTATCCGTAAGCCGGGCTCCAAGACCGTGACTTCCGCCATGCGCGGCGGCTGCCGTTCGGATGCCAGGACCCGTGCCGAGGCGCTGGCCCTCATTAACCGTCCGAGAAATATCCTGTAAGGAAAGAGGATAAGAAGATGGCTTTTTCACAAGATGTGCAGAAGATCTGGAACATGAGGGACCGGTCTGTTTCCTACCAGGAGCGGACGCTGGTCATGGGGATCTTAAACGTGACACCGGATTCTTTTTCAGACGGTGGCATTTTCTATACACCGGAAGAAGCGCTTCGCGGCGCTTTGATCCTCGAAGAGGACGGGGCGGATATTCTGGATATCGGTGCGGAATCGACCCGCCCGGGAAGTGAGCGGATCTCCGCAGATGAAGAATTGTCCCGCCTGATCCCGGCATTGAAGATCATTTCGGAAAGGATCCGGATCCCCATTTCCGTGGATACATATAAAAGCAAGACGGCCTATGAGGCACTGAATTACGGCGCATCCATCATCAACGATGTATGGGGCCTTCAGAAAGATCCTCAGATGGCGGAAGTGGTGGCGGAGAAAAAAGCCGGTGTGGTCATTATGGCCAACTATACCGACCCGGCTATCTTCGAAAGAAAAGGCGATATCATTTCCGACTGCCTGCGCTTCTTTGAAAAGAGCGCTGCCATTGCGGAAAATGCCGGTATCTCTTCATCCCAGATCATCTTTGATCCGGGGATCGGATTCGGAACGAATACGGAAGAATCCTTAGAGATCCTAAGGTCGGTTCCGCTGATGCAGGAAAAGGGTTTTCCGATCCTGATCGGCCATTCCAGAAAGAGATTTATCGGAGAGACCCTGCAGGGAGTGCCGGCGGACCAGAGAGATGCCGCCACCGTGGCTGTCTCCCTTTACTGCAGCCGGAATCAGGCAGCCTGCGTCCGTGTCCATAATGTATTTGACACCGTGACGGCGATGAAAATGCAGGCGGCGTTATAAGGAGGAACTGAAGTTGGATATCATCACATTGGAAAATATGCGGTTTATCAGCCATTCCGGCGTTCTGGAAGAAGAGAAGAAAGATGGACAGCACTTTGTGGTGACACTCTCTTTAGAGATTCCGGACATTCCGGGATGCCGGACCGATGACCTCGGGGATACGGTGGACTACAGCCGTGTCTTTTCCATGACCCGGGATTATGTGGAAAATACATCCTGTGACCTGATCGAATACATGGCCCAGCAGATCATTATCCGGGTCCTTCGGGCTTTTTCCATGATCGAGGCCTGCACCTGTCAGATCAAAAAACCGATGGCACCGATCGACGGAGATTTTGATTCCATGAATGTGACGATCCACCGTACAAGACAGCAGCTGGAGGCAGATCTATGACAGAAGCGTACTTATCTTTAGGAAGCAACATGGGTGACCGGCTTCAGAATCTGAGCCGGGCAGTGTCGATTTTACGCCGGGCGGATGAAGGGATTTTCGTTTCCGATGTATCGCCGGTATTTGAAACGGCGCCGGTGGGCTATACCGAGCAGGATGATTTTCTCAATATCTGCGTGCGGATCGAGACAGACCTTGAGCCTTTGGCCCTGCTTGCTGTCTGCCAGCGGGTGGAACAGGCACTTCACCGGGAAAGGAAGATCCACTGGGGTCCCAGAACGATCGATGTGGATATTCTGACTTATGGTGATCTGAAAATGACATCGCAGGTCCTTACGATCCCGCATCCGCGTATGGAGGAGAGAGGATTTGTCCAGGTGCCGCTGATGTTCCTCAAAGGAAACCGGGAGATCCCGGATAAATGGAAGGAAGAAGTCCGCTACTACGGTCTTCTCCCTGAAGCGAAAGGTTGATAGAATCGGGAAAACCGATATAATAAAGATGTTTAGTGTCAACTTACGATACGGAGGTAATAGATGAGCGAACAAGATCCGAATAAGGTCAATCATACTCCTTCCGATGCCCCTTCCAACGGAAATCAGGCACCGAGAAACAATAACCGCAATCGGAGAAGAAAGTCCGGCGGATATAACCGTGACCGCAATGGTAACCGTCCCCCGAAGGGAAACGGTGAGGGATCCCCGGAAAAGGAAAGAAACGAGAATAAGCCGAAGGAAAAGAGAGAACGGAACAATAACGGCAATCAGGAGCGCCGCGAGCACCGTTCCAAGCAGAGAGACTTCGACAGAAATCAGGATCATAGAGAGCCGAGAGAGAACCGGGACAGCAGAAGAGAGAAGAACTGGAACCGCCGCCGTCCGGCTGAAGAGACCGTTGAGGATATCCGTAAGGATAACGAGCGGATCGAGAAGGATATCTGGCTGGAGATCGCCAGCATCCATTCGGTGAAGTTAGACTGATAATGCGATATAATAGAATCATTAAGTGAAGGAGACAAAAGAGGATGAAGGGTTTGTTTGTAACATTCGAAGGAATAGACGGATGCGGCAAGACCACTCAGATCGAGAAACTGTCTTCTGAACTGGAATCTTCCGGGATCCCGTATGTACTGATCAGGGAACCCGGCGGAACCGAGATCGGCGAGAAGATCCGCACGATCCTTCTGGATAAGGCCAACAGCCGGATGCATGCCCGGACAGAAATTCTTCTTTATGAAGCTGCCCGTGCCCAGATCGTGGAAGAGCGGATATTGCCGGAGATCAAGGAAGGGAAAGTCGTGATCTGCGACCGCTTCTTTGATTCGACCATGGCGTACCAGGGTTTTGCCAGAGGCCTGGGACAGGAAACGGTGGAGATGCTTAACGGCTTTAGTACAGCTGGTCTCTCTCCGGATGTGACATTCCTTTTGGATCTGGACGAGCAGACCGCCTATGAACGGCGTCACGGAAGATCCGATGAGGAAGACCGCCTGGAGGCGGAAGGTCTGGCATTTATGCGCAAGGTCCGGGAGGGATATCTTGCCATAAGCAGAAACAATGAACGGATCCATGTGATCGATGCTGCGTCTTCTCCGAACGAGATCTTTCAGCGGGTCAAGCAAGTTGTCTGGGAGGTATTGGAATTATGAAATTAGTTTTTGCAATCGTACATGACGAGGATACACCCCGCCTGATGGCAGAATTGAATAAAGCCGGTTTCCGTGTTACGAAGCTGAATTCTTCCGGCGGATTTCTCCGTTCCGGCAACACGACGTTGATGATCGTTGTGGAGACGGAAAAGAAAGATGAAGTACTGGATCTGATCCGTAAGTACTCTTCCAGCCGCCAGTCGGCGATCAACACGAATATCACTCCGTCTGCTATGGGTGGCACCTATATGCCGTATCCGGTAGACGTGACAGTTGGCGGCGCGACAGTGTTCGTCGTCAATGTAGAACAGTTCGAGAAGATGTAATCCAATATGGCATTTACTGATCTGATCGGACAACAACAAGCGAAACAGCGCCTCGGCGTCCCGCTTATGGGGGAACCGGGGCATGCTTTTCTTTTGATCGGTCCTTCCGGGATCGGAAAGAAGTCCCTGGCCAGAGAATTTGCCAAGGGTCTTCTTTGTGAGCATCCCACCGAAAACGGCGGATGCGGGACCTGCCCCAACTGTATTTATATGCGGGAACATACCCATCCGGATTACCGGGAGCTTCTTTTAGATCCGGGCGAAAAGAACATCAAGGTGGCGGAAGTCCGCTCGAAGATCCTGTCTGATGTCGGGATCATGTCCCAGATCGCCAGCCGCAAAGTCTACCTGATCGATGCGGACGGACTGGCGGAAGAAGGACAGAATGCGCTTTTAAAGACACTGGAGGAACCGCCGAAGCATGTGGTGTTCCTTCTTACGGTATCAGATGATTCCAAACTTCTTCCCACGATCCTTTCCCGTACGGTCTCGGTCCGTCTGGTTCCGAATACGGAAGAAGAAGTTATGGAGGCGATAAAGGCCGCACAGCCGGATACGCTTCCGGAAGAGGCAAGGCTCTATGCCCGTTTTTCCGGCGGGATCATCGGCTATGCCCTGAATCTGTCAAATACATCCTGGCTGGTCAATGACTGGGAAGAACTGACAAACCTGATCCTTCGTCTTCCGGAGATCACGAGGACGGAGCTTCTAAACGGGATCTATTCCTTTTTTGACGCGGAAAAAGAACACTTCCTCGATCTTCTGGCGCTGATGAGCATGATCTTCGACGAGATGGCCATCGCCATTTCCGACCCGAAATCCGAGCGCTTGCATGACGAAGGTAAAAAAGATAAGATGATTAGCGTGATCCGGAAGCACCGGCTGACTTTAGGCAAGATCGGCAAGTGCAGTACCGTTCTGGGAGAGACCGCCAAGGCCTTCCGGGCGAACGGGAATTTCGAGATCATCGTATGCCGGATGCTTCTGGCATTAAAGAAGGAGTTAAGTAATGGCTAGAGTAGTAAACTTACGTTTCCATGACGCAGGTAAACCCTATCGTTTCCTGGCCGGAGATATGAAACTGAAGGTCGGAGACGCGGTGATGGTCAATACCGCGCTGGGACAGGATATCGCGTTCGTTGTGGACGAACCGTTTGAGATACCGGACAATAAGATCGATGATACCATTCTGCCGATCCTGCGGTATGCCAGCGATAAGGAAATGGTGCATTACCATGAAAAGCGTGACAGAGAAGACCTGGCATTCAAAAAGTGCCTGGCCCTGATCGAGAAGCGGGAGCTTCCGATGACGCTTGTGGAAGCAGTATATTCCTTTGACGGAAAGAAACTGACTTTCTATTTTACGGCGGATAAGCGGGTCGACTTCCGAGAACTTGTAAAAGATCTGACTTCATGCTTCCATCTCCGGATCGAGCTTCGCCAGATCGGCTCCCGTGAGCAGGCGAAAATGGTCGGAGGACTTGGCATCTGCGGAAGAGAACTGTGCTGCTGCTCCTATCTGGACCAGTTCCTTCCGGTTACCATTCGTATGGCAAAAGATCAGGGACTGTCTTTGAATCCGACAAAGCTGACAGGTACCTGCGGACGTCTTATGTGCTGCCTTTCTTATGAGCAGGCCGCCTATGAAGATGCGAACCGCCGTGTGCCGAAGGTCGGAAAGAAAGTCAAGACACCGGAAGGCGTCGGTGTGGTCGCCTATGCAGATCTTCTCAAAGAAAAAGTGACCGTGCGTCTGGAAAAAGATGAAGAGACCGAGATGATGGTCTTTGATGCCGCGGAAGTGTCTCTTGTAAACCCGCCGCAACCGCAGTGCAAGCAGGATTGTCCGAGAAAGAAGGGCGGCGCCCAGGACAAGAAAGAAGAGAAATCCCAGGGCGGAAAAAGAGACGAAAAACGCGAAAATAAGCGGGAAGAAAAGCCCGATGAGACGCGGGATGAGTCGAGCGATATTTGATATTTACAAATACTAAAAAATAGTGTTTAATGAAATCGAAGACTAGAAAAAGGAGGAACATTTCTATGGCATATGTTATTTCTGATGCATGTCTTTCTTGCGGAAGCTGCGAAGGCGAGTGCCCGGTAGGCGCTATTTCTCAGGGTGATGGCAAGTACGAGATCAATCCGGATGTTTGTCTGGAGTGCGGTTCTTGTGAAGCTGCTTGCCCGGCTGGTGCAATTTCCCAGGGCTGATTGTGTAAAAGTGATGTGAAGATCGAGAGATCTGGACCCGCAAAAAGGACCAGATCTCTTTTCTTTTAAGGAGAGAAGTGTGGAAAAGAATAATTCGGAATCGGTAGAAGATCTGGGGCGGGGCGGATTCCGCCTGATCCAGGATAAAAACGGGTTCTGTTTTGGTGAAGATACCGTGCTTCTTTCCTGGTTTACATCGCAGAACCTGCGCCGCAGCAGGAAGACCCCGCTTCGGGTACTGGAGCTCGGGACGAACTGCGGCGCGGCAACGATCCTTCTTTGCGCCAGAAGAGAAGACGTGAAAGTCGATGGCGTAGAACGCCAGAAGGAAGCCGCGAAGATCTTTACACGGAATATCGAACTCAATCACCTGGAGGAACGTGTCCGGGGTTTTAATCTGGACCTTCGGGATCTTCCCGCAGCTGATCTTCCGAAGAACCATTACGATGCGGTATTTATGAATCCGCCGTACCGGAAAGCGGAGAACGGACCTGTCACATCTACGGAGAAGCACTCTTCGGCTCTTCTGGAAGCAAGATTTGCCATGCACGGGGAAGTTTTTGATTTCCTTTCCTGCGGAAAAGACATGCTCACTTCCACAGGAGATCTCTTTTTAGTCGACCGGGCAGCTGCCTTTTCCGAGGTGATGGCCGCCTGTGCGAAATTGAAACTGGCACCGAAGAGAATCACCTTCGTGCACCCTTATGTGGAAAAAGAAGCTACGCTGTTTCTTCTTCATGCTAAAAAAGGCGGAAAGATCCCGGGTACGGTGATCACTCCGCCCCTGATCCTGCGTGATGCGGATCGGAACTATACTCCTGCGCTTCGCAGGATCTATTTTGAGGATACATAATATGCTGTATTTAGTTGGCACTCCTATAGGAAATATGCAGGACCTGTCCTCCCGTGCGATCGAGATCCTTTCGCATGTGGAACTGGTGGCCTGTGAAGATACAAGACGGACCGGACTTCTTTTGTCGCATTTCGGCATTTCGGCCAAGCTTATGAGTTATCACGAGCACAATAAGGCAGCCGCCGGAAGCAAACTGATCGCCCGCCTGAAAGAAGGGGCAGAGATCGCACTTGTTTCCGATGCCGGTATGCCCAGTATTTCCGATCCGGGAGAAGATCTGGTCAAAGCCTGCATCGAAGAAGGGATTGACGTGACCACAGTCCCCGGCCCGGTTGCCGGGATCTCGGCACTGGTCCTTTCCGGTATGGATACCCGCCATTACTATTTTGAAGGCTTCCTTCCGGTGGAAAGCAAAGAGAGGAAAAAGAGGATCGAAGTGGTATCGAATATGCCTTCCACCACGATCCTTTACGAAGCGCCGCACCGTCTTTTGCGTACTCTATCTGATCTTTCCGAAGCCGGGAACGGAAACAGAAAAGCATCGGCCGCAAGAGAACTTACCAAGAAGTTCGAACAGGTGGTCAGAGGCACGATCGATGAACTGATTTCTCATTTTCAGGAAGTACCGCCGAAGGGGGAATTTGTGCTGGTACTCGAAGGCGCGGTCGAAAAAGAAGATAAAAAGGTACTGACTCCCGAAGAACGGCAAAATCGCATAATCTATTTAGGAAATAGCGGAATGTCGACGAAAGAAATTGCAAAAACCTTAGCTTTAGAGTGGGGAGAGAGCAAAAAAGCACTATACGATGAGGTGCTGAAAATGATAAAATAATAATTGATTACACATTGGGGGGAGATATTGTATGGTCGCCGACGATTCCGGATTCGGTTCCGCTATTTTTGATTCGTCGATTTGTCTGGATCCGCTGCTGATGGCGCAAGCTGACAGTCTGCTGGAGAAAGTCTCCCTTTGCACATTCGTTGTATTTCCGAAAGAAAAACGCTTTTTCTTTTCCAAAGGCATGACAGATATTCTGGGTCCTGCGGCAGCAGAGGATATGCGTCTGGAGACGTTCCTGGAATATGCGGATCCGACCGAGCGCCGTGCGCTTACGGTGAAGTATGAAGAAGCCTTTTATGATCTGGTTGCGGCCAATCACAAGGTCGTTTGTTTCGAACACAATATTTTCTCAAGATCCGGTCATATGTATCACATCCGTGTCAGCATGCAGATGGTGAAGAAGGATAACCACATCCTTCTTTTCGGCATGATGGAAGACTATACTTCCAGCTTTGGAGAAATCGTTTACGAGAAGCTTCTGAGCGACTCGATCGACGGATATGTTTTCTGCTACGATATCGATGCGGATTACTGCCGCTTTAATTCTTCACTGGCGAAACTGATCGATCTTCCGACGCAGGATCTGCAGCATGCGTCAAAAGAGATCGGAAATCTCATCCATCCGGATGATCAGGAGATCTTCAGGCAGGTCATGGGCTCAAAGACATCCAGCGGGCAGGAAAGACCCTCTATGGATTTCCGTATCTTTTCTCCTGTAGAGGGAGAAGTATGGGTCCATTCCTGTGGTGTATTCCAGTTTACCTCGCCGGACCAGAAGCGTTTTAAGATCGGCATCCTTGTGGATATTACCGAGAAGAAGAAGACCAACTCTCTTCAGAGACTGATCATCGACGGTTCGGAAGCCATTACCTTCACGGCTGATATGAAACGCGGGATCATTGAATTCTCGCCGAATTTCAAGACATCTTTCCCGGATATGGAACTGTCCTATTCCGGAGATATTATCCATATGATGGCCGAGGAAGTCATCGAAGACGACCGTCGCCGTTTCATCGAGACATTTACTTATCTGGTGGATGAAGGAAGAGAATCTTTCTCCATCGAGTTCCGTGTCCGAAATATGGATGGCCAGATCATGTGGCTGGCTTCCCGCGGTAAGGCTTTTTACGATGGTAGCAAGCAGGCTCTGGTCATTGTAGGAACCATATTCAATCTCAGCAGCATGAATGAAGTCCGTGAGAATGTGGAGAAGCATTCGTCTTTAAATCCACTGACCGGTCTTCTTGTCAGAGAGAGACTTCTTTCTGATACGGATACATTGATCCATAACCGGAATGTTTTGTCTGCGGCATTGATCCTGATCGACATTAAGGATTTCCATGTGTTTAATGACCGTTACGGACGGGATGCCGGAGATAAACTGATCCTTGCCGTATCCCAGAAACTGATGAGAAGACTTCCAAGAGGCTGTGAGCTTTATCACATCAACGTGGATACCTTCTGTGTCCTCTGGCCCAATGCCAGCCGTGTTCAGGTGGAAAGTCATATGAAGGCGATCCAGGAAGAGACGAACGAGCCGATGGTGCTGGAAAGAAGTTCCATTTACGTGAATTTCTCCATGAGCGCGGCGCTGTTCCCGTCCTGCGGAAATGTGGCGGAAGAGCTTCTGGGAAATGCGGAGATCACGCTCCATAAAGTGAAACAGGATCCGCATATTACCTATTCGATCTATACACCGCAGTTTAAGGTCGAACTGAAAGAGAGACTGGACTTCGAATTCCAGATCTCCAAGTCCGTTCGTGAAGGAAACCAGAATTTCCTCTTATACTTCCAGCCTCTGATGGATGCCCGTTCGGAGCGGCTTGTTGGCTGCGAAGCACTCCTTCGCTGGATGTCTCCGCAGGGAAATCTCATCAGTCCGGAAAAGGTCATTGCAGCCGTATATGCTACCGGCCAGATGAATATCGTCGGCGACTGGATCTTGCGTACCGCCATGAAGCAGTGCAAGGACTGGATCGACACCGGCGTATCCGATGATTTTTATGTACACATCAATGTCACGGCAGAAGATATGGCAAGAATCGACTTTGCCGATTATGTTATCCAGCTTCTGGGTGAATATGGCCTTCAGCCGAAGAATATCCTTCTGGAAATCACGGAGACATCCTTGATGAAGAACCTGGCGATCTGCCGCCAGAACATGGTGAAGCTGAGAAGCAACGGCATCCGTATCGCGCTGGATGACTTCGGAACCGGCTATTCCTCTTTTAACTATCTGAGAGAGTTCCCGGTAGATGAGATCAAGATCGACCGAGCGTTTGTGGATCAGGATGATCGTTTCAATATGTCCTTTATTTCCGCTATCGTGCTCCTTACCCGTACCATCGGCATGACCGTTTGTGTAGAGGGAATCGAGACTGCACAGAAAGCATCCCGTATCCGATCACTGGGTGTGGATATTTTCCAGGGCTACTATTATGACCGTCCGCTTTCTCCGAAAGATTTCGAGACCAAGTATTTTTCCGGCCCGAAATTCCGTGCCTCCAAGCAGGAAGTGGAAGAGCGCACCAAGCAGCGCGGCGAGTAAGCCCCTCCCTAAGAGAGCGGAAGGAGAGGCCTGATGGAAGAGCAGATTATACCGGAAACCAATTCTCCAGAGAAGAAAAGAGCGCCGATCTCCAGGCATGCCCGTTTGTATTTTCTGATTCTTTCCGTTGTGGTTATTCTTTCGGCTTGTTTTTCAAATTCCTTCTTTACCCAAAGAGCAGAACCGAAAACGCTGATCAGTGTTAGAACGGTCGGTATGGTCGAGCATAATCAGGAGATAATCTTTGATCGGGAAGACGGGGATTATGACCATATCCATATAGCCACTCCTGCGCCATCTCCTACAACGGAGGTTTCCTGGAAGGGGAATGAGAAAACGATTGACTATCATAACGGATTAAAGAAGATCGAGACATATGGCGTGTCAATAGAAGGAAGGGATTTGATTTCGATATTCAGTCTCAGCGTCGCGGTTATGGTGGCCGGGGTCGGGATACTTTCCTATTTTCTGATCAAGAATATCCAGTTAAAAAAGAAGAAGAGCCTCATCTCCGTCATCGTCATTATGACGGCATGGTTAGTCGGCTGCATATTTGTTTCTTTGTGGATCCATAAGGAACTGAATGACAGCAGCAATTTCGAATCAGATGGAGATTATGGAGTCATGTATATCGATGGGTAGAAGAACGGAAAGGTTTTGTGCTCGTGGAGTGGGGCGGAGAAAAAGAAGAATAAAGCGGGGCGGAGGCAGAACCGGCTCGGCTGTTTTATTCTTTCGTCCAGTCCTCGATCCGGAGATTTTCCACCCGGCTGAATTCATCTGTGTTATGGGTGACCACAGTTAAGTTCCGTGACACTCCTTGTGCCGCGATCTGAAGATCATAGGGCCCGATGGGAGTTCCTTTTTTTTC
>CADBGD010000014.1 GCA_902794115.1 Oscillospiraceae bacterium
TTCCAGAGGAGACCGTATTGAAACGAGCTGGGTCAAGCCTTTATCGAAAACGAATGATAAGGATTATACGATCGATCTTTGCTCCTATGCGTATTACCGCGACGGGTATGTTTACCTTCTGGTATTTAATCCGACCCAGGAACAGCAGCAGTTCCTTCTGGAGACTTCGGCGAAGATCCGGGATGTGGATGTGCAGCGTTATTCCAGTGAAGGAAAGAAGATCGCCCTGGCTTCCACAGGTAGCATCCTACGTCTGAATGAAAAACGGTATACACTTCAGGCCGGGCAGTTCTGCGTGGCTTTGATCCCGGTATAAAGATCATCGGAAAAAGAAAACTCTCTTGATAACTATGGTATAATAGTAAGGATCTTGTAAAAGCGTTGTACGTCGCTTTCTGGAGCAAATAAAAGAGTGATAGAAAAATTGTTGGAGGGTATGTATTATGATTTGTCCGAATTGTCAGACGAATATTCCTGATGGCGCGAAGTTCTGTACTTCCTGTGGCGCAGTGATTCCGGATGCGGCATTGGAGGAAGCCGTTTCTAATGTAAATGAAGCAGCATCTTCGGTCTCTGAAGCAGCGGAGGATATCCCGCAGGGGGCGCAGATCGTAGATGATGTACCGGATGCATCTTTTGATCCGGGTGCGCCGATCGCCGTTCCGAAGAAAAAGGAAGAGGAACCGGTCGTTCCGGAAATTGCTCCGGTTGAATCTGTTATGCCGGAATTCCCGCAGACTGAACCGGCTCCGGCTGTAGCTCCGGCACCGATCCCGGCCCCGATTCCGGCTCCGATCAGCGAACCGATTCCTTCTCCGGTCGCCACACCGTCTTTGACACCGGATACGGTTCCGGCTCCGGTTGTGAATGAGACTTCTTTCAGCATCAGCGGTGAGGATGAACTGGATAAGAAGAGTGAGCAGAAGGCATTGTCCACCGGCACGGCTTTCTGGCTGATGCTTCTTTTCGCGATCCCGGTCGTAGGTCTGATCGCTTCCATTATTGCTTCTTGTGTCGGTAAGAAGTGCAAGAGCAGAAAGAACTTTGCCAAGGCGGCTCTGATCTGGCAGATCCTGGCGATCATCATTGCACTGTCTCTGGTTATCGTCTGCTACTTCCTGTTCAGAGAGGTATTCGATGCAGCCATGAGCGGCGATGTGGCCGAGTTCTCTGATGCCCTTAATGAGGCACTGGGTCTGTAATCCGAAGTGGCTCCGGCAGTGCATTTCCCATAGCTGAAAAGGAATGTAATTGCTATATGCCTGTTTAGAAGTTGTAACATTGGGTCTCTAAAATGATAGCTGTGGATGTTTCTATGACATCCGCAGCTATTCTTTTGTGAGGTGAAACGCCATGTTTGAGAATGAAGAATTGATTTCGAAGAAACAGCTTCTGCGTGTGGCTCGGATTTCTTACGGTACACTTTATCGCTGGAAGAGAATGAAATTGATTCCGGAAAGCTGGTTTATCCATAAGGCGACCAAGACCGGACAAGAGACGTTTCTTCCCCGTGACCGGGTATTGGCACGTATTGAGCGGATCCAGGATCTGAAGGGAGAACTCACGGTGGAACAGCTCCAGGAGATCTTCTCTCCGAATGTAAAGAGTTTTCTGATCCCGGTGGAGGATTTTGTCAATCTGAATCTGGTATCGAAGATCGCCATGACCGTCTTTACTTCCTGCTTCCCGGAAAAGAAGAAAATGAAGTTCGACGATGTGTTCGGCGTATATGTGATCGACCATCTGATGCGGCTTTCCGGTATTTATCTGGAGGATGCCAAACAGGTGCTTCGTATGCTGAGTAAATACCTGGCGAGCCAGCCGAGTAAGGAATACCAGCTGCTTCTTTTGAGAAAACTGGGTGTGCCGATGACGATGCTTGTAAAAGAAGATGAGGATATCCTCCTTGAGGACAACACTGAAGTGGTGGCTTGTGCTAATCTGTCTGATTTTGAAGAGGCATTGAAGGGACAGCTGATCGCGTAAGGAAGGGGCCGATGTATGGAAAACAGATCACTGCGGTTTGAATTGATCGGTGATTCTACCCGCATGCAGATCCTGAAACTTCTGGGAGACAGCAGAAGTCTTCGTGCGAAGGATATTCTGGAACATCTTCCGATTTCCCAGCCGACCTTATCTCATCACATGCATATTCTGACAGACGAAGATCTGGTCGAGGTACGCAAGGTGGGAAGAGAGTGCTTCTATTCCATTCATGAAGCGCCTTTTCAGGAGATGATCGAAGAACTTTCCTCTTTGATTTCGGAAAAGAAAAAAGAACCTTCGGAAAAGCCGTCTAAGGTGAAGAAGGAAAAGAAAGAAAAGAAAAAGAAGAAGAAAGAGAAGAAGGAAAAATAGTTCACAATTTATCCGAATTGGGATATAGTGAAATAAGAAAAAATCCAATTGGAGGGCAAGTTTATGTGGAAGGATTTTAAAGCTTTTCTTATGCGTGGAAACGTAATCGATCTGGCTACTGCGGTAGTTATCGGTGCGGCTTTCGGAAAGATCGTTACCGCTCTGGTCGATAACATCATTATGCCTTGCATCGGCATGCTCACATCCGGCGTTGATTTCGCGAATATGAAGTATGTTCTCAAAGAAGGCACCTTGGATGCAGCCACCGGCGAGCTCACCGGCGAAGTGGCGATCGGCTACGGTATTTTGATCAATGCGATCATCCAGTTCATCATTATCGCGTTCGTGATCTTCATCGTGATCCGTCTGATGAACAAGGCGAAAGAGAAGCTCGCAAAGAAAGAGGAAGAAGAGAAGAAGGAAGAAGAGACACCGAAGGATATCGCTCTTCTCACCGAGATCCGCGATCTTTTGAAGAAAGAGAACGCCTGATCCTCTTTATAATCACTTTTAAGAAGATCCACTCCTGTGGCCAAAGGTTTTACTTAGAAGACCCGGCCACAGGAGTTTTCTTATTCTCCTTTCATGTAGCGGTCAGAATAAGCGGAAAGCGTTCATTTTCCTTGCCCTTTGCAAGGTTGATTTCTCTTAGGGGCAAGACTATAATGCATAATACGCAATAAAATATCAGGAGGAATATATGGCTAAAGTATCTTTTCAAGAAGATCTGTGTAAGGGCTGTGGCTTGTGTGTATATGCTTGCCCGAAGAAGATCCTCGTGCTCGATAAAGAGCGTCTGAACAGCAAAGGCTATCATCCTGCTTCCTGTACCGATCTGACCTCGTGCATCGGCTGCGCTTTCTGCGCAACACAGTGCCCGGATTCGGTTATCACGGTAGAAAGGTAAGGTGGGTTGAATGGCAAAGAGAGTTTTAATGAAGGGAAATGAGGTTATCGCTGAGGCGGCGATCCGTGCCGGATGCCGTCATTATTTCGGTTACCCGATCACTCCTCAGACAGAAGTCATGCACTACATGGCTCGTGAAATGGTTAAGCACGGCGGTACATTTGTACAGGCCGAAAGTGAAGTTGCCGCGATTAACATGGTTTATGGTGCGGCAGCAACAGGTGAGAGAGTTCTTACCTCTTCTTCCTCTCCGGGAATCTCCCTGAAGCAGGAAGGTATTTCCTATATTGCCGGTGCTGAGCTTCCGGCAGTTGTTGTAAACATCATGCGTGGCGGTCCGGGTCTCGGCGGTATTCTCCCGTCTCAGGGTGACTATTTCCAGGCAACCAAGGGCGGCGGACATGGTGACTACAAGAATCTGGTTATTGCACCTGCTTCCGTACAGGAACTTTATGAACTGACAGTTAAGTCTTTTGATCTTGCTGATAAGTACAGAATGGTCTGCATGATCCTCGGTGACGGTACCATCGGTCAGATGATGGAGCCGGTTGCTTTCAAAGAGAAGGAAGAAACTCTGGAAGTAGCAAAGCCTTGGGCAACCACTGGTATGCACGGCCGTGAAAAGCACAACACGATCACATCGATCTATATCGATCCGGATGATCTTGAGGCAAAGAACAGAGAACTGCAGGACAAGTATCGTGAGATCGAGGAGAAGGAAGTTATGTTTGAGTCTTCCAACCTTGATGATGCCGAGATCGTGATCGCGGCTTACGGTACATGCAGCCGTATCTGCAAAAATGTTATCCGTCAGGCTGCCGAGCTGGGTATCAAGGTCGGTATGGTCCGTCCGATCACACTGTGGCCTTTCCCGAGCAAGGAATTCTCCCGCGTTGCGGATATGCCGAGCGTAAAGGGCTTCCTCGATGTCGAGCTTTCTTCCGGTCAGATGATCGAAGATGTTCGTCTTGCTGTTAACGGCAAGAAGCCGGTCTACTTCCATGGTCGTATGGGTGGTAACCTGCCGACTCAGAAAGAGATCCTGGATGAGATCGTAAAGATTCATAAGGGGGAGATGTAAGATGGCAGTTGTATTTCAGAAAACAAAAGGTCTGACCGATAAGCCGTTCCATTACTGCCCGGGTTGTATGCACGGTATCATTCACCGCCTGATCGCGGAAGTAATGGAAGAGATGGATATCATCGACAAGACCATTGGTGTGGCATCTGTCGGATGCACATACAATAACTACGATTATTTTTCCTGCGATATGGTTCAGGCAGCACATGGTCGTGCTCCGGCCGTAGCTACAGGTATCAAGCGCTGTAAGCCGGAAGAAATGGTATTCACCTATCAGGGTGATGGTGACCTGGCTTCCATCGGTACTGCCGAGATCGTTCATGCTGCAGCCCGTGGAGAGAAGATCTGCACATTCTTCGTAAACAATGCCGTATACGGTATGACTTCCGGCCAGATGGCTCCGACCACTCTCCTTGGTCAGGTTACCACGACCTCTCCTTTGGGACGTGATGCCGAGACCCGTGGTTATCCGATCAACGTCAGTGAAATGCTGGCTACCTTGACCGGTGCGGTTTACATCGAGCGTGTTGCTCTCTTCGATTACAAGCACATCCAGGAAGCCAAGAAGGCGATCGCCAAGGCTTTCCGCGTACAGCAGAAGGGTCTGGGTTTTGCAATGGTTGAGTTCCTTTCCACCTGCCCGACAAACTGGGGCAAAGAGCCGATCGAGGCTTTGGAATGGTGCAAAGAGAAGATGGTTCCGCAGTATCCGCTGGGCGTCTTCAAGGGACAGGATCTGGAGGTGTAATGATATGATCGATTTTTCTATTATTCTTGCCGGATTCGGTGGCCAGGGCGTTCTGTCCGCAGGTAAAATGGCTGCAGAGTCTGCCCTGATCGAAGGAAAAGAAGTATCCTGGTTTCCGTCCTATGGTCCGGAAATGCGTGGTGGTACGGCAAACTGCTCCGTTGTTATCTCCGACGAGCCGATCGGTTCTCCGGTCATCAACGAGCCGGATGTTCTGATCGCGCTGAACCAGCCGTCTCTGGAAAAGTTCGAAGATACTCTGAAGCCGGGCGGAATCATCATCATCGACAGTTCTCTTGTCAAGGTGACACCGAAGCGTACTGACATCCGCTTTATCCCGATCAACTCTTCCGAGATCGCATCTGAACTGGGTTCCATGGCCTATGCGACCATCGTGCTTCTGGGTTGCGTATCTGCTGCTACAGGTGCATTTACAAGAGATTCTTTTGAAAAGGCACTTTATGATGTTCTTCCGGAGAGAAGACATCACATGATCCCGAACAACCTGTCTGCCTTTGATAAGGGCGCAGAGTTCGCTAAGCAGTGATTCCAGAACTTTAGGAGTTCACAAAATCTTTACAAAAGCCATGAATATTGATATATAAAGCAATACTTTGTGACATAGTATAAAAGAGAGCCGAGAAATCGGCTCTTTTTTGTTAAAAGTGCTAGGAAGTTTCAAAAGGTTGCGTTATAATAGTTAAATAAACAGGCTAAAGGGGGAATACTGCCTGCGGCAGTAGAGGAAAAGTACATGGATCAAGCGTATCTTTTCAACACGGGGAAGGACTTCAAGAGTTACAATTATCTGGGTTCACGGCCTTATACCCGTGAGAATAAGGAGAAGGGTTTCCTGTTCCGGGTCTGGGCGCCGCATGCCAAAGCTGTCAGCGTTGTCGGCGATTTTAATGATTGGGATAATCAAGCCAATTATATGTATAAAATCGGGGATTCCGGTATCTGGGAATGCTACATTAACGGCGCGAAGCAGTGGGACCGTTATAAGTATCATGTCTACGGTGCTGACGGAAGCGAAGTGAATAAGGTCGATACTTATGCACGACACTGTGAGACTCGTCCTGCGGATGCATCGATCCTTTATGATCCGGACGATTATACCTGGAAAGATGAAAAATATGTGGCCGCAAGAAAAGATGCCTGCGCGCCGCGTCCGATCTCGATATATGAAGTACATCTCGGATCCTGGCGCCGTCATGAAGACGGAAACTTCATGACCTATAAGGAAATGGCGAAGGACCTGGCTTCATACTGTAAGAAGATGGGCTATACACATGTGGAACTGATGCCGATCCTGGAGCATCCGCTGGATGATTCCTGGGGCTATCAGGTCATCTGCTATTATGCGGTAACCAGCCGGTTCGGCACACCTGCTGATTTTAAGTATTTTGTTGATCACCTTCATAAAAACGGGATCGGCATTATTCTGGACTGGGTACCGGCGCATTTTCCGAAGAATCAGGAGGGCCTGGTTCGTTTTGACGGAGATGCCTGCTACGAATACAAAGATCCGCGTATCGGCGAGCATAAAGAATGGGGAACTTTCGTCTTTGATTATTCCAAGGCGGAAGTCCAGTCTTTCCTTATTTCCAACGCGGTGTTCTGGGTGGAGGAATTCCATCTTGACGGTATCCGTATGGACGCGGTTTCCAGTATGCTGTACCGTGATTACGGACGGACCGAGTATATCCCGAATATTTACGGTGGTACCGATAATCTCGAAGCCATCGATTTTATCCGTAATCTCAACACCATCATGAGAGAGAACTACCCGCACGTTATGATGATCGCCGAGGAATCGACGGCCTGGCCGAAGGTTTCCCATCCGGTCAGCGACGGCGGCCTGGGCTTTACCCACAAGTGGAACATGGGCTGGATGCACGATACGCTGGATTATTTCCAGACGGATTCCTATGCACGGGAATGGCATCACGACCAGTTCTGTTTCTCCATGATGTACGCTTTCTCGGAGAATTTTATCCTCAGTCTTTCCCATGATGAAGTCGTTCACGGAAAGAAGAGCCTGATCGATAAGATGCCGGGAGATAACTGGAGAAAGTTTGCCAATCTCCGACTGATGTATCTTTACATGATGGCGCATCCGGGTGCCAAGCTCAACTTCATGGGTTCGGAATTCGGCCAGTTTATTGAGTGGCGTTTCTATGAGCAGCTGGAGTGGTTCATGCTTCAGTATGAATCCCACAAACTGCTTCAGGATTTTGTAGCTGATCTCAATCATTTCTATATCAAGAATCCGCAGATGTGGCAGGATGATCACTCCTGGGGCGGATTCGAATGGGTCGATGCATCTGACGTGAAGAATAATGTGTTTGTATTCAAGCGTAAGGGCGTGGCCAATCAGGAAGATATCTATGTGGCATTGAACATGGTTCCGGTGCCGCTGGAGAACTATAACATCGGTGTGACGGAGAAGGGTAAGTATAAGATCCTCATGAATACCGATGATATGAAGTACGGTGGATCCGGTTATCCGGACGGTTCGGATGACAAGGGCGTTTTCCGTACCAAAGACGAGGGATGGAATGGAAAACCTTATCACATCTCCGTCAATCTGCCGCCGCTGGGTGGAATTTATTTCAAGAGAATGAAGAAGTAGAAATAAGGGAGGTTTAACATTATGGCGAAAGCGCAAGTAGTCGCAATGATACTGGCAGGAGGACAAGGTTCCAGACTTGGCGTGCTGACAAAGAATATTGCCAAGCCGGCAGTGCCGTTCGGCAGCCGTTACCGGATCATCGATTTTCCTCTTTCCAATTGTGCAAATTCAGGAATTGAGACAGTTGGTGTACTGACACAGTACCAGCCTCTGGCATTGAATACATATATCGGTAACGGTCATCCTTGGGACCTGGACAGAAATAACGGCGGTGCCTTTATTCTTCCTCCGTTCCAGAAGACCGGCAAAAGCGATTGGTATAAGGGCACGGCCAATGCGATCTATCAGAACCGTGACTTTATCGATGACTGCGAACCGAAATATGTGCTGATCCTTTCCGGTGACCATATCTATAAAATGAATTACGCGGAAATGCTCCGTCAGCATATCGAAAATGAAGCAGATGCGACACTGGCGGTTCTGGAAGTGCCGTGGGAGGAAGCATCCCGTTTCGGTATCCTGAATACCAAAGAGGATTCCGACGTGATCACCGAATTCGTCGAAAAGCCGGCCAAGCCGGAGAGCAACCTTGCTTCCATGGGTGTGTATATCTTTACATGGGATGTGCTCCGTAAAGCACTGGTGGAAGATGAAGCCGATACAAAGTCCAGTAATGACTTCGGTAAGAATATCGTTCCGCTGATGCTTAATCAGGGAAAGAAACTCTGTGCCTACCGTTTCTCCGGTTACTGGAAAGACGTAGGAACCATTTCTTCGTTGTGGGAATCCAATATGGATATCCTCGACCGGCCGCATGAGATCAACCTCATTGACCGTTCCTGGAGAATCTACAGCAGAAACCCGGTCAAGCCGTCCCAGTTCCTGGGTGATAGTGCGGAAGTAAGAGGTTCTGCTCTGACCGACGGCTGCCAGATCTTCGGATCGGTACTGCATTCCGTTCTTTCCAACTCCGTAACAGTTGAGAAGGGCGCCTATGTAAAAGACTGTGTTCTTTTCCCGGGTGTCACCGTTAAGGCCGGTGCCCATCTGAACCGCTGTATCGTCGCTTCCGGCACGATCATTGGTGAGAACGTGAAGGCCGGTTCGGATGTGAAGGGCAAGAGCCCGTATCTTAATGAGAAGATCTGCCAGGAAGGAATCGTGGTCATCGAAGGTGGCCTGAAGATCAAGGACAACGCAGTGATCCCTGCCAATTGTCAGGTAGACAGAGATTTGAATGTGCCTGCGAAGGACAATGTCATTGAAGAAGTCTTTCGGGTATGACCGCAGTTGGGAGGAATGAGAATATGTTTATTGATGCAATGGGTTTGATCCTTGGAGATAATAAGAAGATCACGCTGGGCGAGCTTTCCAAGCCCCGTGCTCTGTCTGCCATCCCTTTCGGCGGCAGATACCGTATCATCGACTATATGCTTTCGAATATGGTGAATTCCGGAATCAAGAATATCGGTATTCACACCTACACCAAGTATAAGTCTCTGATGGACCATCTGGGAACCGGTTCTTCCTGGGATCTGGATAGAAAGAATTCCGGCGGACTTCATATCCTGCCGCCGTATGTTAACTCGGAAGCCACCTATGTGCAGGGTGATGAGGAAATGGCCGGTCTTCTGGATTTCGTCCGTTCCAGCAAAGCTTCCTACGTGATCATGGCCGCAAGTAATGTGATCCTGAATACGACATTTACCGATTTCGTAGAGGATTTCAAGGCCTGCGGTGCGGATATTTCCGTAATGTATAACCGTGACGGTACGAAGTTCGGCGGCCCGAATTATATTCTGGATATCGACAGAAGAGGCTGGGTCAAGGATCTTCTTTATAACCCGGAACGCAGCACGCTCACCCGCAGCAGCATGGGTATCATCGTACTGAGAAGAGAACTGCTGATCGATCTGATCGCAGAGATGATGGCCCGTGGTACCAACCATGTGGGTATCCACTCTTTCGTAAAGAAGTTCGATACTCTTCGTGTGCATGCTTATGAGTATAAGGGTCTGGTACTTCGTATCAACAATGTACAGTCCTATTTCAATTCGTCCATGATGCTTCTGAATAATCAGATCCGTGCCGAGCTGTTCTGGAACGGCATGCCGATCTACACCAAGGTTAAAGACGAGGCGCCGACACTGTATCTGGATGATTGTAAGGTCAACGATTCGATCGTTTCTGACGGCTGCCGTATCTACGGTCAGGTGAATGAGTCGATCCTGTTCCGCGGTGTGGCGGTATCGAAGAACTGCGTCGTGAAAAACTGTGTCATCATGCAGGATGTGCATATTTCCGAGAACTGTTATCTGGAGAATGTCATCCTGGATAAAAATTCAGTGGTCCGTCCGGGCATTAAACTTGTAGGTCACAAGGATTATCCGGTCGTGATCGGTAAAGGAGCAATCGTATGAATAAAGTGAAGGTATTGTTTGTATCCTCGGAAGTCTACCCATTTGCAAAGGTCGGCGGACTGGCGGATGTAGTGGGGGCGTTGCCGATCGAGCTTCAGAACCACCACTGCGATGCCCGTGTCATCATGCCTCTCTATAAGAGCATTAAGCAGAAGCATGAGCACAATCTGGATTTCATCGGATGGAAAATGATCAAGATGGGCTGGCGTTCTCTCTATGCCGGACTTCATACTCTGACCATGAACGGTGTCCAGTTCTATTTCGTGGATAATGAGTACTACTTTAACTTTGATCAGGTCTACGTCGAGTATGTATTCGATATCGAGCGTTTCTGTTTCTTCCAGAGAGCCGTTCTGGATTTCATGGGCGACTTTATGGGATTTGAGCCGGATGTGCTCCATTGTAACGACTGGCAGTCCGGTATGATGCCGCTCCTTTTGGATGCGCATTATAAGAAGTACGGATACCACACGAACGTCAAGACTGTCTACACGATCCATAACCTGAAGTATCAGGGCATCCATGGTATCGAAGTGATCCAGGATCTTTTGGATCTGCCGGGTGAGTATCTGACAGATGAGCTTTCCATTAAGGATGGCGCCGTCAACTTCATGAAGGCCGGTATCGTTTACAGTAACTCTGTCACGACGGTTTCTCCGACCTATGCTTATGAGATTATGACTGATTACTACGGTGAGGGTCTCAACCACACCTTGCAGCGCTACGCCTACAAGGTATCGGGTATCCTCAACGGTATCAATGCCGAGGAATATAATCCTTCCAAGGATAATATGATCCCGGCGAAGTATTCCATCAAGAATTACAAGGAGGGAAAGGCGATCAACAAGAAATCGATCCAGGAGCAGCTGGGTCTGGAAGTGAATCCGGGCGCCCCGCTTTGCACCATGATCTCCCGTCTGGTAGATCAGAAGGGTCTGGATCTCCTGCTTCGTGTTGTGGAGGAGATGCTTTACGATGGTATGCAGATCGTGGTACTGGGTACCGGCGATGCTTACTACGAGCGTTCCCTGGCAGATATCGCCGCCAGAAACCCGGGCAAGATGTGCGCCTGCATTTCATTCGATAACGGATTGGCGCATACCCTTTATGCCGGTTCCGATATCTTCCTGATGCCGTCTTTGTTTGAACCCTGCGGTCTGTCGCAGCTGGTGGCCATGACATATGGTACGATCCCGATCGTTCGTGAAACCGGCGGTCTTCGTGATACTGTCGTTCCGTACAACGAATTTACCGGTGAAGGAAACGGTTTCTCGTTTGCCAACATCAATGCGCACGAGTTCCTGTTCGTTACCAAGTATGCCTGTGACCTGTACCGTCACAACAAGGAAGTCTGGAACAAGCTCATTGAAGAAGGCATGAAGGCGGATTATTCCTGGAAGAAGTCGGCAGAAGAATATGCTGGTCTATATTCGTTCATTACCGGTATTTCCATTGCGGATGAAGAGCCGGAGAAGAAGAGTCTGACAGAAGAAATTCTGGATCTTCCGGATAAGAAGCCGGCCAAGAAATCCGTAAAGAAAGAGAAGAAGACGGAAACGGCTTCTAAGACCGAAGCGAAGGCGGCTGCTAAAAAAGCACCGGCCAAGAAAGCTTCTTCTGAAAAAACGGCAGTGAAGAAGACTTCTTCCAAGCCAGCCGCCAAAAAAGCGGAAAAACCTTCTGAACCGAAGACGGAGAAGAAGGAATCATGACATCGGAGATCTCGCCCTTAGGCCGTTGTGTTGTTCATTGTTCCCGGTTGCCTTTGTACCGGACACCTTTCGGTGCACAGCCGACCAGAGGGTACGTGGATCTTTCCATCGACGTTCATGTAAACGTGGATGAGATCGTCCTTTGTTATGCGTATGGCCTGTATTCACTTTCCTATAGTGAATTACGCCTTCAGAAATCCGAATCAGTCCCGGACCGTTGGACAGGCCGTCTGCGCCTGCCCGCGGAGCCGGGTCTTCTGTTTTACTGGTTCTGCCTCCGAAGCTCCCATGAAGATATCGAAGCCATTGTGGATCCGAAGTATCACGAGCTTTTATACCGGAAATATGAGGAGAACCGGACTTATCTCTATTATGTGGCTTCCTGGGACGGACAGGACGGAGAAGGAAAGTTTGCCTTCAGTGCGCCACGTGTGGGTGTACATGAAGAGAAGTATCCCCATGCTTTCCAGATTACGGTGTATGAAGAGGGATTTACCACTCCGGACTGGATGAAGGGTGCCACTATGTATCAGATCTTCCCGGACCGTTTCTACCGTGGAAGCGATTATTCCTATGAGAAAATGACCGAGACCGGTGCATCCCGTCCGGAACGGATCTTTCACGAAGACTGGAATGAGGACGTGGATATCGAAGGAAAGCCGGAGACCGGTTATCTGGCCTGTGACTTTTACGGTGGAACATTAAAGGGCATCGCGGAGAAAAAGGATTATCTCCAGTCTCTGAATGTGGACGTGGTGTATTTGAATCCGATCTGTGAAGCCCGTTCCAATCATCGCTACGACACGGCGGACTATATGAATGTTGACCCTGTTCTGGGCGGGAAAGACGGGTATAAGTTTTTTTCCAAGACTATGCACGAATCCGGTATCCGCTATATTGTGGATGGCGTATTCAGTCATACCGGCGCAGACAGCCGTTACTTCAATAAGTACGGACGATACGAGGAAAACGGCGCATACAGTGCATTTGCCGACGGAAAAAACAGCCGGTTTGCTTCCTGGTATGCATTCCACAGAGGGGAGAACGGCGCTGTAGCATATGACTCCTGGTGGGGATTTCCGGAACTGCCTAATGTCAAAGAGGATGATCTTTCGTACCGCGACTATATTCTTGGTGAAAACGGAGTCATTGCCAGATGGCTGCGTGGCGGCGCCAGCGGCGTGCGTCTGGATGTGTCTGATGAACTTCCGGATTCGTTTTTACGGGAAATGAGAAAGACAGTAAAGCAGGCCTCGGATAATCAGGGGCTGGTGCTGGGAGAAGTCTGGGAAGAAGCCACCAGTAAGATCAGTTACGGAAACTACCGCGATTTTGCTTTCGGGCGTACCCATGACAGCGTAATGGGATATCCTTTCCGGGAGACGCTTCTTTCTTTCCTGAAAGGGGAGATCGATGCCCGTGTATGGAGCCTGACCATGGAACGCTATCGTGAGAACTTCCCGGATCAGATCTATTACTGCATGATGAATCTGATCTCCAGCCACGATGTGCCACGTGCGGTCACGATGCTGGCCGGTGCACCGGATCCGGGAGACCGTGCGATGCAAAAGGATCTTCATCTGGAAAAGAAGGTCCTGGGAAAAGCAGCGGCACTGATGAAACTGGCCTTTGCGATCCAGATCATGTACCCGGGCTGTCCCTGTATCTACTACGGTGATGAGATCGGTATGGACGGATATAGAGATCCGTTTAACCGGAGAACCTATCCGTGGGGAAAAGAAGAGGCCTGGCAGAAGGCGCTTCTTTCGGAGTATCAGAGACTGAGCAGGCTTCGGAAGAAGTATCCGGTCTTAAAAGGCGGAGACATCAGGATCCTTTATGCAAAAGGCGACGCGCTGGTTTTTGAGCGTTTTGCCGATAAGGCAGGAATGGATCACTTTGGAAGGCCGGTCGAAGGTGCGAAAAAGGTTTTGTGTATATTAAATCGAAGTGATAAAATAAAAATGCAGGTCCGTAGAGACAAGGACGGGGAGATACAAGTGTCATTTGATCCGGAGAGATTTTCCGGAGCCGGACAGGTCGAGATTTCCGAGTTTTCAGACGGTGCCGCATTTACGGAACAGACGGTGGAACCTCTTTCCGTAAGTATTATTATTTCCCGATGAGGAACGGGGAGCAGGAGGTATATATGTCCGATTTTGATGGAAATCAAGAACAGCAGATCATGGCTGAAGTTACCGAGGACGTGACTAATAAGAAGTGTCCGAATTGCGGTGCAACAGTAGTCTTTGATCCGGAATCCGGAGGAATGCTTTGTGAGTTCTGCGGCTATAAGACGGAGCTGCCGAAGCCGGATTCTGACAGCGCGATCTGTGAATTGGATTTTGAATCCGCGACGCAGACAGCCAGCTTTGAGTGGGGTGCTCAGAAGAAGGCGGTAGTTTGTAAGCAGTGCGGTGCGGAAACGATTTATGATGCATTGGAGACAGCAGCGGTTTGTCCGTTCTGCGGATCCACCAGCGTTATGCCTGCGGCAAGCAATGATTCTATGGCACCGGGTGCAGTTGTTCCATTTGCAGTATCCAAGGAAAAGGCCGGCGAGAAGTTCACCTCCTGGATCAAGGGAAAGCTCTTTACTCCGTCTAAGGCGAAGAAGAGTGCAAAGCCGGAATCTTTCCAGGGCGTATATCTTCCGTACTGGACATATGATGCACAGACGACATCTTCTTTCTCTGCCCGTGCCGGTTACGAAAAGCGCGTAAAGAGAGGCGACAGCTACGTTACAGAAGTGACATGGCGTCCGGTGAGTGGTGTATATCAGGAATTCATCGATGATGAGACCGTTATGGCTTCTAAGAAATCCGAGAACTCCATCGTGAAGAAGTGTGAGCCTTTCGATCTTACTAAGCTGGTTCCGTATTCTCCGCAAGTTGTGGCAGGCTTCATTGCCGAGCGTTACTCGGTAGGTCTGAAGGAAGGCTGGGATATGGCTCAGGTTTCGATCAAGAAGAAACTGCAGAGCAACATTAATCAGTACATCCGCAGAAACTGGAGATGTGACCGTGTTGATTCTCTGAGATTCTCTACCTTATATAGTAATATTACATATAAATACTTACTTGTTCCGGTATGGATCTCGTCTTTCAAGTTCAACGATAAGGTCTACCAGTTTGTTGTTAACGGACAGACCGGTAAGGTGGGAGGAAGTGCACCGATTTCCATTCTTCGTGTACTGGCAGCTATTGGTATTGGTATTCTGGTAATCGCACTGCTGTACAATTTGACTCACTAATTGCCTCAAGGAAAAATTAGAGTACAACAAAATAATGAAAGATTTTAGCAAAAGACCGTAATTTATGTTACGGCCTTTTGTTTTAATTGTGTCAGAATTGTGAAGTTTGTGCATTTTGCACATACGAAAACGGTTGAGCAAATAGATTTGATATAATATCATGTAATTGGTTGGGACTAGGTATGCCCTAGTTATTTTGGTTTGATGACATACGGAGGGTTGACATGACAGACGAGAAGACACAGCTTCAGGCTACCGGTGGCCGTCGTTTTGGCCGCTGGGTTCGGACATTATCTTGCACACTCGTTATTGCTTTCCTTGGCGCACAAGGTATCGCCGCACTTCCTAACGGAGTATTTGAACAGCACTTGTCTCGTGACGCAGGTTCCGGATTAAATCCGCAGAACCCGTTTAACTATGTGCTTTTCACAACAGGCGATCTGGAGATCGGTGGCGGTGAAGGCCATCACTCTACTGGCGCTATGGCAGTTGGTGGTAATGCTACATTTGGCAGTTATTCATTTGTTTCAGATAACGCTGCGCCGGGTGAGAGAGGATTATCTCAACTGGTTGTAGGCGGAGAATTGAACTTTGGTAACCTTGATGGTCTTCGTGGTAACCTGGAAGTTTCCTCTGCTTCGAACATCCACGGTGAGCACTATTCCTTCATCGATGAGAAATATCATCTGGTAGAAGGTGTTACCGTTAACTTCTCCGGCGTTATGGATAACATGATTGCCAAAGCGGATAATGCTAACAGCCGTGCACAGTCTTCCTCCAACGCGATCCTGAACACTCAGGGCGGTGGAGACTGGCTCGAAGTGGAAGCAAAGACTCCGGATGGATTTAATAAAGATGAAGATACTCTTATCTTCAACCTGCCGGCCGGTACCGATAAGCTTTTTGTACCGGAAGGCGTAAATGTGATCATTAACGTTCGCGGCGATTCCATCAACGAGATCCCGCAGCTGATGTATGGTTCTTTCTCCAGCTCCAGCCGTCCGAACGATGCCGGTGACGAACGTGACGCTCACGTTGTATGGAACTGTGCAGAAGCATACAGCGTTTACATGCAGGACAACCTGGCTCTGCATGGTGCTCTTCTTGCTCCGCATGCTTATGTAAAGAAACTGGGTGGTAACTCCAACGGTGCCATCATCTGTGCTTCGATCTACTCCACATCTGAGTTCCATCGTGTACAGAATGTAGTTAAGTTCACGACTCCGACTCCGAAGCCGACTGACACACCGACACCGACTCCGACTAACACACCTACTCCTACAAATACACCTACACCTACTCCGACGAATACACCTACTCCGACACCGACGAATACGCCGACTCCTACGGAGACCCCGACGCCGACTCCGACCAACACTCCGACTCCGACGCCGACAAACACACCTACTCCGACAAACACACCTACACCTACAAATACACCTACTCCGACGCCGACCAATACTCCGACGCCGACACCGACAAATACACCTACTCCGAAGCCGACTGCTACTCCGGTACCTACCAATACACCGGTACCGACAGCGACTCCGATCCCGACCGTGACAGCGACGCCGACACCGACAAATACACCTACTCCGACACCGACTCCT
Organism: Oscillospiraceae bacterium; assembly: GCA_902794115.1. Lineage (GTDB taxonomy): Bacteria > Bacillota > Clostridia > Saccharofermentanales > Saccharofermentanaceae > Scatonaster. Next base: position 16,725 of record CADBGD010000014.1, read on the forward strand.
CTTGCAAAGGTAACAGTCAGCAAGCAGGACATCAATGGTACCGGTGAACTTGAAGGCGCTGTTCTGAAGATCAGCCGTGATTCTGCCGGTAAGCAGATCGTAAAAGATGCTGTAACAGGTAAGGAACTGACTTGGACATCCGGTAAGACCGCTAAGCAGGTAAGCCTCCTGGATGGCGTGTACTATCTGACTGAGATTACCGCTCCGAATGGCTACGAAGTATCTGAAGTGGTTTCTTTCAAGATCACTGACGGTAAAGTATCCAAGGTTGGTAATGCCGGTGATGTAAACGGCAACACCGTTATTATGTATGATGCTCCGAACCCGACTGTAAAGATCTCTAAGGTAGATCTCGGTTCCGGAAATGAAATCGCAGGTGCGAAGATCGTTCTCAGCGACGTAAACGGTAAGACAGTAGAGTCCTGGACATCTTCCACATCTGCTCATGAAGTGAAGATTCCTTCCGGCACATATTTCCTGAAAGAGACTGCTGCTCCGGATGGATATAAGAAGGTAGAGTCTACATTCAAGTTTACTGTTGATAAGAATGGCAAGGTTACATTGGATCGTGCGACAACCAATGGTGACTGCGAGTATGTAAATGGCAAGATCGTGATCAAGAACGCTCTGCTGCCTACACCTACTCCGACAAACACACCTACACCGACACCGACCAATACACCTACACCTACACCTACAAACACACCGACTCCGACACCGACGAATACGCCGACACCTACGCCGACGAACACGCCGACTCCGACGAGCACACCTACACCGACGCCGACAAGTACGCCGACACCGACTCCGAAGCCGACAGCTACTCCGATCCCGACAGCAACTCCGGTTCCGACAGTAACTCCGTTGCCGACAAATACACCGACTCCGGTTCCGACGAATACTCCTACACCGACGCCTCTGACGAAAGTGACGATCAGTAAGCAGGATATCAATGGTACGGGCGAACTCGAGGGTGCTGTACTGAAAGTAAGCAGCGATGCTGACGGTAGAAATATCGTTTTGGATGCGGTAACAGGTGAGAAGCTCACTTGGACATCCGGTAAGACAGCTAAGCAGGTAAGCCTCCTCAATGGTGTGTACTACCTGACCGAGACCACAGCTCCGGACGGTTATGAAGTATCTGAAGTTGTTTCCTTCCGTGTAGTAGACGGCAAGGTCGTCAAGGTTGGTAATGCCGGCGACGTTGATGGTAACACCGTAGTTATGTTTGATGCTCCGAACCCGACCGTAAAGATCGCTAAAGTTGATCTTGGCAACGGAAATGAGATTCCGGGCGCATCGATCGAACTGAAAGATGCCAAGGGCGCAGTTATTGATACTTGGGTATCTACTGACGTAGCTCACGAAGTGAAGATTCCTGCAGGTACTTATACTCTGAAGGAAGTTGTCGCTCCGAAGGGTTATGTAAAGGTTGATTCTGAATTCACATTTACTGTAGATGTAAACGGCAATGTTGTTCTCGACAGTGCTGTATCTACAGGTGAGTGCGAGTATGTGAACGGTCAGATCGTGATCAAGAATGCAGCAAACCCGTTCGTGAAGATCGCCAAGGTTGACCTTGGTAACGGCAACGAGATCCCGGGTGCTACGATCGAACTGAGTGATGCAAACGGCAATACGATCGAGACATGGGTATCTGCTGATACCGCTCATGAGGTGATCCTGCCTGCCGGTACATATACTCTGAAAGAGCAGGTTGCACCGACTGGTTACCAGAAGGTTGATTCTGAGTTCACATTTACAGTAGATGCCGATGGTAAGGTTGTTCTTGACAGTGCTGTATCTACAGGTGAGTGCGAGTATGTAGACGGTAAGATCGTCATTAAGAATGCTCCGATCTTCACACCTACACCGTCGCCGATCCCGACAGCTACTCCGACACCTATGCCGACAGCTACTCCGATCCCGACAGCTACACCGGTTCCGACTGCGACACCTGTTCCGGATGACGTAATCGGAAGACGTAAGGGTCAGATGGATTCCATCACTTCTACACCGACTCCGGTACCGACAGCAACACCGGTTCCGACCGAGACACCGGTTCCGGCAGATCCGACAGCGACACCGGTTCCGACTGAAGTTCCGGTTGAGCCGACAGCAACACCGGTTCCGCCGGTAGAAGAAGCTGTACTGGGTGAGTCCCGTATCCCGAAGACCGGTGATACCGGTTCTTCCGTGAAGCTTCTGGCTGGTCTGTTCTTCCTGGCCGCATCTGCAGCGACAGTTACTGTAGTTGTTTCCCGCAAGAAAGAAGAAGAAGAAGAGAATCTGTAATAACTAGGATTGAAACAGGAAGGCCGCTTTCGAAAGAAGGCGGCCTTTTTGTTATTTGGTAAAAAATGCGATAGAATAAAGAGGAATATGCTGAGTCAGAAGGGGTACGACCAACATGATCGAATATTATAACGCGTTTATTTCATATAAGCATGCGCCTGTGGATAATCAGGTGGCAGCTCATATTCAGTCAGCTTTAGAGCATTTCCACATTCCAGGAAAGATCAGAAAAAAGACCGGAAAAAAGCAGATACAGCGAGTGTTCCGTGATAAGGATGAACTGCCGATCACAAGTGACCTGAGTGATACGATTTCTCAGGCACTGGAGAATTCCGACTATCTGATCGTTATCTGTTCGACAAGTACCTGTAAGTCTGAGTGGGTGAAAAGGGAGATCCAGTATTTTCTCCGGAACCATACTCATGACCAGATCCTGACTGTTCTTGCCGAGGGAGAGCCGGAAGAGGTGATTCCGGAAGAACTCCGTACTGAAGAAAGACTTCTTCCCAATGCGGATGGATCGGCTTCCTATGTTAAAGTTCCGATCGAACCGCTTTCCTGCGATTACCGCATGCCTTTCCGACAGGCGGATAAAGAGGAATTACCCCGTCTTGCCGCGGCATTGATCGGGTGCTCATACGATGAACTGATGAACCGCAGAAGACAATATCAGATGCGGCGGATCGGAATACTGGCTTTGATCCTTACAGTTTTGGCGCTGGGATTTAGTTTCTATACGGTATCTGCAGCCAGAAAGATCGACAAGAATTACCAGGCTTCGCTGAGAAACCAATCACTTTATCTGGCCAATGAATCCCAGAAACTTCTTGAAGATGAGCGTCGGATCGAGGCGATTCAGATTGCTCTGGAAGCTCTGCCGAATGACCGGATGAACAGACCGGTAACGGCTGAAGCAATCAAAGCTTTAACGGATGCGACACTGGCCTATCAGCCGGTATCGGGAACCAGCATCTATTCAGTGTGGAATTATCGCATGGCATCTACCATCAGCAAGATGGAGGTTTCTCCAGATGGAGAATGTTTTGCCTGTATAGATGCTACCGGAAGCGTGAGTGTCTGGGATACAGAAACACATGAATTGCTTTTAGAGTATGCTCTTTCTGATTACAAGATCCTTGGAATGACCTTTGTTGATGAGAATACGTTTATCTTTTGGGGAGGACGGGAATGCTATTGCTTTGAACTGGATTCGAAAGACAGGATCTGGACTCTGAAACTGGATTACAAGATCAGTACTGACTGCTATGCACTTTCAGAAGATCGGAAGAGTCTGTATTTGCCGACGAATAAGGGCAAATTTATTAAAGTATCTACTGACGGAGGAAAAGTGGTCAATGAGTGGGATATTTCACAAAATAATAATCACAATGTCTTAGTCTACTATAATGTTGTGTTATCCCCGGATGAAAAGAATATTCTTTTATCTTTTGAATCATTAGATACTGCATACGTGGCGATTTTTGAACCGGGGACCGGACAGTATCGTGAAAAACAATTACCGAATCCAAAGGTGGTAGATGCGATCTGGACAGATCCGGAACATTTTCTGGTTGCTTACTATGATCCTTCTGATGTTTATTCGTATGAAATCGGTTCGACCAAGATGGTTAGGGACGATTTTATTCAAATCGACTGTTTTTCACAGGCTGATTTCAGTACTGTATGGAGCAATCAGGCTCAGTATAATGATATTCGTATCCGAGCCGGATTTCTTGCTCTTCCGGGACTTGAGCAGACTGCGTTTTTCTGCTCGAATTCATTAATGAATTTTCAAAATGCCGATGGACAAGTAGTATTTTCTTATAATCTTACCTCCAGTCTGGTCAGTATTTCTGATCGTGATGGAGATGGATTACCAATGGGTATATCTACTGATGGGGACATTATTACGCTTTCTCCGTCTAATGGAGAGACAGCGTTTGCATCTACCGCGACATTTACGGACAGGCTGGATCTGGCCCTGGTGAATAATGGTGTGTATGTTCATAAAGACGGCAGTAACGAAGTAATCTTTTATGATGCTTATGTAGGTGATGAGGACTGGGAGAGAATCGAAGAGATTCCGACTGTTCCTACGTCAAACACTTGTATAAGTGGCGATTATATGGTGATCGAGGTTGCAAACTCAGACACTATAGAATTGATTGCTTTTGACATCAGTTCGCATGAACTGATTTGGAAAGAACGATATGATGACTTAAACAGAACATGCTCTTTCCTTGGAATCTATGACGAGGTACTGTATCTTGTTACCGCTGATTCGGTTCTTCTGGGAATCAATGTGGAGGACGGAAGTGTTGAGGTAAACGAAAAAATAACTGAACAAGTGTCATATGTGTATAATATTGCCACTTTGACGGATGAGAAACTGGCCTTTATTTATTCTGCTTCGAGTAAGAATGACGGATATCTGAAACTACTGGATCTGGATACGAATAAATCGGAGAAGTTTGATCTGTTATTAGATAGCTATCAGCCAAACATGCCGCCGGTTTATTTTTCACAGGCTGATGCTATCTACTATTCTGATTCGAATGAAGGAGACTATATAGTCAATGTCGAAGAGAATGAGTTTCATTGTATAGAGTTTCCTTCTTCCTGGTCGGAGATAGTAAGTCTGTGCTGGTATTGGATCGGGAGGGAGAAACGGTCTTTGAAGTGAATCATCTGGATATACGGCCGCTTGGTTCCGGTGTGTATTCAGCAGGCAAGAATAAAGAGGAACTTTTAGTCATTTATGCAGATGGTGCATTGTGCCGGTATGATCTCAAGACAGGAGACCTTCTTGGGAAGATGCAGACATCTATAGACGATATGGACGGTGTTTTCAAAGTAAGTTTTCAGTTTTATTTGGAACAATCCACACTATATTTGCAGCGACAGCATGTAACGTATGTGATCGATCTGAATAGCTGGGTGGAAGTGGCTACTGTCGGAAACTGCCTCGGTTATAATCCGATCAACGATGAATTCCTCAGTTATGCTGTGGTAACTGCAAAAGAAGTCAGTATGGGATATTTCCGTCACTATACGCTGGATGAGCTTATTGAGAAAGGCAAAAAAATCACCCAGAATACAGAACTGACGCCGGAACAGCGGTCAGAATACGGAATCTGATAAATGCAAAGACAATGATTATTTCGCTTCTTCGTAAAGCTGATCGAACAGGGACCCCTTAATGATGTAGATATCATGGGGGTCTCCTTCACGTACGGCAATATAGTCGCCCGGACGGCCCAGATAGTACTTTTCTTCATCCCACATAGTGAAGAGCTTGACGTGGTTCTCAAGAGGACGGGCATATATGCGGCCACCGCCATTACTGATTACAGCTTGGGCATATTCCATTACGTTCTTTTTCGAACCGTTGGACAGATCCGTGACACTCGGCGCATATTCGAATGTATGGTTGAAAGGCTTGTTGAGTTCTTTATAACTATCCAGAAGTTTCTGGCGGTTGATGGGATATACTTCGCCTTCGATACCGATCATGAGATAACTGTCTTCTTCTACGATGGTGTTAATATCACCTTCTAAAGTACGGACTTCGACCCTTGTTCCCGGAGCGAAAAGATCGGTCATATGGACAGTCCCCACTTCCTGCGGAAGCTTCTGATAGAGCTTCATAGCGGAAGTATCCAGCACAGTTTCTCGCGCGTAAAGGATCGTAAACATGTCAAAATAGGCTTCCATACGCTTCTGGAAGATCGTGGCGGGATCAGCGTCAAGTTTTTCCGGACGCAGAGAACCGCCTGCCTTAAAGATGTGTCCGCCACCTCCGCCATAGCCTTCAGCCAGGAAGGCGGCCAGTTCATTGGCATGTACTTCCTTGGCGCAGCTTCTGACAGAAAACTTCACTTCAAAGGTGCTGACATAGTAAGCGAGACAAACATCGACACTGTCTGTTTCAAGTGAAAAGTCAGAGATGACACCCAGAATATTCGGATCGCAAGGCTCGGCCTGAAGGATCAGATAGTGATGGGAATCATAGTACTGATAATCCAGTATCGCTTTTCCGGAGATCTTCAGTTCTCCGAGGGAAATATTCGCGTTACACATGCGGGTGATCAGGGTGCGCTGAACAGAAGTCAGATTATCAAGCATATCCCGGTCAAGCGGGTGGGATACTTCGGAAAGACGGTTCGTATCTGTATAAAGACCATAATAAAGGATCGTGGAAAGATCTTTATCGTCATTCGGATTGAGTCCTTCCTGACGGATCAGATTCCAGACAACGGTGGCACAGCTTCCGAGATTACCGCGTACTTCCGATAACTCCGGAAGGGGAGAAGTGACCTGGTGATGGTCGATCACGGCGATGGTATCCGCCTTTGTTTCAGTTACATTGCGCTGTCCGTACTGGCAGTCCACATTGATCAGAAGACCGTTCACTTTCTCAAGATCCGGGGCGTATTCGATGGGAATATGAAGCTCGGACACCATGATCTTCAGATTGCTCTTTGTGATCTCATTATGTCCGCGGTAAATGAACCTGACCTTCTTTCCCATTTTCTGGAAATACCACACCAAAGCGGTTCCGGAGGCCAAAGCGTCGGCATCCGGATTGTCATGACATTGGATAACGATTTCTGGATAGGAAAGAAGTTCTGAAAGTTTCATGCCTGATTCTCCTTGCATTTCATTCCTCCTCATTGTACCATTCTTTTCCGTACTTAACAAAAAAGTCTGAGGCATTCCGGACCAAGTAAAAAAACACTATTGACACGTCAAGTTTCAATCAGTATAATGATTCATGCTTTTAAAGCGCCAATGCGGCGGTGGCGGAATTGGCAGACGCGCACGTTTGAGGGGCGTGTGGGCGACCATACGGGTTCAAGTCCCGTTCGCCGCACCAGAAAGACTATCGAAGGAACTGATCCTGAGATAGTCTTTTCTTTTGCTTTCTTTTCCTTTCGATTGAAGATTAAGTGAAAATGGCGTATAATGCCTATTCGTAGTAAGCATGGAGTGTTTTTACTACAATTAAGGAGGAAGAAAAATGAAGAAAAATGTTTCGAAAGTGGCATGTCTGGTATTGTCTCTTTCCATGGTCGCCTCTATGGCGGCTTGTAAGAAAAGCGAGAAGAAATCCGGATGTGTGGATGCGGCAGAGAATTTCCTCAGCTCGATCATTCCGCTGAATGAAAAGAAGATCAAAAAGCTGGCAAAGGGATCTGATCTGGATGAAGACATCATCAATAATCTTAAAGTCCACGGACAGAGTGAGATGGTCGAGGCGGTCATGGAGAAGGCCACCTTTGAGGTTGATTCCGATAGCGTAGAGGAAAAGAAGAAGAAAGCATCCTGCTCGGCAACGGTTACCATGCCGGACTATGAGGATGCTATGGAGGAAGCGGACGGAGATCCGGATGAATTCATCGATGCGATCGAAGGACAGAAGGAGAAGAATTACATCTCCGTAGATCTCGAACTTGAATTTGAAGTGGATGACGATGAATATGTCCTGACAAACGGGGATGATGTATATGATGCCCTCTTTGATCCGCTTTTTGAGGCATTAGGTTCTTATCAGGTAGACGGTCCGGAGATTTCTGAAGAAACGAAGGACACAACACCCGCAGATACAACACCTGCAGATACAACGCCTGCAGACACTACCCCTGCGAATACTACACCGGCGGATACCACACCTGCGGATACTACCCCGGCAGATACGACTCCGGCAACATCTTCCCAGGCTGCACTGCCTTTCCCGTTCAAGTCCTTTAAAAAGGTCGATCTGAATGAAGATCTTTTTACCAAGGCTGTTAAGGCTGTCGATCCGAATGCGTCTATTGATGATTTCCCGCTTGACGACATGACCGAGTACAATACAACGAAATACAAGATGGGCACCAGCGCCACCAACTGGTCTGTCATGTATACATATTATGAGTTTGCTTCCGCTGATGATGCACATAAATACTTTGAAGATACATGCGCACTTATGCAGTCGATTGCTTCCGGCTACGGTCTTGAGTCGGATTACGGATATCTGATTTATGAGAGTGATTCCATGGACATTATCTATTATTTCTCCGGTAATGCCATGACTGTAGTTGTCACTTTCGCTCTGGATCAGGATGCATTTGACCAGATCAACACTTTTGTGAATACACTGGGTATTGCCTGATCTGTTTATTCCGATTATATTGAAAGAGGGTGCTTTCCAAAGAACCAGAAAGCACCCTCTTTTTTCATAAAATGAAAAGGAGAGTTACGCATGAAAGTTACGGTCCTTTCGGAAAATACCAGTCACAGTGGATTTCAAACAGAACATGGATTATGCCTGTTTATCGAGACACAAAAGCATAAGATCCTCTTCGATTTCGGTGCCTCTCCCTTGTTTGTCAAAAATGCGGAGAAGCTGGGTGTGGATCTGGGAACGGTCGACGTGGCATTTCTTTCCCATGGCCATTACGATCACGGGGGAGGCCTGGAAGCTTTTCTGGAGATCAATAAAATTGCCAACATTTATATGCAGGAACAGGTTTTTGAACCGCACTATAATGCCAGAAATGAATATATCGGACTGGATGTGACACTGGACGGACATCCGCGTTTCATCAAGGTCAGAGAAGACACGGTGATCGACGGAGAACTTTCTTTTGTTACGATGAAGAAAGGAAAGAAACCGGTGGAAACCCATGGCCTTAAGGTTAAGCGGGGAAAGTCTATGGAGAAAGAAGATTTCGTTCACGAGATGTATCTTCAGATCCATGAGGGATATAAGAACTTCCTGATCAGCGGCTGTTCCCATAAGGGACTGATCAACCTGATCTATACGTTCCGTTTTGATGCTTTTGTGGGCGGATTCCATTTCATGAAGTATGACGTGCTTTGGGATGAAGACCGGCTTCTGGAAGCGGCCGACGCGATCAAGAATACCAGGGCGGATTTTTATACCTGCCATTGTACCGGATCCGAGCAGCTGCAGTTTCTGAAAGACGAAGTCGGAGACAAACTTCACGGGATCTCCTGCGGGGATGCCGTATATATCGAATAATCGTGAGGAATCGGCAATTTCCGCTTGCATCTTTTTCTATCTCTGATATCATGGGAATGTAGTTTTTGCGCCTTTTTGGAGGGGTGTGAAAGAAAATTGTAGGGCTGCATTTCCATTGGCAGCAGAAGGATGGTAGAATATGGATTCTCTCGACTTGTTGTACGGGATAGTCATTGTCGTCTTCTTTGCAATGATTATCGGTGTAGGCTTGTACTCAAGAAAGAACACCAAGGACGTGTCTTCTTTTGTACTCGGTGGTAGACGGGTAGGCCCGTGGCTGACGGCATTTTCATTTGGTGCCACTTATTTTTCCGCTGTTATTTTTATCGGTTACGCAGGTAAATTCGGCTGGGATTTTGGTGTCTCGGCTTTATGGATCGGCCTTGGTAACGCCTTTATCGGCTCTCTTGCCGCATGGGTCATTCTCGGTAAACGCTGCCGTATCATGACCAAAACTCTGAATACGAACACAATGCCGGACTTTTTCGGCAAACGCTATAATTCCAAGGCACTGCGCATTACAGCAGCCCTGATCATCTTTATCTTCATGATCCCGTATTCCGCATCGGTATTTAACGGTCTTTCTTATCTGTTTACCTCGGCCCTTCGTCTGGACCGTATCTCCAACGGATATGAGATCTGCATTGTCGTCATGAGTGTTCTTGCCGCAACGTATGTTATCCTCGGCGGCTATATGTCCACAGCGATCAACGACTTCATCCAGGGCATGATCATGATCGTCGGTATCTGCATGACGATCGTCTGCGTACTGAATCACCATGGCGGTCTGATGTCTTCCATGACAGAGCTTTCCAAAGTCCCGGCTGCCAACGGTTCTTCTTTCCAGGGCGTGTATTCCTCGCTCTTCGGACCTGAACCGCTGAACCTTCTGGGCGTTGTGATCCTGACCTCTCTTGGTACATGGGGCCTTCCGCAGATGGTACAGAAGTTCTATTCCATCAAGGACGATAAGTCCGTCCATACGGCTACAGTAATTTCTACGATCTTTGCCGTGATCATTGCCGGTGGTTCTTACTTCATGGGCGGTTTCGGCCGTATCTTTGTAAAGCCGGAGGATATCGCCACCGCTTCCGGTTCTCTGAACATGGATAAGATCATGCCGAAGGTACTGGAGATCGCCGTTCCGGAGATCCTGGTCGCGATCCTGGTGGTACTTGTGCTTTCCGCTTCCATGTCCACGCTGACTTCGCTGGTTCTGACATCCAGTTCCACGATCACACTGGACGTTCTGGCAGATAATGTGATCAAGAAAATGGATGAGAAGAAGAAGGTAAGCATCATTCGTCTTCTTCTGGCATTCTTCGTGCTGGTATCCATGGCACTGGCTATTTATTCCTACAGAAGCAACGATATGTACATCACCAAGCTGATGTCGATCTCCTGGGGCGCGATGGCCGGATCTTTCCTTGCACCGTTCCTCTATGGTCTTTTCTGGAAGGGTGTAACTAAAGCTGCTGTATGGGCTTCCTTTATCAGTGGCGTCGGCATTACCGTATCCCACCTTATCCTCAGTAACGGTCCGCTGTTCGGACATAGTTTTAAGTTCCCGACCGGTCTTCCGATCAACCTTGCATCCCCGATCAATGCAGGTGCTTTTGCCATGCTGTTCGGACTTATCGTGGTGCCGGTAGTATCCTGGATCTCTCCGAAGCTGGATAAGAAGGTCATCGATGCGGCTTTCAAAGATATGCCGGATGATATTCCCGCCAGAATTGATGATATTAAAGCGTAAAACATGATACAATAGACGGGTGCTTATTTTAGTCATTACTAAAGAAATATAAGTGAGGTACGCAAAGTGAAACAGATCATGTTAGGTAATGAAGCTGTGGCACGTGGCGCTTATGAAGCAGGAGTGAAAGTTGTTTCTTCCTACCCGGGCACCCCGAGCACAGAAATCACAGAAACCATTGCCACCTACGACCGCATTTACTGCGAGTGGGCGACAAATGAGAAGGTAGCAGCAGAGGTTGCAATCGGCGCGTCGATCCGCGGCGCACGTGCCATGACATGCATGAAGCATGTTGGTATGAATGTGGCCGCAGACCCGATGTTTACCGCCGCTTATGAGGGAGTGAACGGCGGCCTGGTATTCGTTGTCGCCGACGATCCGGGTATGCACAGCTCGCAGGACGAGCAGGACAGCAGAAACTACGGCCGTGCTGCAAAACTCATGGTTCTGGAGCCGTCTGACAGTCAGGAGAGTAAGGATTTTGCAAAACTTGCCTTTTCTCTTTCCGAGCGGTTCGATACCCCGGTGATCCTTCGTATGCACACCCGTGTATCACATTCCCGTTCTATCGTGGAGCTCAATGATCCGGAAGAGATCGTAGTCCGTCCTTACGAGAAGAACGTGAATAAGTATGTCATGATGCCGGCTATGGCCATTAAGCGCCATGTGGTGGTGGAGCAGAGAACGCTGGACATCGCCAAGGCTTCCAACGAAGAGTTCCTGGGCCTCGGCATTCATAAGCTGGAAATGAACGATACGAAACTCGGTATCATTACTTCCGGTGCTTCCTACCAGTATGTGAAGGAAGCGGTTCCTTCCGCATCTGTCCTGAAACTGGGCTGTGTATGGCCGCTTCCGATGGATCTGATCGCTGACTTTGCTTCCAAGGTCGACCGTCTCGTTGTGGTCGAGGAACTCGATCCGTTTATGGAGACCGAGATCAAGGCAGCCGGAATCGCCTGTGAAGGCAAGAATCTCTTTACTCTTCAGGGTGAGTACAACGCCAGAATGATCCGTGCGGCTCTTACTTCGGATGCGCTTCCGGAAAAAGCACTGGATCTTGATAAGCTTCCGAAAGCCCCGGGCCGTCCGCCGCTTCTTTGCGCCGGCTGTCCGCATAAGGGCATGTTCCTTGCCCTGAACCGTGCGAAAGTACAGGTAATGGGCGATATCGGATGCTATA
>CADBGD010000015.1:0-28140 GCA_902794115.1 Oscillospiraceae bacterium
AGAGCGCGGGATATATGGCCGCTTAAGCGGAGACACGTTCGGCGTGCTGCTCCCGAAGCTTTTTTTGCGGCCGGATCAGGTGGAAAAAGACCTGAGCCGTTTTACCGTCAAGGACGGCACCATGGAACATCATGTACTGGTACATATCGGTGCCTATGAAGTGATGGAAAAGAATCTGGACGTCCAGACGATGTTTGACCGGGCCCTTCTTGCCATGATGACGATTAAGGACGAATACCAGACCCATCTGGCATTTTATGACGAAAAGATCCGTAATGAGGTCCTCTGGGCCCAGCAGATCTCGGCACAGCTTTCGGAGGCACTCCGGGAGAGAAATGTGGTGCCGTATCTTCAGCCGATCGTCGATACAAGTGGAAAGATCGTGGGGGCGGAAGCGCTGGCCCGCTGGATCCACCCGAAAGACGGATTCCTTTCTCCGGCTTCGTTCATTCCTGTTTTTGAACTGGATCCACCCGAAAGACGGATTCCTTTCTCCGGCTTCGTTCATTCCTGTTTTTGAAAAGAACGGCATGATCATCGAGATCGACCGGTATATGTGGCGCTGTGCCTGCGAGATCCTGGCCGGGTGGCAAAAGATCGGAAGAGATCTTTTTGTCTCAGTCAACATTTCTCCGAAGGATTTCTATTTTATGGATATCAACGAGGAGTTTGCCAATCTGGTGAAAGAGTACGGGATCGATCCGGGAAAACTCAGGATCGAGATTACCGAGACTGTCATGATGACAGATGTGGAAAAGCGCATGCGTATGCTTTCAGATCTGCGGCATGCCGGATTTATCGTGGAAATGGATGATTTCGGTTCCGGCTATTCTTCGCTGAATCTTTTGAAGGATATGCCGGTAGATGTACTGAAGATCGACATGACGTTCCTTTCCAAGACCACGGATGACAATAAGGCAAAAACTATTCTGCAGAATATCATCCAGCTTTCGGAAGACTTAGGGATCTTCTCGCTGACAGAGGGCGTGGAAACAAAAGATCAGCTTGCGATGCTTTCGGATATGGGCTGTAAACTTTTCCAGGGATACTATTTCAGCAAGCCTCTCCCTATGACGGAATTCGAGCAGTACTATCTGGGGCATAAGTGATACGTCACTTTTGAATTTTCCTGTTCATGCTATAATGTGGGCAACCGCCGAAGGATCGGGCCCGGGTTTTTACCGGCGGCGGTTTTACTTAGTCATGTGGAAAAAGGAGAACTCGAAAATGAGTATATATCAGAAAAGAAAAAGTATGGCGGCGCTTCTGGTTTCGGCCCTGATGGTCTTTACCGGATGCTCCTCCTCTTCAAAGGAAACAACGAAGAAGACAAAGAAGACGAAAGCAGAGACGACTACGGAAAAAGCACTTTCGGAAGAGGAATCCCATGGTTTTGCAGGAGAAGAATATGAGATCGATCCGGATGAAGGAGAGACCTCGAACGACACCAAAGATACAAGCGATACAAAAGAGAATGCTGTGACAGGTATTTCTTTTTCCACCAAAGGAAGAGATGGAAATACTTATGACCAGTCCATTCTTTCCGGCCATAAAGTCACCATGATCAATTTCTTTGAACCCTGGTGCGGACCTTGTGTCCAGGAGATGCCGGATCTGGAAAAACTCTATGAAACTTACAAGGATCAGGGATTCCAGATCCTGGGTGTATATTCCACTTTAGATATGGAAGAAGACCTGGAGCAGACTTTAGCTTCTGCGGGAACCACCTATCCGATCCTGCAGATGTGCGATGCGTTTTATCCGTTTATTTCGGAATATGTGCCGACTACCGTCTTTTTAGATGAGAACGGTAATCTGATCGCACTTCCGGACGGCACGGCCCAGAAGATCGGATCGGCCTCCTACGAAGAATGGGAAAAGCTCGTCAAGACACTGATCTCGGAATAATACAGGAATAATTCAGGATAAGGGAAATGGTTGCATTTTTGAAGAAAAACCGGGCAGGAATCGCGATTCTGATCCTCGCACTTGCGCTGATCGGTTTCGGCCTTAGTAAGAACCAGCAAACATCGGTCTTAAATAAGGCGATCCGGATCTGTATGGAGTGTGTGGGCATTGGATAAGAAGGGTTCCGTACAAGGAGAAAAGCGTACTCCGGCACTTCGTCATATGGGTGTCCAGTCTCTGGCCGCGCTGATTCAGAATGCGAACTTTAAGGGCTTTTTCACCGGAAAGATCTATACCGGTTCCGGAAAGAATGTATGTGTTCCGGGACTCAACTGTTATTCCTGCCCAGGTGCGGTGGGGGCCTGCCCGCTGGGTTCTCTTCAGAATTATCTCAGCGGAATGAAGTTCCGTTTCCCGTACTATGTGCTGGGACTGCTGCTTTTCTTCGGTGCTCTTCTGGGCCGGGCAGTGTGCGGATTTTTGTGCCCTTTCGGTTTTCTCCAGGACCTTTTGTACCTGATCCCGTTTTATAAAAAGAACCGGTTTTTCGCGGATAAGTTTCTCCGGTATCTGAAATATGCGGTGCTGGCTTTTCTGGTTATCCTGCTTCCGCTGTCGACGCCGCTGACGCCGGCCTTCTGTAAATACATGTGTCCGTCCGGCACCCTTTCCGGTATCCTTCTGGGACTTTGGAACAGTGCTGTCCGAAAGCAGATGGGAAGCCTCTTCCACTGGAAGCTTCTGATCTTTCTGATCGTTGTCATGACCGCCCTGATCGTATGGCGTCCGTTCTGCAAATATCTCTGCCCGTTAGGTGCCTTTTACGGATTCTTTAACCGGATCGCGCTGTGGCGCATGCATCTGGATAAGTCGGCATGCATTTCCTGCGGAGCCTGTAGTAAGGCCTGCCGGATGAATATCGATCCCAGCAAAAAACCGAACAGCATGGAATGTGTCCGCTGCGGGGACTGTGTCCGTGCCTGTCCGGTAAAAGCACTGCACCAGGGATTTACATCCCCGGTGCAGAAAAAAGAGTCTTGATTTTCGAAGTCGTTTTTTTGAAGAAAGATATCAGTTCTTGCGGCTGGCGGACAATACCAGTTTCTCACAAAGATCTTCATAGCCGATACCGGCGGCCCGTGCCTCCTGCGGGATCAGGCTGTTCGGTGTCATGCCCGGCAGGTTGTTGGCTTCCAGACAGTAGAACTTGCCGTCTTCTTCCGAAAGGATAAAGTCGACACGGGAATAGTTTCCGAGGCCCAGAGCCTTGTGTACAGCGACTGCCAGACCCTGTGCGGTCTTCGTCTGCTCCGGATCAAGAGGAGCCGGGCAGATCTCTTCTGTGGCATTGGCCTGGTACTTATTCTTATAGTCGTAGAAACCCTGCTTCGGACGGATCTCGATGATCGGCAGCGCCTCGCCGTCCAGAACACCGATGGAGAATTCTCTGCCGGAGATCTTCTTCTCGATGAGGCAGACAGATTCATATTTGGTGGAGTAGGCAATCGCCGCATCCCATTCTTTCATGTCCGATACGATGGAGACACCGCAGCTGGAGCCGCAGCCGATCGGCTTGACCACGCAGGGGAAGCCAATCGTGGATTTTACTGTTTCCACATCGTCCTTTTTCGGATCGAAAAGCATCCAATCCGCAGTCGGAATGCCGAAATAGCGGATCAGGGTCTTGCTTAAGTGCTTATCCATAGCCAGCGCGCAGGCCAGATAGCCGGAACCGGTATACGGTACATCGATGCAGTCCAGTGCCGCCTGAAGTTTTCCGTTTTCACCCATGCCGCCGTGACAGCCGATGAAGACCGCGTCGGCCTTCTGGCAAAGATCCAGAACTCCCGGGCCGACAGGTGCCCGTCTTCCACCGTGGGAAGCAATGAGGGCCTCCAGATCCGGTTCGGTTTCCGGAATGGAATAGGAGAAAGTCTTCCCGGAATCCGGTGAAACGAAAAGGCTGTCGAGATCAGATCCGTCTTCGACTCCTTCGTACACATCCACGAATGCCACATGGTGGCCCTTGCTGAGAAGCGCATTGGAAATCAGGCTTGCCGAGCACAAGGATACATCACGTTCCGGGCTGATACCGCCGGCGAGTACAACTATTTTCATAAGAGAGAAACCTCCTTGAAATCTAAAGCTTTGCGCAGCAGGGGAACCAATCTTCCCCATTTTGCGTATGGAATGATTATACATGATTTCTTCTTTGTCCCGCCCCGAATTTGATTATTTGTAATGAAAGAGTAGGATTATTCGGTTCAAAGCGTGACGATAGCTTCTTCCAATGGTATGATATTGACGTATAAGTAGGTGGAGGACGCAATATGCTTGCTGTTATATATCTCATCATCGCCATATTCTTCGGCACCCAGCTGATCCGGTTCCTGATCCCGGATATCCGTCGTCTGTACGTCGGAATCGCAGCGGACCAGAGTATTCTGGATAAAGTGCCGACCAGTCTTTTTCTTATTCCGGCGGGTACCCTGATCGGTCTTCTGGTCACGGGCTGGGTCACCTATTTCCTGGCCTATATCATGGAACCGTATATCCCGGCGGATACGGCGACGCTTCTGCCTGCTAATATTGTGGGGATGTGTATCTTTGCGTACCTGGCCTGCCTGTTCTGGCAGAGATGTTTCCTCAGAAACTTCCGTAACGCCCAGTCCGGGAACTACAGAAAGCTTCCGGAATTCAACCGTCATCCTGGTTCGATCTTTTTCTATGTCACTTCGGTGATCATTCTTCTGGTGGCCGTATCTTTCGTATACTTTTACACCTGCTATGCCGAGAACGGAACGGTCCGCCTCGGATTCTCCATCTTCAGTGATTTCTCCCCGCATGTGGCCATTACTTCCGGCTTCGGCGTGGGATCGAATTTCCCGACGCAGTATCCGCATTTCTCCGGAGACAACATCCAGTATCACTTCCTGTTCTATTTCCTGACCGGAAATATGGAAGCTCTGGGACTTCCGCTGGAATGGGCCATCAACCTGCCGTCGATCCTTTGCTTTGCCAGCACCTTGACCCTTCTGGGCACTTTGGCGGTGCTGCTGTCTTCCCGCCGCGGCGCATTCTTCTTTGCTCCGCTCCTGGTGCTTTTCCGAAGCGGCTGGAATGTGTTCCATCAGATCAAAGAACTCCATGCTGTACCGGGCGCCACCTGGGAGTCGGTATATAAGTCCATTACGACCCAGTCTTCCTGGTATGGCTATACGATCCGTGACGAGTGGGGCATCTGGGCCATCAACGTCTACGCCAACCAGCGTCACCTGGCACTGGGCGTAGGTCTGGTACTGGTCTTCATTTTCCTGTTCCTGCCGCACTTCAGAAGAATGTTCCTGCATCTGGGAAAGACACAGGGTGCCGGCGCCAAGACCGCCCGCTTCTTTGTTTCCAGAGAGGCATGGCTTTCGAGAAAGAATGACCCGCTCCATCCGTGGGGCTCCGTCATCCTCGGCTGCATCATCGCCGTCGCGATGCCTTTCTTCCACGGTTCCTGCCTGATCTGCGCACTTCTGGTGCTGTTCGGCATGGCGATCTTTTCCGAGTTCCGTCTGGGCTATGCCGTGGTGGCGGCCGTATCTGTCCTTTCCGCGACACTGCAGGCCCGTTTCTTTGCCGGCGGCGCTTCCAACGTGGCCAGTTTCAAATACAACTTCGGATTCGTGATCCCGGAACTGGCGGATAAGAGTAAGGCCGGAGCAGCAGAAGTTCTTCGCTCTACCGGTACGGTTATTTCGTACCTCAACAAAATGGGATTCCTGACTGTGATCCTGCCGGCGCTTATTTTCGTCGGTCTTCTGATCTATGAGCTGATCCAGAAGAAGAATCCTTACCGACCGGTCCTTCTGGTCGCATTTTCCATTCCGCTGATCTTTGCCTTCTACTGCCAGGTATCTTTGGAAGTTCTGGCCAACCATAAATTCATCCAGCTGAGCTTTATCCTTTTCGATATCCTGATCGGCGGACTTCTGGCCAATCTTCTGGCGCTTCCGATCCGGGTGGCAGGGAAGAAAAAGGCAGCCGGAGAGGATGCGGAAAAAGAAGAAAACGGTCCCAAACTTCCGAAGAAGGCATTCATTCCGGTACAGATCCTGTCGGCCGTGGTATGCGTGATACTGACCTTCGGTCTTACGGCCACCGGCATCAGCGAATGGTGCATTTACCATAACCTCAATACCCATAAGGGCGGCTATGTGGAACTTCATCCGGATTCTGCCATGTCAGACTGGATCATTAAGAACACCAACAAAGATGCACTCTTCTTAAGCCCCATGTGGTCGGTGCATGATTTCTTCCTCAGCGGCCGTCAGGTCTATTACGGATGGCCCTATTTTGCATGGTCGGCAGGCCATGACACGGTGACACGCCAGATCAACTACCAGTGGCTCCTGACCGGCGCGAACGGAAATCTGGATGAATTCCGCCGTTACTGCGCGGAGATGAATATCGGCTATGTGATCGCCTGCGACGACTACTACGGAAATACCGAGACTGCGGATTACTATAATCCGGAATTCTTCCAGGCCAATCTGACTGAAGTGGCCCGCTTCGACAACGGTATCACCATCTATAAGGTGTGAGCATGAATGACCGCTCCTTCCAGGTGATCGTAATCGGCGCAGGTCCGTCCGGCATGATGGCGGCCCTCAAGGCAAGGTCGGAGGGCGCACGTGTGCTTCTTCTGGAAAAGAATTCTGCGCCCGGGAAAAAGCTTCTTCTTACCGGCCACGGCCGCTGTAATCTCACGAACCGCACGATCCCGGACACTTTCCGGGAACGGTATTTCGAAAATGCCCGTTTCTTAAACAGCAGTTTTCACACCCTTTCGCCGCAGGATGTCTGTGACTATTTTTCTTCCCTCGGGGTAAGTACCCATGAGGAGGATGCGGGCCGGATGTTTCCGGATGCGCAGAAATCCCAGGCGGTACTGGATGCACTCATAAAGAAGATCGATTCCGAAGGCGTGACGCTCCTATGTGACGCGGAAGTGTTATCTCTTTCCCGAAAAGAAGGAAAAGACGGAGAATCTTTCTGGGAAGTGGAAACCAGTAAAGGCGCCTATACGGCGGCTTGCGTGATCCTGGCAACGGGCGGCAAAGCCTTCCCCCAGACCGGATCTACCGGTGCCGGATACCAGCTGGCTAAGTCCGTGGGGCACACGGTGACTCCCCTGATCCCGTCCCTTTCACCTCTTTATCTTTCCGGTTTCGACGGCAAAAGCACTGCGGCCGGAAACGGAGCGGAAGAAGGGGAGGCGGTCCTTTCCGGCCTGACGCTGGAACAGGTGCGGCTGACTCTTCAGGTATCGGAAAAGAATGTTGCCAAGACGGAAGGCGGGCTCCTGTTTACCCATCAGGGGATCAGCGGTCCTTCTGCCATGCGGCTTTCCCGTTATCTTCCGGAAGGAAAAGAAAAGTCCCTCTACGAAGACGGAAAGGTGCGGGTACAGGTGCATTTCCTGCCGAATCTTCGGGAGGAGGAAGTGGAAGCGAAACTTCTTGATGCCATGACTTCCGAACCCAACCGGGCCATGAGAAATATTCTGCATTCTCTTTTCATGCTGCCGGATCGGCTCGTCGGGCAGATCCTTTTTAAGGCAGGAGGAGATCTTCCGGCCAATCAGGTCACGAAGGCGGTCCGGAAAAAGATCGTTTCCGGACTTTGCGCCACTACTTATACGGTGTCGCATCCGGCTCCCTGGGAAATCGCCTATGTGACCCGGGGCGGCGTGAATATAAAGGAAGTGGACCCCAAGACCATGCAGTCCAAAGTGGCGCCGGGGCTCCTGTTTTGCGGAGAGATCCTGGATATAGACGGGGACTCCGGAGGGTATAACCTCCAGCATGCCTGGGCAAGTGGATTTGTGGCCGGTCAGACAGCCAGCACACTCAGTATGATGCCGCAGAAAATGATCAGCGCACAGAACAAACGGTAAGCAATCCCTTTTTCGTGAAAGACGAATTTACCACCCAGGATCGTAACGAAGCAGGCGCTCTGCTTGACGACGGTCATGACGGTGATGCGGGAATCAGGGTTGGCATTGGCAATGAAAAGTGCTGCGTCGCCGATGACGAACATGATGGCCATGGCCCAGATCCAGCCATTCTTCCAA
The DNA here is from genome assembly GCA_902794115.1 of Oscillospiraceae bacterium. Lineage (GTDB taxonomy): Bacteria > Bacillota > Clostridia > Saccharofermentanales > Saccharofermentanaceae > Scatonaster. The sequence continues at coordinate 8,030 of CADBGD010000015.1, forward strand.
ACATCCTTACGGATCTTGGTCCTTGTGAAGATCACGTACAGGATATAGAACAGGAGAAGGAAAAACATGTACCAGAACTGCATCTGGGAACTGTTGATATCCTTCATGAGAACTTTATCGAGAAATCCGGAAACAGAATTCAGAACGCAGGAACCGAAGGCCAGAAGGACATACTTGGCCGGGATCTTCGTGCCGGCATTGCTCTTTTCTGTATCCGGGGAAGGCGCATCTGCGGCTGTAGCGGTATTTTCGGAATTCTCCGTTTCTTCCTTTTTATTATCGTCTATGCTTTCGCCTTTACTTTCGCCGGGGCGGCTTCCGGTGATCTTGAATTTCAGCGCCAGAAGACCAAAGGCAACCAGCGTCAGGCCGGCGATCTGATTCCACTTTAAAACTTCGTGCAGAAGGACGACGCCCATCAAGGTGCCGAGAAGTACACGGGACAGGTCCAGAACGCCATAAAGGCTGACAGGGAGATGCTTCAGAGCGTAAAAGCCCATGATCCATGCAAGGAATATAGAGAAGGATTTGATGATGATCAGGCCGTACTGGGTCGGCTCGAGCCCCATGGCTTTCGGCGCGCGGGGAACAACGATCAGAAAGGCGATCAGGGTATAGATGAGAAGGACTTCCATGACCGTATTTCGGTCCATGGCCTTCTTTTTACTGATCTCGCGGCCGCCCTTCAGAAGGCCGTATACCAATGTCAACAGAATCCAGATCATGGGTTGGAATCGCTCCTTTTTCGGGTCCCGGTGTTTTTGCCGTAGAAAAGAATAGTACAGAAGCAGAATCCTTGTAAAGGAAAAATACATTGACAAAGTGACGAAATCGGGGCGGGCAGGGAAGTTTCAAAAAAGTGTCGGATTTTCTTTACATAACGGTGGAAAAAGCACTGGTTCATGTCGGTTCGATGGCATTTTTGTGCAGGTTTTCGCTATCGAAGCGGGAGGCTTTGTGATACTATATGGGAATATAAATGAACACGTGTTAACGGAAAGTTGTTTACGGAGAGGGTATGAGTAAGCCGCAAAACGTCCGATATACGAATCAGTTTGGCAGACCGCGCCGCAAGAATACGAACGGTCTTGTTGTGCTGTTTATGGTGACGGCTCTCCTGGTGGTGACGACAGTGGTACTGGCAGTTGTTACCATGACGAAGACGAAGAAGAAGCTTTCCGAGACGACTGTGACGACCACCACAGAAGCGATGGTAACGAACGGACAGGGCGAAGTGGTCAGCAGCTCCGGCATTATCGTGATGACGCCGGAACCGACTCCGCCGCCGACGATCGAGAGTTATCAGAACCCCATTTTGTACCCGGCTTCCGCGCAGATGAACGTGGAGATCGGCACTCCTTCGAGCGAATATTCTCCTTCCGGCCGTGGCGCGATCCAGACTGTATACAGAGAAGATGAGAAGCTCAGCGGCTACACCCGCGAGGATGCGATCCATATGGGGGATCCGCTCTACTATCAGCAGGTGGGCGGCATTTTAACATTCCGTGGAACCAATTTCCGAAACTGTGCCTCCTGGGGAACCTTCTCTCTGGATCCGTCTAAAGAACAGCATCTGGAGCAGATCTGGGAATATAACGGACTGGAGTGGAAGAAGTCTTCTTCCTGGTCTTTCTCCTGGAGCGGTACCGGCTGGACCGGTCAGCCTCTGGCTGTCAAGTGGAGCTACGAGATGCGCCAGCTGATGAACATGTATCCGGATAAAAAAGCCAAGCAGGAAATGACCGAGATCATTGTGGCGGCCATGGACGGCTACGTATATTTCTTCGATCTGGAGGACGGCATGAAGACGAGAGATCCGCTGAATATCGGTGCGACAGTAAAGGGCACCGCAGCGGTCGATCCCCGAGGCTATCCTCTTCTTTATGTCGGTCAGGGCGATGAGAACGGGGAAAAAGGAAAGATCGGCTTCCGTATCTTCAGCCTTCTGAACATTGAAGAACTGTGGTTCCAGACAGGACTGGACTCCCGTGCATACAGAAGCAACTGGGGCGCATGCGACTCCTCACCGATCATCTGTGCCGATTCGGATACGTTGATCTATCCCAATGAAAACGGCATGATCTATACACTGAAACTGAATACGGAATTCAACATCGGCACCGGCTATCTGGCGATCCATCCCGAGACGGTGGCCTACAAGTACATTTTCGACGGCATCGAAGGAAAGCAGCTGGGGATCGAGAGCTCCATGGCGATCTACGATCACTACGGCTGGTGCACGGATAATGCCGGAAATCTCCTCTGTATCGACCTGAATAATCTGACCATGGTCTGGTCCCGCCGTCTGGATGACGACTCGGACGTGACCCCGGTCATTGAAGAAGAAAACGGACATGTATATCTGTATACCGGTACGGAAGTCGACTGGCAGAAGGACATCGTCGGCAACTACCAGGGTGCCGCCTTTACCTATAAGATCGATGCCATGACCGGAGAAGAGGTATGGCAGACATCCCAGGACTGCTGGACCAAGAATGCGGCCAATTCCGGCGATGACGTCAACGGCGGCATTCTGGGCACTCCGATCATCGGAAAGGGCGAGATCTCCAATCTGGTGATCTTCTCTTACTGCATGACCAACGGCACCGGTTCCGGAAACCGCCTGGTGGCTTTTGACAAGGCTACGGGAAATGCGGTCTGGAAATATGACATGAACTACTACTCCTGGAGTTCGCCTGTAGATATCTACGACGACCAGGGAAATGCCTATATCGTGATCTGCGACAGCTGCGGCCAGGTTCACATGGTCAATGCAAAGACGGGAGAACGTCTTTGCTACATGCAGATGAAGCGGACCCGCGATCTGGATTCGGAAGGATACCATAACGTGGAATCTTCTCCGGTAGTAGTGGATGGAACTTTAGTCGTGGGAACCCGCGGCAATTCGATCTTCGGGGTGAAGATATCGTGAGTAAGTCAAGTGTACATGAAGTAGTATGGATGAATGAGGCCTTGTCTATGAGTGCAAGTAAACATGATTATGCAGATATAGTGGCCATTGAGACGGAACTGTCCGGGTACCGCCGTGGAAGCCTGAAGGCGACCATCGACCTGGAAGTCGGACGGATCGCCTGGGTGGACACACATATGTGGAACAACGATTTTGTCCGGGCATTGTCCCCGGAAATGATTTCGCACATCAGAAAGGAGCTTCCGGGGACGGAAGTCCTGAAGTGGGCGACAGATTACGCCAAGGGCATCGGGAACATGATGGGCTCCATGACCACCTCTTTTCCGCAGGACTGGTCCGTAGAGATCCATTTCTCCGATGGGGAAGTCCTGAAGGCGTGTGGTGTCAGCAGTTTCCCGAGACAGTGGAGCACATACCGGCACCTGATCGAGCAGGTGGCCAAGACCTCATTCCGGCTCCGCTGAGAAGGCAATATTTCAGTTCAGTTAAAGATCTCAGAGAAGTTCCGTCAAGAGATGACGGATCTTCTCTTTTTTGGTACAATACTCTCGGACTTTTATACGAAAGGAGAAGCAAGTGGATTACCTGGAAGGACTTTTACTGGGACGTCTGTGGAGTGACACAGACTTCGAGAACCGCCGGCACGTGTCGCTGTTTCTTTTATATGGCATCTTCGTCGACCTTCTCGTGGTATACAACTACCTCACAGGTGGATTTTCCAGTCTGATCACCGGCTCTTTCCTGCCGAAAGTGATCGTCTTTGTTGTCCTGTTCTTCATGTGCCCGGCATTATGCTTCTCCTACTATCGAATGCCCTTGTGGGGCAAGATACCGGTACTTTGCGCCCAGCTTACCAAATACGGGGCGCTGACTTTATTAATTACTGCATGGGCTCGTCCGAAGCTTTCTGTCTCTTTCGGAGACCTTAAGGACTTTCTCATCGATTATCTGAATAAGACACTGGAACGGTTCACGGCCAAATACACAGATACGGCAGGTACTTTTGCCACCGTGCTGGGCGTTATCTCCGGAGGCGTATATGTCGTGGTCATCGTAGTACTGATCATCCTGTCCGCGGTCCTGATCCCCGGAATCGTTTTCTGTGTCGCCCGCTTTTTACAATACTGGTATGACAAAGTCGTCAGCCTCCTGGTGCTGGCGGATTATACCGAGAAGTAGATAGGAGAACGATAATGGCGAATTTATCTGATAAGATCCGCGTATCCATTGAAGATCTGGAGGATATGCTTGGTGTATTCGGCCTTCCGGAATTCATTTCCAAGGCGGAAGCCCGATTCGTACGATATACAGAAGAAGTGGCCGACCGTGTCGCTTCCGACCCGAAAAAACGCGTGGTATTTGTTTCCGGCCCCACTTCGTCCGGCAAAACCACTTTTACCGACCGTCTGGTCTCCCAACTGCAGATGCGCGGCAGAAAGGCCATCCGTCTGTCCCTGGATGATTACTACAGCCTCAATGCGCTGTCTTTCGATGACGAAGGACGTCCGGATTTTGAAAGCGTCGAGACACTGGATATGCGCCTGGCCAGCATCGATCTAGCCCGTCTGGTCAGCGGCGATGCCGTCCAGACACCGACTTTTGATTTCATGACCCGCACCCGTGTGGAGTCCGATAAGCCTGCCATTTCCATCGGAAAAGAAGGCATCGTAGTTGTAGAAGGCCTTCACGGTCTTTGCGAAGAGACGACCGGCAGCTTTAACCGGGAGCAGTATCTGGGTGTGTTCATTATGCCGTATGCTTCTGTAATGGCAGACAGCCGTCTTCTGGACAGCGACGATATGCGTATGCTCCGCCGCATCGTCCGTGACGTGCGCCACAGAGGCGCCCATGCGCTGACCACCATCGATTACTGGCCGATGATCCAGAATTCCGAGCAGGATTACTATCGGGATTATCTGACCAAGGCCGACTACCACGTAAATTCCTTCCTGGCCTATGAGCCGCTGGTTATTGCGGCACTGGCTCTCCGGGATATCGGAGAAGCGCTGGATGCCTATGAGCAGGGTCTTCTGGTGCCGTCTGTGTTTATGGAAAGAAGTAATGTGAAGAAGGATTTCGCCAACATCGAAAAGGCGGTGGCGAAGGCCAAGATGCTGCAGGTCTGGCTCCGGCAGATCCCGCAGGCCAAAGAGACATTCGTTCCGAAAACATCGATCCTGAACGAATTTTTGTGCCTGTGAAAGGGGGAATAAGAAATGCCGATCCGTATACCGAATAATCTCCCTGCTACAGGGATCCTGGAAAAAGAGCGTATTTTTGTCATGACGGAAGACCGGGCCTATACCCAGGATATCCGTCCGCTTCATCTTCTGATTTTAAATCTCATGCCCAATAAGATCGCGACCGAGACACAGCTTTTGCGTGCGCTGTCCAATTCTCCGCTTCAGGTGAATATCGATCTTTTATATACCGCGTCCTATCACCCGAAGCACACGGCCACGGAGCATCTGGTCAAGTTCTATGAGACCTTTGCCGATGTCAAAGACCGTTTTTACGACGGCATGATCATTACCGGCGCGCCGGTGGAACTGATGGAGTTCGAGGATGTGGCCTACTGGAAGGAACTTTGTGAGATCATGGACTGGAGCAAGACCCATGTGTACAGTACGCTGCATATCTGCTGGGGTGCGCAGGCAGGCCTTTATCACCACTACGGCATCCCGAAATATCTTCTGGAAAAGAAGATGTTCGGTGTGTTCGAGCACAGCATGACCTATACAAAGCCGGTCAAGCTTTTCCGTGGTTTCGATGACCATTTCTATGTACCGCATTCCCGTCACACGGAAGTAAGAAAAGCCGATATCGAGCGTCACCCGAATCTGCGTATTCTGTCGGAGTCGGAAGAAAGCGGCGTGTACGCGGTTTCCGACCTTTCCGGAAGACAGATCTTCATTACGGGCCACTCGGAGTACGATGTCAATACACTGCGGGATGAGTATTTCCGCGATCTCAATAAGGGCCTTCCCATCGAGATCCCGAAGAATTATTTCCCGAATGACGATCCGAACCAGGCACCGCATATGAACTGGCGTTCCAGTTCCACGCTTCTGTTTATGAACTGGCTGAATTACTACGTTTACCAGGAGACACCTTTCGATATCTCCACCATCAGCGAAGTGCCGAAGAAATAAGGAGGACAGCCTATGGCTACGCCGATCCGGATCGATGAAACTCTGCTTTCCCGTCTTTGCCCTGCCCGTCCGGAAACCGGACACAAGGGAACTTTCGGGCGGCTTTTGATCTATGCCGGATCCACCGGTATGGGCGGCGCGGCCGTGATGGCGGCAGGTTCCGCACTGCGTTCCGGAACGGGACTTGTCTATGTGCTGACTTCCCAGGATGTGCTGACACCGCTTTTGATCCGCTGCCCCGAGGCACTGGGGATCCCGCTTCCGCAGGAAAAAACATCTTCGCCTCTGGTACCGATGGCAGGCGGTCTTTCCCGTCTGATGCCGGCTGTACCGGCGGAAAAGGAAAGCTGGTTTTCCAAGATCATTTCCGATAAGCAGGCGGTCCTTATGGGACCCGGCCTTCAGCCCGACCGGCAGGATGTACTTTCCAATCTTCCTTTTGCTTTGGAAAATGCACCGCACCTTGTTCTGGATGCGGGAGCCTTAACAGTTCTTTCGGCCCATCCGGAGATGCTTTCTCTTCTTAAGTCCCGCCGGGAAAAAGGACTTTCCCCGGTTGTCCTGACACCGCATCTGGGTGAATTTAAGCGCCTTCTTCCGTCCTGGGAAGAAGGGGACTACGCGTCCGCCGGTGCTTTTGCCGTGGAGTACGGCGTCGTGCTGGTCCTCAAAAGTAATGAAACGAACCTATTTACTTCTTCAGGGAAGTGGTATAGTAATCCTGTACGCAATTCAGGACTGGCGAAAGGCGGCTCCGGCGATATACTGGCCGGACTGCTTTCCGGGCTTTTAGCCCAGGGCATGAGTGAAGAGGAGGCAGCTGTTTCAGCGGTCGGCATTCACAGCCTGGCCGGAAAGCTCTGCCGGGAAAAGCTCGGCGCGAGAGCCATGCTTCCGACAGACCTGTGGACATATTTCGGAGCCTGCTTTCAGAGGCTTCAGTGGGAAGAAGGGATCACATCATGATGGATAAGTTTCCGAACCGCTCCTGGGCGGAGATCAATCTGGATATACTGGCGGAAAATATGCGGGAGATCCGGCGCGTCACGAAAAGAAGCGCCAAGATCATGGCCGTGGTAAAGGCGGATGCCTATGGTCACGGCGCCATCGAGGTCGCCCGCGTGCTTTTGGAAAACGGCGCTGACAAGCTGGCGGTATCGATGCTGGACGAAGCGATCGAGCTCCGGGATAACGGCATCACCGCCCCGATCCTGATCCTGGGCCATACGGATCCCAGACGGATCTCCCAGCTGATCGAAAATGATATTGAGCAGGCCGTCTATTCTCTGGAATATGCCCAGGCTATTTCCAAGAAAGCGGTCATCTTAGAGCGCACGGCCCGGATCCACATTAAATACGATACCGGCATGAACCGTCTGGGTTTTCTTGCCGGAGAGTCTTCAGTGGAGGCGATCCTGGCGATCTCCGAGCTTCCGGGCATCGAGATCGAGGGCATGTTCTCCCACTTTGCCATGTCGGATACCGATGATGACGAATATACCATGAAGCAGTTCGAGTCCTTTACGAAGATGGCGGAAGAACTGGAAAAGCGGGGTCTGGAGATCCCCACCAAGCATATCTGCAACAGCGCCGGCATCCTGCGTTTCCCGCAGATGCATATGGATATGGTCCGCGCAGGCCTGATCACCTACGGCATGATGCCCAAGGGTTGCCCCAGTCCCTATACGGATTTTGAAGTGCGGCCGGCCATGACACTGAAGTCCAGTGTCGTCCATGTCAAAGAGATCCCTGTCGGGGAGACCATAAGCTACGGAAGACACTTTAAGACGGAACGTCCCAGCACCATCGCAACCATCGCGATCGGCTACGCGGACGGCTATCTCAGAAGGCTTTCCAACCGGGCGGAGGTACTGATCAACGGACACCGGGCGCCGGTAGTCGGAAATATCTGCATGGATATGTGCATGGTGGATGTGACAGATCTTCCGGAAAAGCCCCGCGTCGGAGATGAGGTAGTGCTTTTCGGAAAGCAGAAATCCCGCTGCGGAGAAGCGGAGATCCCGGTGGATGAGATCTCGGATATGCTTGATACCATTAACTATGAAGTGACTTGTCTTGTCGGAAAACGTATCCCCCGTGTGTACATCCGGAACAACAAAATCGTTCAGATGCACAGCTCGATCTGGTAACGGGTTGACTTTCCTCTTGACACCTAGTATAATTCTATCGCTATTTGTATCGACTATTCGAGTAATAAGAAGGTAAAAGAGACTAATTTTTGGAGGTAGATCCATATGAAGATGACATATCAGCCTAAGAAGAGACAGAGATCCAAGGTACACGGTTTCCGTGCCAGAATGCTGACCGCTTCCGGACGTGACGTACTGAAGAGAAGAAGACTGAAGGGAAGAAAGAGTCTTACAGTATAAGGATCACCCAAGTGGTCCTTTATTTTTAGAAGGCCGGAGCTGGTGAACGATGCTTAGGACAACACAGACGCTGCGTCTGAATTATGAATTCTCCCGTGTATATAAGCGGGGAAGCTTTGCTACCGGAAAATATCTGAGTGTGCACTGTTTTAAGCGCAGTCCTCATCTGAAGCATAATCTGACACCGATCCCCATCGGGCTTTTGCGCGTAGGCTTTACCAACGGACACGGCAGGAAGACTGCTGTAGCCCGGAACCGTGCAAAGAGACTGATGCGGGCGGCTTTCTCGGTATATGAGCCATTGGTCAATACCGGATATGACATCATTTTCCTGATGAAGTCGAGGGGGGGACTCCCGACATATCAGGAGGTGGAACAAGAAATGGGAAGACATCTTTCGAAACTGGGATTATTGCATTCCGTGGATGAAGTATGAAGAAGCTGGCGATCAAACTGATCCGAATGTATCAGAACTCGCATGGCCCGGACCATATCGGGCACTGCCGATTCTATCCGACGTGCTCGCAATATACTCTCGAAGCAATCGAGAAATACGGTTTTCTCCGCGGTTCCTTAAAGGGGATCTGGCGGATCCTTCGCTGTAATCCGTTTTCCAAAGGTGGATATGACCCGCTGAAGTAGGAGCGATATATGCAGTTATCACATCTGGTCCAGCTTGGACTATTCGACTTTATCTTCGGGCCGATCGCACAGTTATTCGGCTGGCTGACCAGCCTTCTTTACGAGTTTTTCGGTAACTTCGGCCTGGCGATCATTTTCATGACGATCATCGTACGTGGTCTGACCATGCCTCTTAACGTGCGTTCTGCGAAGGCCATGATGAAGCAGCAGACCCTGGCGGACAAGCAGGCTGCCATTAAGAGAAAGTACGCCGACGATAAGCAGAAGCAGGATGAGGAGATGCAGAAACTTCTCCAGGAGAATGGTATTTCCACTTTCTCCGGATGTCTCGTACCGCTCCTGCCGATTTTCTTTTTGTTCCCGACATATTACATCGTACGCTGCCCCCTGCAGTACATCATGGGTGTCAGCAGATCCAATATCAAGCAGATCGGCGAGATCCTCAATATCAGTGGTGTCGTCGAAGATAACATTTCCCTGATCACACGCCTTCAGAATGACGGCGCTGCTATGAGCAGTGTGGTAAAGCGCGGTCTTATCACGGCCCAGCAGATCCCGGACATGAAGTTCCTGGGTATGGATCTGGGAAAGAAACCGTCCTTTAACCCGGGCACGATCGCCAAAGAGCCGTCTATCTATCTGCCGCTCCTGATCATCCCGGCCCTGGTACTTCTGACCACACTTCTCCAGAACTACCTGATGGCTGCTACCCGTGCAGATGCTAAGAAGAGAAAAGAAGACAAAGAGCGCGCCAAGAATAATCCGGCTTTCAATGCTCCGGATGACCCGGCTGCCCGTACTACCAAGATCATGAACATCATCATGCCGGCTTTCATGCTGGCGACCACATTCTGGCTCCCGGCCGCTTTCGGTTTCTACTGGATCGTGGGTAACCTGATGGGTGTGATCCAGACTATTCTGACTTATTACATGTTTAATAAGCCCTACGAAGAAAAGAAAAAAGAACTGCTTGAAAAGAAAAAGATGGTTTTCAAGAAAAAGCAGAAGCTGGAAGCGCAGGCTTCCGGAAATGCATCCGGAAAGTCCGGTAAGAACAAGAAATAATAATACGTGCCTTTTATAAGGTGCGGTAAGGAGGCTATAAGGCTATGGAAAAGACAGTGACCAAGACCGCGAAGACCGTAGAGGAAGCTATCGAACTGGCACTTGCTGAGCTGGGCGTGGAGAAAGACCAGGCACAGGTGGAAGTTGTCGAAGAAGATAAGGGCTTTCTTGGCCTGGGCAAAAAGGAAGCGACTGTCCGTGTAACCGCGGAAGTAGCAGACGAAGAAGAGGAAGACGGCGACGTATATTACGGCGACGATGAGTCTTTCGAAGGCGATGAGGCCAGCGAAGCAGAAGATGCTGCCGTATCTTTTGTAGCAGATGTTCTTTCCGGTATCGGCATCCACGGAAAACTGGATTCCTACCGTGAAGAGGATGTGATCCATATTACCGTCACCGGTCAGGATTGCGGTGCCGCAATCGGCCGTCACGGCGAAACACTGGATTCCATTTCTTACCTGACCAATCTGGTTGCCAACCGTCACAGTGAGGAGAGACTGCGTGTTCTTCTCGACATCGGCGGTTACAGAAAGCACAGAGAAGAAGTGCTGATCAATATGGCTCATAAGGCTGCCAGCACAGTTCTCCGCAATAAGCGTGATTACGTACTCGAGCCGATGAATCCGGCCGAGCGCCGTATCATCCACTCTGAGCTGCAGGGCGTCAAGGGCGTCACCACTCATAGTGAAGGAGAAGAGCCGAACCGCAAAGTTGTGGTCACACTGGAATAATCTTTCTTTATTCCTGAGGGAGGCGATGGATCTTTGGATAAGCCGTATTGCGCATGTGCTACGCCACCCGGAGTTAGCGGGATCGCAGTGATCCGCATGGCCGGTGAGCTCTCCGCTTCTGTGGCCGACAAGGTCATCCGGATCCGCCGTGCGGCAGGTAATGCCGGGACTGTCACGGAGATGGCAGGCTATACCGTTGCGTATGGTACGTTTATCGATCCTTCCTCGAATGAAACCATTGACGAAGTCATGGTGACGCGTTTTTGCGCACCGCATTCTTATACAGGTGAAGAATCAGTAGAGATCTCTTGTCATGGCGGTCTGACCGTCCGGCAGGAGATCCTTCGCGTTTTACTGGAAAATGGCGCCCGCATGGCAGGTCCCGGTGAATTTACCAGAAAAGCCTTTATGGCAGGAAAACTGGACCTTTCTCAGGCAGAGGCGGTCATGGACGTGATCGCGGCCGACTCGGAGCTGGCTCTTCGCGCTGCGGAATCCCAGCTTTCCGGTTCGTTAAAGAAACAGGCGGAGAATATTTCTTCGCTTCTTTATGGGCAGCTGGCGCATTTCGAGCTGTTCCTGGATGAGATCGAGGACGAAGACGATAAAGAGACGAAGAAGCGCTATGCGGAAGACCTGGAAAAATCGGCATATGTCCGCCTTCAGGAACTGACCGCTTCGTATAGGCAGGGACGGATCCTTTCGGAGAGAATGAAGATCGTCATCTGCGGGATCCCCAACAGCGGGAAATCCTCGCTTCTGAACTGCTTAAGCGGCTATGACCGGGCGATCGTGACAGATGTTCCGGGCACCACGAGAGATACGCTGGAAGTCCAGACAAGTATCCGTGGCATTCCCGTAAAGCTCATCGATACGGCCGGCATCCGGGAAACGGATGATGTGGTCGAAGCCATCGGTGTGGACCGGGCAACTGCAGCGATCACCGAAGCGGATATCGTACTGTGGCTCGTCTCCACAGATGAAGAAGAAAAGACAATTACGGATCTGATCGATCCGATCATGAGCCTTCCTAAAGAAACGAAGATTGCCCTTTTGATCAGTAAGTCGGATACTTCCGACGAGGAAACGGTGAAAAAGCAGGAAGAGAAAGTCCTGTCGCTGATTTCCGGAAAAGGCTATTCCCGAAAGCCGGATCTGTGCGGAAGCCTTTCTTCTGCCACCGGCGACGGACTTTCGGAAATCGAAGGATTCATCCAGGGGGCCTTCGAGGAGATGGGTGCCACTTCTTCGTCGGAGCTTCTTCTGACCAACAGGAGACATTTCGAAGTTCTTTCTTCGGCTTTGGATAAAGTCGGGAAAAGCATCGCCGCGCTTCGTGCGGGAGATCCGCTGGAAGGACCTGCGCTTCTTATCCGCGCAGCCCTTGAAGATATCGGCGAGATCACCGGAAAATCGGTGAGTGATACACTTGTAGATACGATCTTTTCGCGCTTCTGCGTAGGAAAATAACAGGAGAGAACATGGGAAACTGGGAACAGGTAAAAGAGAATCAGTCCTGGTATGAGGCAGGCACGTACGACGTGGCTGTGATCGGCGCCGGACACGCCGGCTGTGAGGCAGCATTCGCATGCGCTCATTTAGGCCTTTCTACAGTGCTTTTCACGCTGCATCTGGATCAGCTGGCCAACCTGCCTTGTAACCCGAGTATCGGCGGAACTGCAAAGGGACAGCTTGTCCGTGAGATCGATGCACTGGGCGGCGTGATGGGTGAAATGGCAGATCTTTCTGCTATCCAGACCCGTATGCTGAACCGTTCGAAAGGACCGGCCGTCTTTTCCCCGCGTGCCCAGATGGACCGTGCGGCTTATAGCCGGCGAATGAAAGAAAGAATCGAAAACGAAGAAAATATCTCTCTGATTCAGGGAGAAGTCGTAGAGCTTTTCTGGGAAGAAGGAGAAAAAAGAAAAGTCCTGACCGGAGTCCGGACAAGAAGCGGCGCCTGTTACCATGTAAAGGCGGCGGTAGTCTGCTCCGGAACCTATATGGAATCCAGAACGATCCGTGGTGAGGTGATCGTGGAAAGCGGACCGGACGGACTTTCCCGTTCTGTTGGCCTTTCCAGAAGTATGGCCGAAGCCGGAATCATCATGCAGCGGTTTAAGACCGGCACCCCGGTCCGTGTGAATTCCAGGACTGTCGATACTTCCGTTATGGAGATCCAGCCCGGAGAGCCGGATATGCCGCCGTTTTCTTTCGAAAATGAGATGGAGGGAAAGATGCCGCCCAAGGAGCAGATCCCCTGCTACGCGGTATGGACCACCGAGGAGACACGAAAAGTCATTTCGGAAAATATGGACAGATCGCCGCTGTATAGCGGTGTGATCGAAGGAATCGGTCCAAGGTACTGTCCTTCTATCGAAGATAAATTCATGCGTTTTCCGGATAAGAGCCGGCACCAGATATTTGTGGAGCCGATGGGTGAAGAGACCCGTGAGCTTTATCTTCAGGGATTCAGCACCAGCCTTCCGGAAGATGTGCAGGTACAGATGGTGCATTCTCTTCCGGGACTGGAAAAAGCCCATATCCAGCGTGCGGCCTATGCGATCGAATATGACTGCATCGACCCGACAACTGCAGATCTGTCTCTGGAGTCCACTTTTGTCAGCGGTCTTTTCACGGCAGGACAGATCAACGGGTCTTCCGGTTATGAAGAGGCGGCGGCCCAGGGCTTGATGGCCGGAATCAATGCCGCCATGAAGGTTCTTGGCAGAGAACCGGTGATCCTTGACCGTTCCCAGGCATATATCGGCGTTCTGATCGATGATCTGGTGACTAAGGGAACGCAGGAGCCGTATCGTATGATGACTTCCCGCGCCGAATACCGTATTTTCCTCAGACAGGACAATGCAGACGCCCGCCTGACGGAAATCGGACATGACATCGGATTGATCAGCGAAGAACGCTACGCGGCATTTACGGCGAAGAGAAAAGCCATCGAAGAGGAAAAGAACCGTCTTCGCAGCACCCATCTGCCGCCCAGTGAGAAGCTTCATGCGATATTGGAAAAATGCGGAAGTACTCCGACCCAGTCCGGCATTTCCCTTTCGGAACTGATCAAGCGCCCGGAGATCCATTACCGGGATCTGGAACCGGTAGATGAAAAGCGGCCGAAGCTTTCGGACGACGTGGTGTTTGCCGTAGAAGTCGACATTAAGTACGAAGGCTACCTGGCGCTGGAAGAAGAGCGGATCCGGAAGTTTTCGAATCTGGAAAAAAAGAAACTGTCGCCGGACATTCCCTACGATCAGATTTCGGGACTCCGTCTGGAAGCGAGAAGTAAACTGATGCAGAGAAAACCGATGTCTCTGGGACAGGCATCCCGTATTTCCGGTGTCTCCCCGGCAGATATAGCAGTCCTTCTGGTATATCTGGAAGCGAAGAAAAGAGAAGAGAAGGAAACCGATAATGGCCATGGACAAGAATAAGCGGATCCAGCCGCAGAAAAGAAAAAACCTGTCTAAAGACGAGAAGAAGACTCTCCGAAAAGACCTGATGGGAAATAAGCCGGAGCCGAAAGAAGCGGCCAAGCCTGCCCATGAGCCGATCGTGACCAGTGATGAGGAGATCGAAAAGGCAAAAGAGATCTCGCCTTATCTGACGGATGGCAGCCAGGATATCTCGGTTCCGCTTTCGGCTGAAAGTATCCACGCCTTCCATATCTATGCGGCTATGCTTCGTACCTGGAACGAGAAAATGAACCTGACCAATATCGTTGATGACCAGGGGATCGCGATCCGCCACTTTGTGGATTCGCTGACGCTGGTGGCGCATATTGAGGAAGAAGAAGAAAAGCAGGGGAGAGAAGATCTTTCCCTTATCGACGTGGGAACCGGTGCCGGTTTTCCGGGTATTCCGCTGAAAGTGACGATGCCGAAGCTTCAGGTCACGCTTCTGGATTCGCTGAAAAAGCGTATCAGCTTCCTTGATGCGGTTTGTGAAAAACTGGAGCTTTCCGGGATCCGGGCGATCCACAGCCGTGCGGAAGACGGAGCGAAGAATAAAAACTACCGGGAAAAGTTTGATATTGCCACAGCAAGGGCGGTCGCATCTTTGCCCACTCTCTGTGAATACTGTCTCCCGTATGTAAAAGTCGGCGGCATTTTCCTGGCAATGAAGGGACATGCCGAAGATGAAGTGGAAGCAGCCAAGAAAGCCATCGTGACACTTGGCGGTACGATTGAAAAGGTAAGAGAATTCGTCCTTCCCGGAACCGATATGAAGCGGACCATCGTGGTGATCCGGAAAGTCCGGCCGACCCCGCCAAAGTATCCGCGGGCGCAGGGAAAACCTGAAAAAGAACCGATCCTGTAACAAAAAAGGATCTCCTTTCATCTTAGGAGATCCTTTTTGATTTCTAAGTCACTTTTTATGCTGAAACCGTCTTTAGTCGCAACTTTCGGGTGTTTCGGACTGAAGGACACCGTCTTTATAGGAACAGATGTAAAGATGCTCAATGCTCTGCTTGCTCCAGGCCTGATCACTTGAGACGGAAACGAAGAGCAGACCATAGTTTTCCAGATAATTCAGACCCTGGATCTTCTGATCTTCATCAAGGAAGCTGAAGTCCGGAACCTGTTTTCCCTTTTCGTCCGGAATCGGATTTCCAGTCATGGGATCTGCCAGGAAAAGAGAATGGCGGTCATCCGAAATACACAGAAGCGAACCATCTACCTGCACGGAAGCGTAAAATTCGGAAGCCTTGGATGGCCGCACACTCATCGAGCCATCGGATTTCTGATGATTTCCTTTGCTGGCGGCTTCTGAACTTTCTGCAGCGGTCGTTTCTTCCATTACGGGTGAATTCTCCCAATCCAGGCCTTCGACGTCTTCAGCCTCATGCTCAACCGAGGCGACTGTCGTATCCGCCGCATAGTTATATCTGTCTCCGCCTACTGCGGCATCTAATTGTTTATCAAGTGAAGCGATCTCCTGGTTGTGCGTTTTTATCTTGTCTTTAGACTCTGCTTTCTTTGCTTTGCCCAGGTAGTCTGTGACCATCACGGCTCCGCCGACGACCAGGAGGGCACAGGCGATCGGGACTACCATCTTCCAGGAGAATCCGAAAGAGAAAGAACGCTTCTTAGGTTCAGTATGTGCCGGTTCCAGGGAGGCCTTAGCCTGCTCCAGACGGGCTTTTTCAATGGCGAGCCTTGTCTTTGCCAGAAGCTCGTCCGAGGTCTTAATAGGTTCCAGACTCTTCTTCAGATCATCTCCGAACATGTCACTCGCCCTCCTTCCAAAAATCTTTCAGTTTGGCGCGCGCCCGCATCATGCGGCTCCGTACGGTGCTCTCCGTAATATCGAGCTGCTTGGCGATGGCCGCGTTATCCATATCAAAGTAAAAACGGAGTAAAATCACGTCTTTATACTTTGCGGGCAGGTCCTGCACCGCATCCAGAAGAGGACTGCTGGTATCCAGCTTTTCGATCAGGCGGTCTTCCACAGGATTTCCGGGAAGGGGCTTGATCCTCTTTTTCTCTTCGCTCTGCGGCTTGGTCTTATCCAGAAGGTCGCCCAGGAAGCTCGTGCGCTTCATGTACGAGGACTTCAGATAATCCAGACAGACATTGCGTGCGATAGACAAGATCCAATACTTGATATCGCTGTCGCCGCGATACGATCCGGACTTCGTCATGATCTTGACGAATACGTCCTGAAAAGCATCTTCGGCGAGGCTCTGTTTGCGAAGGTATACGTTGCACATACGAAGCACATCGTTACCATAAAGGCGGAACAGTTCCTCGACATCGAGCATACCGTTTCCTGCGTTTGTGTTTGTTCCCTCCGCAATCATTACGCTTTTCCTGCCTCACTCATTAGACGAGATGCAAACAGAATCTGTTGCATCTTTTTTGAAATTCAAATCACGATTTATTCTATACAAAAATTCGCGATTTTACCACCGTGAAAGTGCATGTTGTGGTAAAATATACGGGTGATTATTTGTAATAGGGTATAAAGGGAGGAAGACGCATGTCTGATTCTACAACAAGTAACAATCTCTCCGGCAAGGACCTGCGCAAACAGCAGGAAGCGGAAGTAGACGCTATCTTTTGCTCGGAGCAGACTACGATCATCCCGGTCGATCTTGAGAAAGAAATGAAAAAGTCGTTCATCGACTATGCGATGAGCGTTATCTCGGACCGTGCTTTGCCGGATATCCGTGACGGTCTGAAGCCGGTACACAGAAGAATTCTGTATTCCATGTACACCCAGGGTTTTACCCCGGATAAGCCGTACCGTAAGTGCGCCACCACCGTAGGTGACGTGCTGGGCCGTTTCCATCCGCATGGTGACGCCTCTGTATACGATGCTCTCGTTCGTCTGGCGCAGGATTTCTCTATGCGCTATATGCTGGTAGAAGGCCATGGTAACTTCGGTTCCATGGACGGTGACCCGCCGGCTGCTTACCGATACACAGAAGCCAGACTGCAGAAGGTCGCCATGGAAATGATGAGCGACATCAACAAGGGGACGGTGGATTTCCGCCCGAACTTTGACGAGCACGATGTGGAGCCGGTTGCGCTGCCGTCGCGTTTCCCGAACCTTCTGGTAAATGGTTCTGTCGGTATCGCCGTAGGTATGGCGACCAATATCCCGCCGCATAACATGGGCGAAGTCATCGACGGTGTGGTTATGCTCCTGGACAACCCGGAGGCCACCATCGAAGATCTGATGACCGTCATTAAGGGACCGGATTTCCCGACAGGCGGTATGATCCTCGGAAGAAGAGGCATCAGCGACACCTACCGCACAGGTAAGGGCCGTATCGTTGTCCGTGCCCATACTGATATCGAGGTCATGAGCAACGGCCGTTCCCGTATCATCGTTCACGACCTGCCGTATATGGTCAATAAGGCCCGTCTCATCGAGCGTATTGCCGAGCTGGTCAAAGAGAAGAAGATCGAGGGTATCTCTGATATCCGTGATGAGTCCGACCGTAACGAGAAGGTACGTATCGTAATCGAGCTGCGCCGTGATGCCAATGCCAACGTTGTGCTCAACCAGCTTTACAAGAATTCCCAGATCCAGGATGCGTTCTGCGCCAATATGCTGGCTCTTGTTCCGGATGCGGAGGGAAGACTGGAGCCGAAGACCATTAATCTGATGGATGCGCTGACTTACTACATCGCCCACCAGGAAGATGTCATTCTTCGCCGTACCAAGTATGATCTGGAAAAAGCACTGGCCAGAAAGCATATTGTGGAAGGCCTCCTGATCGCCATCGACAATATCGATGAAGTTATCCAGATCATCCGTTCCAGCAGAACCGAGGATCAGGCGAAGGCAAGATTGTGCGAGCGCTTCGGTTTCTCCGACAAGCAGGCACAGCATATCGTGGATATGCGTCTCGGCCGTCTGACCGGTCTCGAAAGAGAGAAGCTGGAAGCAGAAGCCAGAGAACTGGACGAGAAGATCGCTTACTTCAGAAATGTTATCGACGATGAGACACTTCTTAGAAAGGTCATCAAGGACGAGATCCTGGAGATCAAGAAGAAGTATTACGAAGACAGAAGAACCGAGATCGGTCCGCCGGATGAGGATGACATCGACGATGAGTCCCTGATCCAGGAAGAGCAGATCGTGATCACGCTGACCCACCTGGGTTATGTAAAGCGTGTTCCGATCGACACATACCGGAGCCAGCATCGTGGCGGCCGTGGTATTTCCGGCCTGGCAACCCACGAGGAGGATTATGTTACCAAGATCCTGACCTCTTCGACCCACGATACGCTTTTGTGCTTCACCAACCGCGGCCGCGTATTCCGCATGAAGGGCTATCAGATCCCGGAGGCAGGACGTTCTGCAAAGGGTACCGCTGTTGTCAATCTCCTCCAGCTGGAAGCAGATGAGAAGATCCGTACGATCATTCCGGTAAGTGATTTTGAAGTCGGCGGATTCCTGACTATGGCCACCCGTGAGGGTATCGTAAAGAAGACCGAGCTTGCTGATTATGCCCGTATCAATAGAAGCGGCCTGATCGCCATCAACATCCGTGAAGAGGATGAGCTGGTGGGCGTACACCTGACTGACGGCAACCAGGAGATCGTACTTGTTACCAAGAACGGTCTGTCGATCCGCTTCAACGAGAATGCGGTAAGAAGCACCGGAAGAAATACCATGGGCGTAAAGGGTATCACCTTACGTGAAGGCGATGAAGTCATCGGCATGGCACCGGTCATCGAGAACCGCAACCTTCTGGTTGTGGCCGAGAAGGGCTTCGGTAAGCGCACCGAGATGGATGAGTACCGTGTCCAGTCCCGTGGCGGTAAGGGTCTGATGACCTACCGTGTATCGGATAAGACCGGACCTCTGGTACGGGCACTTCTGGTCGACGATGACAAGGATATCCTGATCATCAACAACGACGGTATCGTGATCCGTCTGTGGGCCAAGGAGATCCCGGTACTGTCCCGTGTTACCCAGGGCGTCACCCTGATGAGAAGTAAGAACAGCACGATCGTCGATGTGGCCATCGTCGATCACGAAGAAGAAACAGAAGAGCCGGAAGAAGGTGCGGAAGGTGAAAATGCACTTTCCGAGGGGGAAAACGGTCAGACTGTTTCTGAAAATGAAAACCCGGTAGAAGAAGGCGCATCGGCACCGGAGACCAATGAGGAGAATCCGGAAGCATGACTACCAGAATCAATTCGAATCGGGCAGGTATGAAAAGAAAGCATAGTGTATTAGCAGGGTTCCTGGCATTCATGATGGTGCTGGCACCGGCTGCGGCTCTTCGCCGGCATGTGCTGGCCTCGGATAATGAGACCACAGCTGCGTCGGATGGCGGACAGAGTGTTGCCGGCACACCCGCGGGTTCGGTAGACGGATCTTCCAAGGGTGTCGGACAGCAGGTCCTGGAACTTCCGTCTCTGGATCAGGTACAGTGCGCTTCCTATTATTGCTATGACCGCACCACCGGTCAGGTGATCATCTCGAAAGAGGAAGACAAGCGCATTTACCCGGCCAGCATGACCAAGATCCTGACACTTGCGCTGGCGATGGAATATCTGGAGCCGCATGAACTGATCACGGTCAGTAAGACGGCCATGGATGCCACCACACCGAATTCCACTATGATGGGACTCGTTACCGGCGAGGAACTGGAAGCCAATGAACTTTATTTTGGTATGATGCTTCCTTCCGGAAATGATGCGGCAAATGTCTTGGGTGAAGA
>CADBGD010000015.1:28192-34445 GCA_902794115.1 Oscillospiraceae bacterium
AGAAATCGCCAAGCATTATAACGCACAGAAGGGCGCGCTTCCGACAACGACGCCGCTTCCGACACCGAATGCGGACGGCAGCCCGACCACAGAGGATCCGAACAAGTTCTCTCTGATCGGTCAGTATGCGTATATTGCCAACATGAAGATCCAGGAGCTGGGACTTACCAATTCCCATTTCATGAATCCGAACGGTCTTCAGAATGAAAAGCACTATACCACTGCAAAAGAACTGGCGATGATGTTTAATTACGCGCTCCAGTTTGAAGATTTCTGCCGTGTGATCAGCACACCGACACATTTTTTCAAAGCAGATAACAAGCACTCCTTTGACGGCTGGAAGGTCGTAAAGAATACCAACAATCTGCTGACTGACCCGTGGATCATCGGCGAAGACTGCCATTGTGCCCAGGTATTCGGAGGAAAGACCGGAACGACCAAGACAGCCGGTACCGGTATGACAGTTCTGACCATCAATGAGAACGGTCATGAGATCATCACCTGCGTATGCGGCATTCCGTATGATCTGGCTGATCACCAGACGGTGTATGTGGCTGCGATCGTACGTGAAGCGAACCTGCGCTGCTGGGAAAGCGATCCGACTCACCGCGTAGAAGGAAATGTAGTCGACAACCGTGGATACAATGCTCCGGAAGGCATGGGTCCGACAGGCGAAAGATCTTACGTGCATCCGGGTGAGCAGGAGGAGACCGGTACAGTTGAAACTACTGAAGAGGCGGCTCCGACTGAAACCGCACCGGCCGAGACGACCACAAATACGGCGCCGGCCCAGAAGGAAGAGGAGAAATCCTTCTTTGAGGCCCATCCCGTCTTAAGTATCGTACTGATCGTATTAGGACTGATCGTAATCGGTCTTGTCTCTTTCACCGCTATCTCTGTAGCGCAGAGCAAGAGAAGAAAGAAAAAGATGGGGATCCGGAAGATCCGATTCTGAGAGGTGTAATAACAAATAACAACCGAGGGTTCTTACCGGAAGGTAAGGACCCTTTTGTTATACAAAAATGGGAGATAGACACATCCTTTTCTGTTTCGGGAATAAGAGACAGATTGCGGGATTGTGGTAACATAAATCTGTATTCAAAAGCTTTAGCGGAGGAGGAAAAACAAAATGGGAAAGAATAACCATCTGGAACTGCGAAGTGCGGATGCTCTTGAGCATGATGAGATTATGAAGTTTCGTAAGCAATTGGTCGTGGAACGCGTGGTGTCGATCGTTTGTATCCTCCTGCTTGATATCGGTTTTATAGCAGCGACTATAGCATGTCTTGCTTTTAAGAAGTGGGGGAGCAGTATTCCCTTGATCCTTAGTACGCTGTTTCTCTTGTTCTTGACAGTGCTACTGTTCAAAGATCATGGAACAAAGACTAAAGCTATCAAGAACCGGAAATATATGGTCAGTGAAGGAATCGTATATGCTAAGACCAGATACGGTATTCGGAGTCCCCGATGCTTCCTTACAGTGGAGAATAAGGATGGTTCCAGAGGACGATATAGAGTAAACGCAACTGAGTATAATAAAGCGAAGGAAGGTGCATCTTGCCTCATCATTAAGTATGATGAGGAGGAGAACAAACCGAAGTATTTCACCAGAGATGTGGTGATCTGCGGTTCAAAAATGAATAAATAAAAGACGAAATCAAAAAGGGATTCACTCCATTAAAAAGTGAATCCCTTTCTTGTTGACTTCGCTTGTTCACGAGGCGCAAAATGATGGATATGGGGGCGTGAAGTCGATTTTTCGACTTTGAGAAAATTTTTTCAAAAAACCAGCCAATATTTTCCTTCCGTTATTCGTCTATAGGACAGATGCGGATTTAAGGAGGCTAAGATGACAAACCAGGAACTCGAAAAGATCTATAACGAAACATACCGTTCCGTGTACTGGACGGCCATGTCTCTTCTGAAAAATGAGGAAGATGCAGAGGATATCGTCCAGGAGACATTTATCACATTGATCAAGTCCTATGACACGATCCAGGATAAGAGTAAGGTCCATGCCTGGCTGAAAAAGACAGCAGCCAATAAATGCCTGGACCGGATCAAACTGACAAAGACCGTCAATGTGGAAGATGAATTCTTTGAAACGGCAGAAAATGTGCCGGAGGATTTCCTCCCGGATTCTCTTGTGGAATCAGCAGAAACGAGAAAGATCATTATGGACATAATTGAGAATTCTCTTTCTGAGGACGTCAGAAGAACGATCATCCTTTTCTACTTCAATGAATTATCAGTAAAAGAGATCTCCGAGGCTCTTGGTGTACCGCAGGGAACCATCCTGTGGCGTCTTAGCTCTGCCAGAAAAAAGATCAAGAAGGAGGTCGAGAAATATGAAAAAGACAATGACACGAAGCTTTTTGCAATGGGTACACCACGAAGCTTTTTGCAATGGGTACACCATTCTTAACCAAGCTGTTCATGAAGGAAGCGGAACAGCTGCCGATCAAACCCATGTCCGCTTCACTTACACTTATGACCGCATCTGCCGATGGCTCCGCTGCCTCTGCAGCAGAAGCCGGAACTGAAATTGCTTCCCGGACAGCCGCACAGACCGGTGCAGCAGTTGCAGCAGAAACGGCTGCCAATACGGGAATGAAGGTTGCCTCAGTAGCAGCCAAAAAGGGGATGAGTGCCATGATGAAGAAGATTATTCTTTCCAGTATCGCAGTGATACTTACCGGTGCAGCAGTTACCGGAGTGATTATGCTTGCTAAACCCAAAGAGGAGGAGAAGAAAAAGACAAAAAAGAAATCACAGACCAAGATCACAACGGTCAGTGAAGAAGATAGTTCTGTTGAAATCGATCCTGCCGTTGCGCCAAATGTAGATGAATCGAAAGGTATATCCACCGTTTCGGATACAGTGGATCCGGTAGTGACAGCTTCCTCTTCCGAAGAAACAGAGGTCACCGACACATACGGCCAGACCTATTCCACTCCCACAGGTGAGAGGTATGAGTATGTGGTTTTCGGTCACTACGAGCAGGATGTCCATGATGAGAATGGCCCGGAACCGATCGAGTGGTTCATACTTGACGAACAGGATGGAAAATTGCTTCTTGTCAGCAGATATATTCTTGATGGCAAGAAATACAATGAGGAAGATGGGAAAACTGCACACTTCGTGCCTGGTTGAACAGTGATTTTCTGAATGCGGCTTTTTCTGCTGAAGAACAGGCTGCGATAAGTGATACGACTGTGATTAACGGAGTTGACTCCTATACGGGCAAGGATTTTGGAAACGATACAGTAGATAAAGTCTTTCTCCTCTCTGTGGAAGAATGTATGAAGTATTTTAGAGGGGATTCCAATATAGACTCATATTTTTACTTTGCCATTTTAAATGATATAAGTGAATGTAAAGGCCCAACGAGATATGCAGCTACGAACGATGTGCGGTCGGGATGGTGGGGAAGATCCAGCGAACCTGATTCTACCAAGGCGATTTATGTGAATAGTTATGACGCTCTTGATTTAAATATATCTGTCACAGAGGAGAAAAAGGGCGTGCGTCCTGCAATATGGGTAGATAAAGAAGCGGTAAGCTATACTATCGATGATGGAAAAGTGCATGTCGATGTCAATGATTTGGATCTTCAGATCGATCCGGATCTTGTAGGTACATGGATTCAAGAAACGGATACCAAGACTTTGTACTACATTTTTAATTCAGATAATACATGTACCGCCATAAAGATAAAGAATGGTGTAACTAAAGAGGATTCTGGTGTCTATACTGTAGATGGTCCATGGATGCTGATCGTTCTTGAAAACGAAGAAGCAACGTATTGTTATTACACGATAGAAGAGGGTGAACTGCTTCTTGAGAATGAATACCGGACTCAAGTCAAAAGATTACAGCGGAAGAGCTGACATTGAACCGAAAACACAAGTAAAAAGCATTCTTATATACACGGAGGTTGGAGTATGAAAAAAGTATTATCAATATTGATAGCAGCTACTATGCTGCTGTCTGCCTGCAGCAGTAATGAGACGACCAGTAAGAAGAAAAAGAAATCGAATAAAGGGGAGACGACGGTTGAGGAAAAGGTAAAGGATAAAGAAGACGACGATGAAGACGACGATGAAGACTTGGACGATCTGGATTTTGATGATTCAGATGAAACAGTCATAGAAGTGGAAATCGGAGATACGATTACATATGGTTCCTATCCGCAAGGGGCAGATGGTACTGTAGGACCGATCGAATGGCGTGTTCTTGATGTTCAGGATGGCATGGCACTTCTTATAAGCGAATTGGGCCTGGATGCGAAGCCATACAATGAAATGAGAGGCGATGTTTCCTGGGAAACCTGCACACTTCGCGCATGGCTGAATAATGATTTCATGAATACCGCTTTTACTGAAGAAGAACAGGAGCAGATCGCGAATGCTACCGTAATCAATGACTGTAATCCGAACTTCGGTACAGATGGCGGAAATGACACAGTGGATAAGATTTTCCTGCTTTCGCTGGAGGAGGTTCAGGTATATTTCAATCTGGAGAAATATATCGATAATGATGAAGATTTTTGCTCAGGGGATGAATGTTGCTGCCGGCCGACAGATTATGCGGTAGCACAAGGCGTGTATGTCTATTCTGCAACAAAAAGCACGAATAAGAAATACAACGGGCTAACCGGCTGGTGGCTGCGCTCCCCAGGGTTCCATAATACTGTTGCTGCACATGTTACTGCAGTTGGTGTATGCACCGGTAGTGGTTCGGTTGATGCGGATTCTGTAGACGGCGCCGTTCGTCCTTCTATGTGGATCGATCTCACCGGAAAAGGCCGTGATCGGATTCTGGAACAGGATTTATCCAAAGTGGAAGTTGGAGATTATATCACATTTGGTACTTACCCGCAGAATTCAGATGGCGCAGTCCGTCCGATCAAATGGCAGGTTCTCGAGATTAAAGACGGAAAAGCACTTATCATAAGTAAATATGGACTGGACTGTAAGCCCTATAATCAGGATTGTGTTGCGGTCACCTGGGAGAACTGTACGCTTCGAGCCTGGTTGAACCAGGACTTTATGAATATTGCTTTTACCCAAGAGGAGCAACAGAGGATCGTGGAAACAACGCTGAAAAATGAAGACAATCCCAAGTACGGTACAGCAGGGGGAAACGACACTACAGACAAGGTGTTCCTGCTCTCTATCAATGAAGTCATGGATTACTATCACTGCTCGATAAATGAGAAAGAGGACGAACCGAATGTATATGGAATCGGGGATCGAAACTGTTGGTGCTTCCCGACCGAATATGCGATCAATAACGGGGTTACTCAGATTTATCCGTGCTGCTGGTGGTGGCTGCGCTCTTCCGGAGACGTGCAAGAAGCGGCAGCAGGAGCCATGGGTAAAAGAATCGGCCTTAGTTACTATGTTGATGACGATGGACGTGACGGGAAGTATGGTGCGGCTGTCAGACCGGTAATGTGGATCGAACTGGACTGATTTCAAAGAAGCAAGTCCGCTTCAGATATGTACAGCATTGAATAGTCTGTAGAGGGGCCTTTCTAAAAAGAAAGGTCCCTTTTGTGTTGACGCTGTTATTTGCGAGGCGCAGAATAATGGCAACGGGGCGTGAATTCGATTTTTCGATTTTGAGAAAAATATTTTCAAATAACAGCCAATATTTTCCTTCCGTTATTCGTCTATAGGACAGATGCGGATTTAAGGAGGCTAAGATGACAAACCAGGAACTCGAAAAGATCTATAACGAAGCATACCGTTCAGTATACTGGACGGCCATGTCTCTTCTGAAAAATGAGGATGATGCAGAGGATATCGTCCAGGAGACATTTATCTCGCTGATCAGATCCTATGATACGATCAAGGATAAGAGTAAGGTCCATGCCTGGTTGAAAAAGACTGCAGCCAATAAGTGTCTGGATCGGATCAAACTGACAAAGACCGTCAATGTGGAAGATGAATTCTTTGAAAGCGCTGAAGACGTACCGGAAGACTTTCTTCCGGATTCTCTCGTAGAATCAGCAGAAACGAGAAAGATCATTATGGACATAATTGAGAATTCTCTGTCTGAGAACGTCAGAAGAACGATCATCCTTTTCTACTTCAATGAATTATCAGTAAAAGAGATCTCCGAGGCTCTTGGTGTACCGCAGGGAACTATCCTGTGGCGTCTTAGCTCTGCCAGAAAAAAGATCAAGAAGGAGGTCGAGAAATATGAAAAAGACAATGACACGAAGCTTTTTGCAATGGGTACACCA